>JBOHVJ010000494.1:0-33665 GCA_050735075.1 Binatia bacterium
ACTCAGCAGCGCGTCGTTAAGGAGCAACAGGAATGGTGCGAGGAAGAAAAGCCAAAGATTTAACCGGGACTGAGATTCTAGAGAATACCGAACCTATGGAGGATATCTCCGTTGACATCATGGCCGACGAAAACAGCAACGGCCATTCATCGCCTTTAAGCGCTGTCCCGAGTCAGTCAGACATCCTGGTTAGTATGGGTCAGGGAAGCCCGAATCTAGCCATTACCATGATTACCGGCTCAGAGGATCCCAAGGATTATGTGGTCCGTGGCCGCATGACCATGAAAGAGATCCTTTATATTCAGTCCATGATTGCCTGGCATAATACAGTCAGGCATGGAAGCATGGATCTGATGGGGGTAATTGGCTGGCGATTCAATGCCAGTGCTGGCATTAACGGCAAAGCACGCGAAGAAGCTGTCAAGATTGGTACAGCTATCAGCCGAATGCAAATGATGCGTCGGCAATTCGGCGGTATGTTCAACCGTTTCCGGGGCGACGCTGGCGGCTAATGACAACTATTAAATCACTGCCTAGCTTACAATCTCATACGCTAATGCCTGTCGGCAATCATGGCTGGGCCACAGCCGGGGCATTAAGCCGGGCTGAGATATTCCAGTCCTTGCAGCAATTTGAAGCTAGGCCGAAAACTCATGTCTTATATCCAGAACAAATCTCAGTACATCGGAAGTTCCATCCTATCGTTGTGATGTTCATTGGACGTAGGGGCCACGGCAAATCCTTAGCTATGAGCACTACGGCCCATTTGCAGCAGCGACGTTATAGACAGCACCGAGCTAATTTCAAAGTACTCAGTAACTACTATCTAGCTTTTGCTGATTACCAATCGCCTTATCTGGTAGAAGAGCTTACTGAGTTTCCAGAATGGGGCAAGAACGCTTATACCTGTATAGACGAGGTATCCGGCTCTTTCCCAAGCCGTCGTTCAATGGCACGGATCAACCTAAATTTTGCGACACTCTTAATGCAGATCCGAAAACGGCATTGTGAGGTGGTGTTTACAACACAGTTCCCGCAGGTGATGGACGTTCAACTGTTGCTCCAGGTGGACCTGTTTGTCAGATGCGAATCACACATGGATGGCCGAGCCATTGAGATGTTTGTCTATGACTGGTGGGGCCAATGGACTGGCAAGGATTTTCGGAAGCCGTGGCCACCAGAAACAGGCGGCCATGACTGGATTATCAGATATGGTAATACTGACCGCATGTGGGGTCAGTATGATACCGATCAGGTGATTGTTCCAACCTGGTTAAAAAACCGCAATGAGATACTTTCCCGAACATGGGACCTGGACAGCGATAATGTCATAGAAGGCGAAGCCGTCAAACCGGCTATTGATTTTACCCAACCGAGAAGTCCAATGGTCATCATGGGGGGGCATGATGTGATAGATAGTTGGCTAATGAGTTTGCCCGATGTATTCTCCATTTCCGGCCAGGTGCGTATCGCAAAACAGATAGATCCCAATCTATCAACCAAAAGCCGTTTAGCCGATTATCTGGAAGCAAAAGGTTACTACGTAGAACGTGGCCAATCCTGGAAGGCATATTTCGTTGGTGATGATAGCGATTTTCAGCGAGAAACTGAGGTTAGCAAGAAGACATGAATCTAAAAGCATTTGGGCTTCTGTGTATTTGGTACTTCCTACCTTTGGGAATATTTTATGGGCTTGGCTATTACCTCATATCTGGGGCACACCCCTATAGCATTGGACTCACTCTAATAGTTACATTTATAGGTGGATTAATCACAGGCATACAGCTGCAAAAAAGATATGGCATAGCACAGAACAAACCTAAAGCTGAGGTCAATAAACCATGAATACGGGCGCTCATATATTCGCAATGCTGGCAATTCTCTGGCTTAGCGTCTGGTGCTTTGAGACATTGAATCAGAGAGCGTTAGGTGTCGCGGCATTGGGAGTATTCCTAATTTTCATACCGCTAACATTCTTCGCTGCAATAGAAGATTGGCACATTTTCGCTGGCGACAAGAAAGCCGATGAAGAAGAGGACTAGCCATGTAGTGCTATGGGTAGCTGTGGCACTGTTGGGAAGGGTTATTGCCGCACTCACGATGAAAAAGAAGATGTACATAGCAGCTATTCGAGTTATACGCGTTGCTCTTTACATAGCCATTTGGATAACCTTTTTGACATTGGCGGTCAAATTAGCCCATGCGATTAGTGATCCTGATAGCATGTCTATTACAACGGCCAGGGCCTATAGCGGAACCATAGAAACTGGCGATATGCTGGTGGTGGTGCAATACAGGATAGATTACACTGTACTACCCACAGAAACGGCCGCCGATGCATTTGTATGCCGGTTCATGCGAGGGACTACAGAGCTAAATGCCAGTGAAATATACGCCTTCAACAACAAGGGCTACGGCGTTGGCGTGTGCTCTTTCTATTGGACCAATCTGGAGCGCATCGCCGATAGTATAGAATTTGGGGATCCTAATGGGGAAAGCTACGAGGTTGTAGTACAGGGCAAACCCACGGCCTTTCCAGATCCGCCCAGGATAGGAACCACTTCTATTACCTATAGATCCGCCACTAATACCGAACAACTATTGCAGACTGACATTGAAAACATCGCCTTTGAACTGGAATCAGATCCAGGCTGGGCGGGCAAGGACCTGATCACGTTTACCGCAGGCAAACGAGTCTTCACCCAGCAGGGAGAGGATTATTTCAGTAGGGCTATTCCAAACCTGCAAATCATGACACCAGATTTATTCAGGTCTAGTACAACGCAACCATTTGTTGAGGAACGACAGCACCCCAAAACCTACGGCAACTCACTGAGCAACTTTTGGGTTGGGACTCCAGTAGATACATGGTTAACTAGCACTAGCGCTTTTCTTCAGGTAGACAAGAAGGTGATATCATCCCTCATTGCTCTATTTATCATGGGACTCATTGTATTTCTGGTAACTCAATTTGCCGGACAATTTGAGCTTGGGTTACTAGGCGCGGCTGTTACCCTGCCAATTTTTGTACGTATTGGCTGGATGACCATGCCTGTAGGGGCCATAGTTGCGTTTATGGCCATACTAGCCATTGGATGGGCATTCTTTTTGCGAAGGGCAGGCTAATATATCATGGCAATAAATTTAGCCAAGACACATTGTCAATATGGGCACCCATACAGCGGGGATAATCTCAGAACTCATGGGGGTCGCCGTCATTGCAGAACTTGTGAACGCGAAACGCACCGCGCTCATTATGTCAGCAAGGCAAAGCCGGCAAAGCTAGAGGAAGTGAGTGTCACCCTGTATTATCATGATCCGCCCTTGGGTTGGCATAGACAGGGAATAGGCTATTGGACTGTAAAACCTGAGGTCTGGCGCCATTCATTCATTGTCGTAGGCGAACGATGGGGCAAAAGATGCCCAAGATTTAGAATACATTACATTGCACCTCAGCAGCCAATACCTTTTCTGGGGGGATATGCCGACACGCAGTTGAGAAAGCAAATAAGGGAACTTGTCGCTGATGCAATCGGCCTTGAAGTTACAGATTGCAAACCAGGCATTATCCTGCCATACAAGGGCGCGCTGTAGTGGCCGCACAGCCTCGGTTTAGGGGTAAGCCGTGTTAGGAGCCACCAACAACCAAATAAGGGCTACTTTTTTGCTGGCATTAATCGCCGTGGCCGGGGCTTTGGCCACTTTTGGCGGAATTGCCGTTGCCAGCAACACCACGGGCGCTCTACACACCAGCATTATCACCTTTCTAAATACTGGCACGCTCAGGACTAACTACGCAGTCGCTTTTAATATGTCCGGGTCCGCTCTGGTAGATGATGGGTTCATTACCAGCAATGGGCTTAACGCCTTGCTCACCAAGGGCGGGCAGCATATGCCAGGGATGCCGCCAACCAACCGTATTGACCTAGCGGGCGCAGTCCAGAACGATGGCGGCGTTTTTACGGATTACACTACCCAGGCCACCAGCAGCGCGACTAATGACGTTCCATTGCTTCCGCCAGTGCCAGCCCAAACCGATGAATTCTATTTCGGGATGCACAACCCAGGTCGCATTCTGAGCATAGACATAGGACAGCCAGGCGTAGGGAATTGGACCTTAAACTGGCAGTATCGAACTAGCGCCGGGTACGTCAATCTAAGCAACGTCATTGATGGCACAAACGCATTTAAAAAGACGGGCCGTCATACTGTCAGTTTCACGATGCCTACCGACTGGCTGACATCCACTGTCACGGGTAATGCGACTAGCGCCTATTGGATACGTGCACAGGTGGCTAGCGTTAGTTCAACAACAACACAGCCATTAGCCAATCGCGCTTGGTGGGAGAATGGCCAGTGGTGGACTTGGGATGATTCCCTGGACACAAATCAGGAAGAGCAATACACCCTAAATCTTGGCGGGCCTGCCATGGTGGACCACCATCAGGTATTCCCCGGCACGGCGGGCATTATCACTCCAGACAGCGCCAGCCTTGAACTAGGCAATACCTATGTTATCCAGATGAACGCCCGGCTATCCTATGCGGCGACTGGCAGCGGCATTTGTGTGGTCTGCAAAGAGGGCGCTATCAAACTTTACCCGAGTGCCAGCAATGCCCTCACGCTTACGGTGACTGGAGCGGGAACTACTACATTAACCCTGAGCGGTCTAACACTGCCAGCCACGGGCAGCCAAACGGTTAAGGTCACGTCTGATAGCACTACATTGATTTTAGAAGTAGTTGGGCAGGGCAGTGTATCCGGCACTTCCCAGACCGTCACTAATACAGCCAACAACTATGTCTGGGGCAGCAATGGCGCTGTGGTGTTTTTTGATGCCATCAAGGTTTCCTTCCCCGCCGCTGGTGATGTAGATACATTTGATACTCAAGGTCAGTGGAATACTGGAACATTTAGTAATACCGAATCCGCAGGCGGGCAACCGACTGATATGGAAAAGAGGTTTACCTATTTTGTCGAAGCATCTAGCGGCGATGGGGAATGGATAGAAGGCTCCAATGAGTTCTTTAATACCAGTGTGACAAATAGATTCGGCTATGATGGCGCTGGGGCTAGAACATCAGATAATTTCTACGCCCGCTTTGTTAATATACCCATTGCTCAAGGCACTACCATCAGCGATGCCTATATGACGTTTGAGCCATCAGTTACTGGATCATCAACAACTGTCAATGTTCGCATTTCGGCCATAGCCTCAGATAATGCCGTTTCTCCAGGGAATTTCACCGAAGCCCAGGGCAATCCACGCACCACAGCATTTACCGATTGGAATAATGTCCCAACATTCACTGCCAATACTGATATTAACAGCATCAGCTTTACGAATGTAATCCAAGAGATTATTAACCGGCCTGGCTGGGCGTCAGGCAATGCCATAGTTATCTACATCGAGGATAACGGGTCCACAGCCGCAGTAGGCAATCTAAGGACATTTAGAACATTCGATACTAGCACAACCACCGCCACCGCTGGGGGGAATACTGTCAAACTGACCATTGTGCCATCCGGCATACCGACGATGGCAGATGATTTTATACGGGCATCAGATGTTGGGACAACGACAACAACGTCTTCGACTACCAATGATCCGCTGGGCTGGAATGGCACCTCTTCAGATTCAGGCTCAGAAAGGCAAATAATATCTAGCTGGCAAGTGTTTGGCAATTACGCAATGCGCCTACAAGCAGGAGATTCATCAGGTGCTGGATCAAGAGTGCGACAGGACTTTGCGGCATTGCCTGGCCAGACGTGGGGAGTAGGCGCATGGGCCGGCAATGAGAAAACCAATAATGATGTACAAGCCAGATTGTCACTAGTTTGGCTAGACTCGGGGTCTGCTATTATTTCTCAGGTAGACAATAATACAACTACTGGCCCGCGTCATTCAAAGACCTTAACGGGCATCGCACCCGCAAATACAGCATTCGCTAGAATTGAACTCTTCACTAGATGCAATACAGGGGCAGGATGTTCACTTTCCGATAATGACACCTACTGGGATGGAGCTATCATCTGCGAATGTGCAAGCGTACCAGCCTTCACAGATGCATCGAATAAATTGACCAATCCTAGTTTTGAGAAAATATGGACTAGCGGCGGGATCTGGACATCTCCGAATCTGGCCCCCACCAATACCAATGTTAGCTCTACGTCGGTCACATGGACGGCGCAAGAAGTGAGCGGAACCACTCTGTTAGCTGAAACCAGCATTAACAATCAAGTGACATGGCAAACCGTGACTAATGGCGGGAGTATCCCGGGCATCAGCTCGGGACAGGATGTTAGCAGCACTCCAGTGCATCTCAGATTTACTATAGGGTCAACGGGGTCTAGCGTGAATCTAGTGACGCCTTTTATTGGACTGGCACAGGTAAACATTAGCAGTACAACATCAGAGGAAATGCGCTATGAGCTAAATACGCTCCCATCCAACACCATTGCCGACAGGACCGGCCATGGACATACCGGCACGATGTCTTTTCCAGTACAGCTAACTGATATCACCACGATTGTAGGACCATTGCGTCCTACCACAGTGGTGCTGACACAGGAGCAAGCGCTAGGCATTCAAGCCATTACGGCGGCGGTAACTGGCGCGGCTGTAGACAGCCAGATATTCAATACTGACGAAACCGGCAGTTTTCTACCAGGATGGGGATTAGTCAAGGTGGCATCGGACAATGCGAGGATACCAATCGCCTGGTTTTGGTCATTCTTTGGATTGATAGCGATATTGGCCACAGGGGTGCTATTCTCCAAGATGTTCTCCCAAAACATCATGGTCCCGGCCATTGCCATGGGAGTAATGATCTTGTTCTGGGGACTGATAGGCAATGCTCTAATCCCTCTCTGGGTTTTGTTTATCTATGTCCCAATAGCCCTAGCTTTACTCTTGTTGAGGCCGAGACTGCCGCTATGACAAATATATTCATGTTCTTCCTATTTTCGTATCTGTCCGCGATTGTGCTTTCCTTCACATTGGAGGGGGTGACAGGACTCGCAACCGCTACATTGACAGCCAATATAGACGCGGACGATACGACGTTTGCCGTTGATTCAACCGACAATTGGTTAACGTCAGACCATTTTAATGTTGATGCCGAAATAGTTTGCTACTCGGGCAAAACGGCAACATCATTTACGGGCCTGACTAGAGGATGCAAAAACACCACTCCAGGGGCACATACAGCCGGGACACGGATCTATAACGAAGGAACTAACGTGGCAAATCAAGCCATTGGTTTTAATATAGTCCAGACCATATCTGATGATGGGGTGTTCTTTGGCACAATTAAAGTGATTACACATCTACCCCAGATGCTAGCTAGAATCGTTATCAAGCTAATCATGTGGGATTTCTCCTTTCTCACGGGGGCGGCTGTCTACATTAAATATTTGATTTTGTATCCATTGTCTGGGGGCCTTATAATATCATTAGTGCAATTAATATTTAGGCGGTAATGACCATGGCCATAACATCTCAGCAAATTGAAGAGGAAAAGCGCCAGGAAGAATTGGCAAAGCAAGGGGCAGAAGCTCAAATACTCAAGTTGCAAATGCAGAATGGCGGCCCTATCCCGCAACAGCCGCCACCTGAACCAACAATTAAACCAATATCACCAGAGCCAACACCAACTGAAATAGCAAAGCTTAGCGCACAAGAAAAAGAGCAATTTGCACTAGAAGCAGTCGCGCTAGAAGCTAAAGAGCCTGCCCTGCAAGTGTCAAAACAGCCGCCAATTCCTGGACAGAAGCCACCAACGCCAACATTGGCAGCCATCAAACTAGATAAGGCAGTATTAGCGGCAGTATTAGCGATTGAGCCATATAAAGTTGATGGCGGCTATGATCTGACAGCGGCAATCAAGGCAGGAGTTCCAAGCCTCACTTTGAAAGATGCTGGATTCGGCTTTGATCAAATTGCCCATGCTAGGGCCATTGTGATTGCTCAGTCTGAAGCCAGAATCGCCGTCATAGATGCACGATTGGCAGCGACAGCCGAAGAGGGAATCCCAGATAAGAGCATTGCTCGTAAGACTAAAGATGTACTCAAGGAAGGCTTTACCTTTGGCAAAGTCGAAACTGAAACTTTCAATCGTGACGATCTATCCAAACGCTATGATGCGCTGCGGGAAAGCCAGGCTCGTATCTATAATGAACACCAGAAGGACAGCGAAAAGCAAGGCATTCAATTATTAGAGACGAAAGAGCAATTTATTGACCGTTCTTTAGGTCCTAAAGAAACCTATATACAGCAGTTCCTTGATGCCCAGCCCTCATTAATCAAGCTAGCCAAAGAGACAGGTTTAGCGTCTATTCCAATCTATGGAACTATTCGGACGTGGGATGAATCGCCTAACTGGTTAAGGGCTTTGTCTGTAGCCGGCGATATTGCAACATTTATACCTGTAGTTGGCCAGGTATCGGCGCTGCGCAGGGCTGGAACAACGCTGCCCCGAATTGTCCAGCAAGTCGCAGTAGCCGAAGCCAAGGCACCCTTTCAGGCTATCAGACATCCCCTAACTAGCGCTAAGGCCACGATAGACCCGTTATTGACATTTGTAGACCCACGACGCATTCCTACTGCCACCATGGAAACTCGTGCACATACCATACGATTTGAAGCTCAACCTAAGTTGTTTGAAGCATCTCAATCGAGTGTAAGAATACCAAAGGCGGAACTAGAAGGTATTAACCCCTTTGGCGTTAAAGCCGCCAGTGATATTGTGGCATTAAGGGCCATTCGTGGCGAAACGGCAGAAGCAGCCTTACCTACCGGGGCCAGAATTCAACTGACAACCCCAGCATTACAACGAATAACGGGGCCAGCGGCTTTCAACAATACACCGGACATTAGGAATTGGATAGTTGGAACTACCATTCAGCCAGGTAAAGAGAAGAAGGGCTTATTTGTCGCACCTCAAATGATGACTCGGTTTATCAAAAGCACGGCAACTGGCGTAATGCCAGAATTAACTACAGATGCTAAGACAGCAATTGCATTGGGTAAATTACCAGATAAACCAATTCAGGGCACGGTGTTGATTCGGGATCCTAAATTACTGGACAAGCTTAAGGGAAGCGGGAAATTATATGAAGGGGCCGCCGAAGTTGAACAAACGTTGCCGCCTGGTACTGTAGTACCGCCACCCAGCCAGTTTCTTATTACACGGGCAGGCGATGGCACACCAGCAATGGTGGCTGTAATAGGCAAGCCATTAACACCCGTGCAAATAGCTAGGCTAAAGCTAGTCGGCCCATCCGAAACAGTCGCGGCCATTTTCAGGAAACCAGGGAAGTTTGAAAGGGCACCAGAAGCGGTTGAATTCAACCGCGCCCAGAATATCAGCAAGCGCGCCGAATCTCTAGCCCTGGAAGCGCAAGAGGCCAAAAAAGCGGGCAATACAGCCCGAGCTAATGAGTTATTCCAGGAAGCCAACGAAGAGGGAGCAAGAGCCGCTAGACTGTTTGAACGAGCACAACTGCGCTCAGGTGAAAGATTTGTATCTGGGATCAAACCAGCGGCATTGTATTTTGGTGATCAAGATATTAACAAAGCCCTAGAACGGCTGGCAGAAAAACCAGCGCGAGCAATGCCAAAGCGAGTAACGGCGGCTAGACCAACCGCCTTTATTGCGCGGCCACGAACCATGGCCAAACCGCCAAGGCGCGCACGGGCCGCACAACCGCCTAGGCGTGTCCCTGCGGGAGAACCGCCGCGGCGAGCACCAGCAGGGGAGCCACCAAGACGCGTACCCGTAGGAGAACCGCCAGCCGCGCCGCCACCGGGTAGGCCCGGAATGCCACCAGCGCCATCAAGGGGCCGGTTTGAATTACCCACGGGTGAAAAGCTCAAGCTAGGTGTGTACCCGCGCGTTGTGGCATGGCGTCAAGGCAAGGTAATTATTGCCCTAGACCTGGACACGGGACAGCGGACGTATACAGGCACTACCAATGGCCAGAAAGGGAAGAGTCCCGCACAGACTTTTAGGGTCAGGACTACAGACCGAACACCGCCAAAAACCCAGGACTTCCGTCAAGGATTTGTGAGCATTAGAGTCACACCCAGCGATTTAAAATTCAAGCGGGTTAGGTTTGGCCGAAGAAAGGGCATGTGAAGTTTGTGCTATGGGCATTAATGGCCATCATATTTAGTGGCGTCATTTACCTGATTTACTGGGACATCCAGGACGCCAAGAAGAATAAAAAGAGAGGCAAATAGTTTTGCGTAATAGCAGTTGGATAGCCCTGGCTATCGTATTCCTGATTATCTTCTTCGCGGCAAACAATACTACTCAAAGCGGCGTCAAGCCTGACTGGTGGGTGAATGGAACGTTGATAGCCCAACGATCTGGCGGGAATTTCATACCCGGCGCGAATATTAGCATCACTGGCGTTGATGATATTGCCAATGATAGGGTGAATATTACTATTACCGCTGCCGCTACAGCAGCGTTTTCGGGTGAGGTGGACGATACAACCAATGATGCGCTAACCTTCACAACCGACGATGCCTCACCACCAGCAGGCACTACAAGAGGTATATATGCTAGAACAACTGATGATTTACGCTACAATGTTCCTACACTTGGCGCCCATGAATTTTCAGTAAACAATTCAACAGCAGTTGTAATCAAATCAGATAGACTATCAATCACCGGCAATGCTGGAGTACCTAGCAGCATTGCTGAAAATGACATCTGGATTGATAACGACGTAGATCATTTATCCACAAGATTGGGGGCCAGAAGCAATATATTACAAAACTTCAATCGCAGATTTACTTTTGCAACTGCTAAAGGCGCTAGTAGTACAGTCGTTGATGTACATGGAACATTAGAAGGCATTATAGGATCAAAAGGTGGTGTAGGATTAGACGCCGATGGTCCAAGAGTAAACTATCAAACAGGGGTCACGAGTGGAGACGATGCTGGTTTCCAGGGCTTAAATAACTTACGTAGGGACTGGAATCCTATTGCGGTTATAAAATTCCAAATTGATGCTACAACTAACATCAGGATGTTTATCGGCTTCACTAACCTTACAATAACATCATCCGTTTCCAGTGACGCACCACTTGCACATATGGCCGGACTCAGCTACAGCACTCCTAGAGGTGACACCACTTTCAGGTTCTTGAGTGCAGACGGTACAGCACAACAATTCACTAATACGATTGCACCCGATATATTAAGTCATGACTTGATAATTTATATTGACAACAACAATTCTAGAGTGTTATTCCGGCTAGACAATCAGACTGACGTGATTCACTCAACGAGCATCCCTGGTATGGGCACAGATTTAAGAGTAATAGCTGGCATTGAAACTGAAGAAAGTGGCGTTTCTAAGGTGATCGGTTTTGCGTACATGAAAACAGAATCAGATAAATAAAAAAGGAGACAATATGAAAAAACAGACTATCATTTCACTGGTAGTATTTACGGTTCTGGCCCTAATGACGGGAACGGGCTTGGCATTCGCAAAAACTTATGTACAGAATTCGAGGCAACCTGAACAAGCGGTTATAGTAACGTCAGCATGGGCTTGGCAGTTAGCAGATTTGCAACCTCAAAGCGACGGGACATATATTGTCACGTTTAACATAATGTACTCTACTGTACCAGCAACAGCGTCACAAGTAACTGTTACAATTGATCCTAATACAGATACGCCTCTAACAATACGAACTAAAACTACTGATGCCATAGTTACACAGTCAACCGCGTTTGGTATAACAGTACCAAGAACACGTATCATTCTATACGAATGGCAGAGAGGATTATAAATGAAATGGTTAGCAGCAGTTCTTGTTGCTGTTTTTCTGGGCATCATAGCTTCAAGCGATAAAGCTGATGCTAACCATTCATGGTATGGCGGCCCTGACACTTCAGTAGTCAGTGTTTATGGTTATGCTTGGGGTTCAGCGCCTTCAAACTCAGTCATAGTCAGGATTTATATCTGGGATGGTGTTCTTGAGGAAGAATATTACGTGGACTATCGTAGCACCAAACCTACGTGGTGCGGATTCTGTCCTTTTGGGGCTTTTCATATACTGGAACACAGGGGATATATCCATTATGTTGCTGTCTATACCATCCTAAATCATATAGCAGCAGCGAGCATCAAATAAGACCCACTTCGTAAAATACACATTTTACGAAATCCCAAGGGGCAGACTGTCTGTCTGCCCCTTGCGTTTGCCTCAATAACATGATAGTATAGACGAAGGAAATTCTTTTACTGAGGTTAAATCGAATTTTGCTCCAGCCCTACCAGCCGCCGCCATTGCCAGTGATAGAGGGGCAGATTGTTTCGGATGGTGTTTTAGATCAACGCCAGTACGAGGCATTCAGAGCGAGGCTATCCAAGTGGAAAGACGTTCTGATAGCAAAAATGCTGCGAGCTACGGGCATTAGGGTTTCTGAGTTACTGAGACTCGAAGCACGCCATTACTCAGTTAGTGGCCCAGAATTTTCCATTCTTGTCAAGCGGAAAAAGTCACGCTCCAAAAAGCCGCAAGAAACCTACGACAGGGTGTATCTGCCGCCGATTCTTGGCGTCGAAATACGGGACTACATTAAGGGCCAGCATATAGGACCCTCAGATCGCGTTTTCCCACAGACAGTAAGAGCCTTAGAATATTCCTTTGCTAGAGCAGGCATCAAAGGGATTGGCCGCGCAGTCAGACCCCATGAAATGCGGCATTTGTACTGCAAAACACTAATAGATGGTGGAGTCCCATTCCCGGCAGCCGCAAAGCTGTTAGGACATGCTAACCCCGAGACCACGGCAAAATGGTATTATGACCTCACAACGGAGCAACGCCGAGCCATCGGCGAAAGGATGCCAATCTAAATGCCTTACACTTGTCCACATTGCAAATTTACTATAACAACTAAGAATATAGCAGTAGGCAAATCCATGATGAGAAATCATCCCAATCCCAGGACTGGCTTGCCGTGCGGAACGGCTTTATAACTACTGACTGGTAGCCTATTGCGGGCCAGCGGCAAAGGCATCAGAATTTATATCGGGCAAGGTGCGGTCAAAACAGAATAGGGATACCGATGTTAGGTGATATCAAGGCCGGATGCTGGCCCGGCCAACTTCAATCAAGAGGTGATAAGATGGCAACAGAACTGGCGAAACAAACGGCCCGAACATTGGATGTCAAAAGTACAATGGACTCTCCATATATGCCCGGATTCGATGGGGACGACTACGCGCCGCCTGAATACCGGGTGATACAGGCAATGAGCAAAGCCCATACGGAGCGCGAATTGCCGATGGGCCATTTCTACTGCGAGCAAACCGAGGACCTAAAACAGAAACTAGACCTTGTAATTCTCAGGGTCCAGCGTAATCTGACACTCTGGGGAAAAGGCGACATGAATGCCCCCCAATGCTCATCCGACAATCGAATCACGCCACGGCCAGGTGGTAAGCACCAAGGGCCGTGTGGAAGCTGCCCAGCCCGAGGGAAAGAATGTTTCCCGGGCTACAATCTGCTGGCTATGGCGTGGGAAGGAGAGGGGTCTTTTGAGACGCCGAATCTATTCCTACTGCGCGTGAATGGCACTTCAGTTTTCCCCTTCCGCAAACTATGGGCGAAGGTTGCACAGCAATACGGGAATCAACCGTGGAAATTCATACTGAACTTATCCACAGAGAAACGGACCAATCAGAGTGGCACCTTTTTTGTTATGATGCCGCGAATCGAAATGGATTTCAATGCCGATAGCCAAGTCAAGGCTAAGGCGCTAGCCGACAACTTCCTATCCCTAGATATCAACGCTGTAGATCGTGAGGCCCAGCAGGCCCATGCACGGACTGCCTTTGACCATCAGCAAGGGCCAAGCATAGTTGACGGCCAAGTTGACCAACGGGCCAGCAACGTGGTAGACTCTCAGGCAGTGCAAAGGCCAAAAGTGCGTGGCATCACCAAGGCCGAGGCGTGGCAAACGGTAGAAATCGCCAAAGCATTGGGCGTCCCTGAGACCACCATAGCCGCCTATATTGCCCACACGTTCGGGCCAAAAACTAAGCTGGGCGAACTGCACACCGGGGAATGGACCATGCTAAACGCATGGCTCTATCAAGAGTATGGGCAGACAAAAGACACAAACAAAACAACAACAGATGAAGATGATATTGGAGAACTGCCGTTCTAGGCAGAAATCCCGAGAAAATATAAGGCCCGGCTTGCGCCGGGCCAGGTGATGGATGGACAGTCAAGAGGGCCGTATGCAAGCCTCTGGATCGAGAGAAACAGAAGCTTAAAGGGCCACGACTGTCCATTTATCATAACAGGCTATGGGAGATTGTCAAGAGGGTATTACATCGGCGATTGGGTCCAAGGGGATAAATGGGTTAAAGAGCCTTGGGGGGATTGCCTCTGGGTTTGGGATGTGGGATTTTGGGATAAAAAGAGGCACGGGGGTTCAACCCCATGCCTTGATGAAGCCCGCCGCATTCACTCTTCATCTAGTGAACCGCGAGAATTCCATTATAACAAATTATGAATCAATGGCAAGGGAGCATGACAATGGCCTACGCTAGAACGGCAGAAACGCAAACGTTATTTGATATATTGGCACAGAACCGTACACAATTGCGCTATAAGCCAAGCCGTGGGCAGCCAGGGTTATTTGTTGGCCCGTGCCCATTCAATACGCATAGCCATGATGATAAAAAATCAGCTTTTGCATTTGATAGCACTCGTGGCTGGTTTAAATGCCTTAAATGTGGCATTGGCGGCGCGGGCGCTAAGCAAATGCGGGAAAAACTCCAAGGCGAATATGGAGTGTCAGCGCGACCGCAGCCAATAACACCAGATTCTAGGCCCAAGCCGAAAAAGCCAAAACATTCTATCCTTGAAGGCGTCACAATAGCCCAGCTTGCCGAAGTTAAGGGATTAAACATTGACAGCCTGAAATTGCATGGCTGGGCAGATTGTCAATATAAGTTCGGCAATCAATCTGTGCCTGCCATCTCTATACCATATTGGGATGAGGAATGGAGAGAAGCACAGCAACGCTATCGGGTGGCATTGAAAGACTCGGATAAATACCGATGGAAGAAGGGCACACAGATACGGCCTTATGGTGTCTGGCGCTTAGGGGAAGCCCGGGCCAAAGGATTTATCATCATTGTTGAAGGGGAAACAGACTCAGCGACATTATGGCAGCACGGATTCCCAGCCCTTGGCTTGCCAGGGGCCAATACGTGGAAAGGCGAATGGTCGAATCATTTATCAGGCATTGCCAGCATTTACCTCTGGCAAGAGCCTGATAAAGCGGGTCAAGCTGTGGCCAATAAGCTAACCAAATGGATACCCGACCTAAAAATCATTCAGGCGCCGCCCAATGCCAAGGACCCGTGCGAGCTGGCCCAGCTATTAAAAGACGGCTTCAGAGACGCTATGCAAGCTCTGATGGATGGGGCAGTCATTCAGGCACCCGCAAATCTCGCACCACAATCGTCGCACAGCCCTGAAACAGAGGCCAGCCATACTGAGAGCCACCCGACGCCAGATTTAGACCAACTGCCCTATGACATGGACAATGTTTTAGACCAATCGGTTCATGAGCATCAGCATGATAAGTCCATCCCCTCTTGGATCTGCACCGATTGTCAAGAGACGCACCGAAAGCGACGGAAGGCAGCCGCAGAGGAAGGCAGGGCGGATTCCCTCGTGGGCGAAGTGATGGCTCATCAGAGGCTATATAGATCAATGACTAAGACAAACGCAGAGTTTTGTACCAGTAAAACTACTGGTACAAAACTCTGCGTTGCCATTGCGAACCCCTATCTATTTATAGATCATGATGATTTGTTGGAGCTAGTCGGCTTGGTGGATGGCGTCACGGACCGGGATGGGAAAGAGAGGCCAATGTATAAGCGCATCGCCGAATGCGGCTTGAGAGCGCGGTATGATTGCATCGAACATGGAACTAAAAAGAGTGGCATCCATTCTTGTAAGGCCAATTTTGATCCAAATTGTATTAGCCACATGGCTAAACAATTATCAAGATCAAAACTCCCTGATTTGGAAGGCGACGCGGCTTATACGTCCGTCTGGGTACACTCTGAATATTTCCGTGGCGACACCGTGGAATGGCAAACCAAGCTAGTGGAATTAATGAGCATCTGGGAAAGAGCCATAGCCTATCTTGCCAGGTCCAAACGATATAAGGGGAACATCTATTTCAGATCATTTCACGTCTATTACGAAGGTGATATTGCCAAGGTGCATTGGCAATGCATGATCTATGAGCCGGAACCCGGGTATTCAGACTATGCCGCCGAGTATCTGGCTAAAAAAATGGATGGGGCTATAGAGCATCAACGCCGCTACCAGAATGGAGAAACGGCAGTTACCCAATTGGTGGCTGATAGCTTCAGCCACCTAGTAGGAATAGATACCAGCTTATCTATGCAAGAGAGAACGGATATATTCGCGGCTCACTACTTCGCCACCAAAGGCCGCCATATATTCCAGGGGCTAGGTGATTTATATAAATTGTTGGAAGAACTGCCTGAATCTGAGCCGTTAGTCTGTGACGAATGTGGCCGGCCACTAAAGCAGATACTAGAGCCGCGCACTACAGACAATAAGGGCTATAACAGCCCCACTAGTCCCAACTACATCTATCAAAACACCGGTTGAGATTGACATGGATTTTGCTACTCCAAAACAAGTATATGAGCGGCTTAGTATGGCCGATATCTTGGAAGTTTGTTCATCGTGCTTCCGAGAAGGCCATTTTGACGCTGCTGGCGAGATACCCATGCATCATGAGACGAGCTTTATGGATACTCATCATAAGTGTAGGGAAGAGTATAGATGTGAATTTCTCGCGGCTATTATTTTAATGCCTATTCAATCCTTCAACTGTGATCTGGCATTCATTAGACAGGCTTGGTGCCCAGGTCCAATATGGAATCCTATACGCTGGCTAGCCCAAAGATATGCCGTGGAATCCTGGGCTGTGAGGTTCCGTATTTGCCTACTGGATGAAGGGTATTTTGATCCTTATAGATTCGATGGACATGGGCATTAGCATCAGCAATGGACGTGCTATAGTCATCAACGTCTACCGCAGTGGTGCTTGACGGCAGGAAGCTTGATATTAAGAAAAATACTAACTATGCTATTGCTATAGTTAAGAGAGGTGATGGACTATGGCAGTAGAACCAAAGAGGCAATGTGGATATCGCCAAGTTGGGGGGCTTTATCTAGTGGGATCAGGGCTGGCTGCGCCCTGTGATAGATTGCCCTTGCCAATCCCAGAATGCCCTATGTGTGGCGAACATCCAAGGTTTACCCAAGGCATTCAACAGATTAACCCATACAAATTATGGGACATGCATCATGAGTGCATGGATAAATACGGGGATCCTGTCTGCCAGCCCGATGGCAGAGCTTTTCTGATGTGGGTCGGCAATGAATATACAGTTAATAGTTTCATTGTTGAGGCTCAGATAATGGGCGTCTCCAAACGGATTCCAGCAATCCCAGCCAATATGGATGTTGGTCGGGATTGGGTATTTCTGGCTAAATTGCATCTTATTCCGCTACACGAAAAGTCATTCTCTTTCAATGGCGATGAGGAAAGGGGTTATGCCCCAGGTGTATTTTATGCCTTTCAACCAGAAAGAATCGAGCTGATTCTGCCAGATGACCAAAACACGGCTCAATTACAAGAGGAATTAACGGCCAAAGGCATTACGCCAGTGATAGTCCCATCCAACGATCCAGATCATAGGCGGCGGAGAAAATCCAATGGCACCAAATCTCAAGGGAGATTAGCTGATGATTAAACAAACTATTGCGCTGCATATTATTGACTGTTGTCTCTGTGGTGGATCTATTGCCTTCACGGATGCACAATATCAGAGCCTGGTAAAAACTCATGGAACTTTTTATTGTTCCATGGGACATGGGCAGTGTTTCGGGGAGGGGGATGAGGCAGAAAAACTCAAAAAGCAATTAACTCAGGCTCAGGATCGCGTTGCTCGCTTAGAGCTACAGAACGGCAATTTAGCGGCCATGGTAGATGCCGCGAATAAAAAGACTCGGCGAACTGTGAGTCGGGCTGACAAAGGCGTTTGCCAACATTGCCATAGGCATTTCGTAAATGTCCGACGCCATGTAGAAAGCAAGCACGTGGCTGCTACTTAGGTGCCAGCACCTTAGCTGTTAGTTCAAGGGCAATCTACGATAAAACTATCGAATCAATGAGGTGATGGAAATGGCAGAATTCATTGAAACCCCTAGAGACTTGGCTGAGGCCCTGGCTGACATGCTGGGCATCCAGGACAATCCTGAGTGCATGGAGAATAAAGAAGGTCAATACGGCCTGATAAACCACCAATGCATATTGGGCAACAACCTACTGTGTAGGGTGCTCTGGGTTTCCAAGATGGCCCAGCGCATTACTGATGCCGTACTCACCGAATTTAATCTTGACCGCGCAGCGCAAGAGCCATCGTCTAAAATCTGGGTTAGGCCATGGCCATGAATCCTGTACTGATAGCCAATAACCAGGCCCTGGATCTGCGCGATTATCAAAAAGATTGTCTCAGGGCCATAGTTGCGACTGCTAAACGCGGTGGTCGCCGGATGCTGGTAGCCCTGCCTACAGGGACCGGCAAGACGGTTATATTCAGCCGATTGCCCCAGATGATGGGCGGGCGCCGAATGCTGGTAGTGGCGCACCGAGAAGAGCTACTAGACCAATCAGCGGCGAAAATTCTAGAGGCCAATCCTGGTCTATTCGTTGATATCGAGCAAGCCCAGCGCCATGCCAGCGCTAAAAGCCAGGTAGTTGTTGCTAGCATTCAAACACTGGCCGTATCTCCCAAGCGGCTAGATGGACTTAATCCCGAGACGTTCGGGGCGGTAGTCATAGACGAAGCCCATCATGCACCAGCCAGAACGTATCTGACCATGCTGGCCAGGCTTGGGCTGGCGCCGGATATTGCCAGCTTGCCTGAGATAGACCTGACCAACAAGAAACAGGCCAAGCAAAAACGATCTGTTTTTGAAAGCTTCAAGCCGCCAAAAGAAGCACCCTATCTGATTGGTTTTACTGCCACGCCTCATCGGAGTGATGGCATTGGCCTGGAGTGTGTCTTTGATGAGATAGCCTATCAAAAGACTATCGAAGAGATGATGAAATCTGGCTGGCTGTCCAAGATCATCGGCAAACGCATCCAGACCGAAAGTGATCTATCTGGGGTGAAAATCTCTCACGGTGATTATCAAGAAAAAGAGCTGAGTGCCACAGTCAATACGGCAGATAGAAACGGCCTCATAGTCAAAGCCTACGAAGCCTTGGCAATGGGTCGCCGGGCCCTGTGCTTCTGTGTTGATGTTCAGCACACTATAGATATGACTAATGCCTTTTGTAAGGCTGGATTAAAAGCCATGCATGTCATTGGAGAAACGCCCACAGAGATTCGTAGTAATATCATTAAGACTTACAAGGTCGGTGAATTGGATGTGCTGTGTAACTGCATGGTGCTAACCGAAGGCTTTGACGCGCCAGAGACTAGCTGTATTATCATGGCGCGGCCTACCAAGTCCAGCCTTTTATATACCCAGATGTTGGGGCGAGGGACGCGGATAGCGCCAAACAAAGAGAATCTCTTGGTGATAGACATGGCCGATGCGGGTGCCGCGGGCGTGGCCAGCCTGAATACGCTCTTTGGTCTACCGCCAAAGCTAGATACCAAGGATCAAGATGTCCTGTCTATTCAGGATGAAATTCAGGCTGAAATAGAAGGTTTGCCCGAGGAAGAATTAGCCAATATTCACACTATCGAGGAAGTCCGACAATTGGCACAGGACTTTAACCCCTTGATGCAAACTCGGTTGCCAGGTTGGATTGACGCCAATCTAGCCTGGGTGAAAACCAGTTATGGCTATGCCTTGGGACTCAAAAAGGGTCACGTTGGCATTGTAGTTAACCTCTTGGGTCAGGGAACCGTCAAAATCCAACTGCCCAGACACAAAGCCGAAATCCTAGGCCATTATCCCAACGAGCAAGACGCGATCAGCTTTGCTGAGCAATGGGTAAGTCAAGAATACCAGGAAGATATGTATTTGCTGGACCGAAACGCCAAATGGCGCACCTCGGACAGTCCGCCCAGCGACAAGCAAGTAGCTCTATGTGAGCGGCTGAGGATCAAATTGCCCCCGAATCCAACCAAGGGCCAGGCGCAAGCGATTCTAGCCAGACATTTTGCAGAAAGGGGGAATCATGAATAAAGAGGAACTGGGACACACCATTTATTTGGCCCACAAATTTGCACAAGAGGCAGAAAAGCTGCTAGATTCCAATGACGAATATTGGGAAATCAGAGGCAACAAACAAACCGGCAAAGTGCGACGCCTCAGCATGGATCTGACACGGCAGCTAGCGGAACTGAGGAAAAGCTAATGGAGAAGGCTCGCAACAAGATACTAACCCCATGCATGGTTGGCTCTTGTAATAAGGAGCGTGACCGCGTCTGCGAGAAATGCTCCCTGCGTTTTTGCTCTTTGCATTTGCAAACGCATCTCTATATGCCGACGAAGGTGAATAAGACATAATTTAAGAGGTGATGGACATGGAAACATTTATTGTTCGTGGCGAACCCGCGCCCTGGACGGCCCAGATGAGAGCCGCCAAACGGTCAGACGCATTCGTGAGGATGCAGGTCTACCAGGCTTGCATTCAGGCGCAGGTCAAACAGCAATGGGGCAGTCGGGATCGAATCACGGGTCCAGTTTATCTGGAGATGGAATTCTATCGAGGAATGCCATCTCCCGTTCGTCTGGGATCACAAACACGCTTTGAATGGCAAGTCAGGCATATTCAGCAAAAACCAGACTGGCTAAACTATTTCAAGGCTGCCGAGGATGCGCTACAAGGCATCCTGTTTGAAAATGATTCACAGGTAGTCTCTGGCAAGGGCTTGAAATGGTATACTGGCGATTCTGAGGGCTATACCATCATTCGGATTAGGCCATTAACCGAGGTAGAGCAAATATATAAGACGCGCATGGGTTGGGGCGCGACACAGATCCGTGCTGCATGAATAAAGCCCTTGATCTGACAGTAGCCGCTGTGCTTTTGCCTATTTTGGTAGTTTTATCCATTCTGGCTCCAGTAGGCAAGAAGAGGATGCTTGATTTGGCGCTGGCTCTAATCTTACTGGTGGTCCTGGCGCCAGTGTCTATAGGGATTATAATCGCGCTATATTTCACTCAGCGGAGCATCATATTCAGGCAGGAGCGTCTAGGGCGGGAAGGTCGGCCATTCAGGCTTTACAAGTTTGTCACGATGCGGCCTGGGGCTGATGGATGGATCGTGCAGAATGCCAATGATCCACGAATTACCCGAATAGGCCGACTATTGCGGGCGACGGCCCTGGATGAAATACCCGAGCTAATTAATGTCCTGAAAGGCGAAATGTCTATAGTCGGCCCCAGGCCCATGCCGCGATGGGAGCATGATGTATGTAAGGCTACCATAGCTGGCTGGAATGGACGGCTCAGTGTGAAACCAGGTCTGATAGGACTGGCGCAATTGAAATGTCACCGAGCCGACAATGCGACCAAGCTAGAATACGACATGCAATACATCCGGCGTCAGAGTTTTGGCTTAGACCTGAAGTTGATAGCCTTGGGGCTATTAGCCAATCTTAAAGCCAAGTGGGTATAATGGGTGCGGGCACCTTTTAGCTTAATCCCATACCTTGCTATGATAGCTGCATAGTAAGTAAGGAGATGAGACTATGGCAACAACCCTTTACTGCGAATATTGCGGGATTGCTCATGCTTCCAGCCCCTGCCCGAAGGTGCTCGAGGAATGGAGAATAGAGAGGAATGGAGAATAGACATGAATTATTACGTTGGCACCTGCCGCTCTTGTCACAAAGCCATTGGCCGAGGCGACGGATTTAGCCGGTACCCACGGGTCAACTGGCACTTCCGATGCTTCCTGGAGCGACGCAGATGTGAGTTCCAAGCCCTATTATCGTGGCAAAAGGGGGCTTTCCCAGCCCTGCTACTCAAAGAGTACGGCCTCCTGGATAGTATGATGCTAACACCAATGAAAAAGGAGTGATGGAAATGACAGAAAGCATGAAACCAGGGCATGTGGTGACTATCTATGAGGATCCGTTTACCTGCCAAGTACCGGAGGGCAGGGCGATACTGGTTAAACATCTCTACGGCGGCACCATGGGAGCCACACTCTGGAGAGTACGATTCATGGGTGAAAGTGACGAGTACGAACGGTGGATCAAGACGGAGAAGACATGATCTACTCAGTTTTAGCAGAAGCTCTTTCATCGGGTTTCCTGGCTACAGGAGTGGCAACTATCATTCTTGGCGGAATACTATTGGGTAGCCTGTGGGCCATCGGCAAGGCATTTGGACGATAAGGGGGTAATATGACAATCTGTCAAGATTGCGGCGAAGATAGCAAACGCAGGTTTCGTTGCCCAAGGTGTGGTGTACTGGTATGTGGCTGGTGTTGGAATCATATACATGGTCCAGCGGTAGAAGAAGAGGCCCAGCAAGGGACAGGGCACAAGTAAGAGGTAATATGACAGAAGCCAAAACCTATCCTATGGAGGTCAGATGTGCCTGGTGTCCCGGTCAGCCAATCATCAGAATGGAGCGGGCAGAGGCCCCAGACCGTGTTAGCCATGGCATGTGCCAGCAGCATTATGATGAACTGGTAAGGCAGTTAAACTATGAAGCTCGGGCACTATGAAACCTGGAAATACTAAAATCTTTTACATAGTCATGCCAAGGGGAACAGTAGATGTTGTGCTATGCAATACTCGAAATCAAGCCAAGGGTTTTGCTAGACTCCATTATGGTCCTGATGCAAAAGTGACTACCAGAGCTTCGGCTTTACGAATTGGTCTGAATCTTTGTCCTTAGTCCCACCAGTAGCCACCACCAAGCCGCGACGGGGCCATAGAAGGTGTAATAGTCCATCATAGATAGAGTGGCTAGAGCTAGCAGCAGCCACCACGTAATATCAAATAACGGTCTACGAATCAGCCCGTAGGCCGTTATTGCTGTCCAGGCGAAAGCTGCCAGTATCCCAAACTCTGCGGCCATGCGAACGGGGACGTTATGCATATCATCAGTCCGAATAGATCCGTGAGGAATCAGGCTGAGTGGATGCGATATGCCGAGCCTATGCCAAATGTCCGTATTAGCGGCCTGAATTACCTGTGCCGCCTCAGCGTATCGGTCCGCGAGAAAGGCCGTTGTCATGACAAAAACAGCGGTCTCTAATATCAGCATTGGGATGGCCCATCGCCATGGAAGCACTTTGAATGTCCCCATGGCGATTAGAAGAGCTGCCAGCGTCACTGTAGCCCATCTGGAGCCGGTAAAGCCGATAGCGATGACTAATAGGATGGTTAGCCAGCGAAAACGGCTAGAAACGAGCCACAGCGCCGCCAGGACTAAAACGCCAGCAGCGGGATTCCGGTTGATAGCTAGTCCAGCTGGCGGGTAAGCGCCAGTCAATCCCTGAGCGATAATCAGGGCGCTATGAATCACCATGGCTGGCATGATCCATAGCAGAATATCCCCTTTATGGTCCGCTAGATAGATTGCCAGGAAGGGGACAGCAATGATAAAAATGGCGACATTCTCGGGCCAGTCACCATCCCCAAACAGTATGTTGCCAGGGATGGCTAGCCCCATAGACGCCAGAATTAAAACTAGACCAGCAAATACCCATTTAGGCCCAATGGTCCATGATGGGGCGAGAATCGCGCCTAGTCCCAAGAAAAACCAGGAAAGGGGTAAAAAGATGCTATAGACGCTGTGATGAGAGAAAGAGAAGATGATGCCAAGGGTAAAGGCTATAGTTGATAGGCGCTGACGATTGCCGGTAATTCCTATAATGCTTGATTTTAAGTTGGTAGGTGTTATTATTATCAAGAGATTATATCAGCTACAGGAGAAATCCATGCATCAGATAAGGCCACAAGTTCAATGGTTTGCACGTTGTATGGAAACTGAACTGCAAGACAATGACTGGAAGGGAGGATGGAACAAATGCTCAGTATGGGAGCTATACCAGCGATTATTGGAAGAGGCGGGAGAATTGGCGGGCGTGTTGTCTGGGGCTAGGGAAGGGAACGCCATTTCAGAGGCAGCAGATATTGCTAATTTCGCCATGATGATTGCCGATAGGATAAATAGCCAAGCACTGGAAGCTACTATGCAGATGTGGAAAGAATGAGCAGTGATATCTGGTACGATTACGTAAATCAAGCATGGGTGATAAATGGTGCTTATGTTAGCTGCGCCCATAGCAATACCTGTGATTGTTATGGGCACCTACACCAAGGGGAAATGGCAGATCCAAAGTTGAGGGAGTATTATGCTAGCCCGGCCCGCTTGGGTTCTGCCCACGTCGCAGATTGGCCCGTATGGCCTCAGTGGGCTTAAGCTCTTCGCCAAATTCTCGGGCAATTGTATCGCGGCCTATCTCAAATTTGCGGGCTTCTGGACTGCGCTGGCGCTTGCGGAACACCACTTGCGCCTGGAACATGCCAAAGGCATCTCTAGCACCTACGCGCCCAACTAAATAGCGGGCGAAATCGTCCATGCGGCTGTCTGGGATATCCGTAACCTTTTGCCCAGCCTGGATATAACCGCCTTCAATGGCTGCCCGAGTCATGCGGCCCTTTTTGAGTTGCGGGATAATCGGCTTGCCGCGTCCGGGCGCACCCCTATCCTCAATCCTGAATGTAGTTGGTGGAACTCTGAAGCTTTCACGGTCTATGGTGGTGCCATCGCGCTTAAACCGGGTCCTGGGAACTGTAAAGCCTTTACGATGAACGATTAACGTTCTTCTCGCCATGGCATCATCTCCTAATCCTCGGGCCATCGCCTAGTCTCTCCCTATCCCTAAACGACGTTCTATTAGCGTGCGTTCCCGCTTGACAAATTTAGGGGCCTTTACTCCTGACTCCTTGCTTACTTCACTGATGGTTGTTGACAGAAAATTCAAGTGGTTTTTAATCATAGCACGTTGACGTTTGATTAACTCTGGAAGTTCTCCATAGTCTTTTTCTTCCACACCAAAGGCCCTAGCTATTCTGATTTCTCGTTCTGCAAATTGCAGTTTCCTTTCATCCTCTAGTGCCAATTGACTACGTTCACGTAAATGCTTAATAGCTTTCTCCAGCCATTCTTGAGCATGTTCCTTTTGTGCCGATTTCTCAATCTCTTCGATGCGCGCCGCATTTTTCTCCAGAAATGCTTTATATGCCTTGGTATTACGCCTTAGCTTGCGTTCCTTGACTGCATTGTCAATGACTCTTTGTGCAACTTGTTTGCCTTCTTGCGGATTATAACGAGAAGGGAAATCGCCGAATCGAGCGCTAAGCCTGAAGGCCGTAGAAGGATCTTTGAATCTCTTTTCGGTATCACGTAATTCAAAAGCAAGACTGGCTTTGATCTTTTGCGCGTCTATCTCATTAGGCTTGAGGGAGGGAGTAAGGCGGCCAAGGATTTCGTTGGCCACATCTCGTGGCGATACATCAACGCCACGGCTTTTGGCTAGCTCAGAGAGTGCAAATAACGTTCTATCAAAATCCCGTGTTTCTGCCCCATGTTTTGCCTCAGCCGCCATGATTCCCCGTTGAATGGCAGCTTGATCTAGGGCTTCGCGGGATCTAGGAGCGGGCAATGCTAATCTAGCAGTGCTGGGCGGCAGGGGTCTGGGCTTGTGGCGTTCTGGCCGTTCTGGTTTTGGCGAGGAACGAACAAAAATGATATTAACAGTCTCAGGCCGTCTTTCAATCAGATTTTCCGCTGATTCTGGGCCTTCCGTAAAGACAATATTTTCTTCAAGCCTAGTACGGCCACCTATGGCCGTCCGGTTACGTCGCACACGAAAAGGATTGCGACCTGACAGTCTAGCCATTTTATCTCACATCCAGAATCACATACCTGAAAGCTGGGGATAAAATCCCATCGCCATAGACTATAGCACGAATGAGGATTTGATTGCCATAGCCTTGAGGAATCGCATACCAGGGGCCAGATTGATTATCATTGGCTTGTCGTTCTTCTCCGAATGGTGGTGTCAGACCAAGCCAGCTTGCGCCATTATCTGGGGAAAAATCCATCGCCAGTTTGATTGCCTCGCTAAATTGATTATGGGCGAATTGGACTCGGATAGCCTGTCTCCCCGAAACATCCAGCATTCTCCGCGAGATGCCATTGGAAAACTCCTTGCCCTTGCCTGTGGGTTTCTCAACTATCACGCCCTCAACCGAGAATATGACTGTGTAGTTGACTAAAGGAATGGCTTGGGCCGCTGGACTAGCATTTAAGTACAATGGCGGACCCGGGGGGCCAGCCACTCCGGGTCCCCCCTGTGGTCCTTGTGGGCCAATTGGCCCCACTGCACCTTGGGGGCCACGTTCGCCAGGCGGACCGACTGGCCCACGAGCACCAATTGGCCCCTGAATGAATGCTGGCGTAGCCGTTGGCATCATTGGTGTTTTCAGGATATGCGGCTCTTCTCTGGGGTTACAAGCCACAGCGACAATAATTAAGGCTTCAAGTAAGATCATGCCCAAAAATAACATAGAACCTCACAGTTTCAATTTGCAGCTAGGACAAATCCCCATTCTGGGCCTACCCGGCAGCCCAGCAAATTCTAGCCAGCAAATATAGCAGAGGCGTTTAATCATTGGCCAATGTATTCCTTAGTTCTGAGACATGGCTGATTGCTCTATGGCGGCCATCAAAGGTCAGTTTAGGTGTGGCAAGTGCAAGTGACTGATGATATAACTTGCCGCACTGGACGCAATGCCATTCTTCCCACCAGTCATAAACCAGGTCCCCGCCGCATTTCTCGCACCCCTTGAATTTGTAATGCGCCATATTACCGTCCATCACCTGTTAGATTCATTGCACAAGAAATTTTCTAACCACCGCTGGTACGATTCCATTTCCAAGGGCCTTAAGTCTGTCCACCCGATGGGCAATCCCATCAGCCACTCTACCCACGTCGGGTTCAACGGGCCACCAATTGTCCGTATCAGGTTTGCGCCGCCTTGGTGTTTGGGCATTGGCTGCGAACCAGCAAAGCTCCGGGAGTCCCGCCGGGTCATAGTCGGCCACATCCCCGCTTTCGCCATTGCTTCCAGGCTGTTGTATCCGCCCCATCGTTTCGTATTTGAGGTTGTATTCGGCATGTTTGTTGCCACTGGCGTAGGCAAGACACCACCAGCGCCAACGGAGGTGCGGTGCGCCAACAGCGGCAGCCGGTACGCAGTTCCAGATGCAGTCGTACCCGATTTCGGAAAGCTCCCCGACCACGGCTCCTGCGTACCCGTTAGCAAGGATGCCTGGCACGTTCTCCAGCAATGCATATCGGGGCTCCACTTCGCGAATGAGTCTAAGCGTCTCTGGCCATAGATTGCGCTCATCGGCACCTCCACGCCGTTTTCCAGCGAGGCTATGGGGCTGGCAGGGGAATCCGGCAGTAATAATGCCCACTTTGCCAGCAAAGAGGCGTCCATCGAGCGTTCGCACATCAGGCCAGATTGGGGCATCGTCAAAAAATCCGTCTTTGATTCTTTGTTGGATGATGGCTTGGCAATATGGCTCGATTTCACAATACAACACCGTCCTAATCTGGATACCAGCCAACCTCAAGCCCAGGCTGAACCCGCCATAGCCAGTAAACAGGGATATCTCTGTCAATCCGCCATGATCTTCCATACTCTAGTTGTATCCTGTGCAAACTCTAATTGCAACCATGGGCTATGGGCCGTCACCAGCCATTGGCCAGGTGGTGCCAAGTAATTGCCTGGTGAACGCTCATTAAGATGGGGGAATCTCAGGTCTACTAGGATATACCCAACGCTGAGCCTACGCTTCGATTCTAGAGGATTACAGCCGTCTACCCATCCTAGTAGACATCTGATGTCTTTATCGTCCTCAGTGTAAGCCCTGGGTGGTTCCGCTGTAAAGGCGAATGGGCTATTGACTTTGTTCAAGGCCGCCACCCATAGACTGAGTGTAAAGCTATTGGTAATCACCCCCTCTTGTTCAGGCTGATTTGCCAGATAGTCTAAAGCCCTGGCAGTGGCAGGGGTAATCATCTCTGAATAGCGCGATTGGTTATAATGTTGCCACACGAACCCAGACAGCATGATTGCAACTGCCGTAATGAGGCAGGTTTGTATGATGGCTGGTCGGACAAGAATAATGTCTCTGCCTAGAAAACGGCATTGTTCTTGCAATTCGATTATATTGGGTATCCAATATCTGAATACCAGCCACGTCACTAGGGGATAGAACGGCACAGCCATTAAATAGCCTGAACGATAGAAAATGTTAATGATTGTCTCGTCGTAACTGAGCCATGGGCAGAGTAGACCCAAGGTGATTAGAACCATCCCTAGGGCCTGAAGGCGATAATCTGATGGGTGCTGGATGATCCACCATCCAAGGGCGACGGCCATTATCGCCTGTATCCAGGCAATGTCGGCCATTGAGCCAGGATAGACCCAATGCCCGCCGCCGAAATGGAGAATGCTGGAGTTGGGCGCTATATCCAGATACCAGGGCAGAGCGCCCAGACCGATCAAGCCGCCTATAATCAGAGATGGGAATAATCGTTTGATTGATGTCCATTTATCATAGGGACCAAACCAGAGTATAGCGGCTATATAAATGGGCAGAGTAATGACCATTAGGCCCGCGCTAGTCTGATTTATCCATGGTGTCAAGCCAAGGGATAAGGCTAATATAATTGCATTTCTTGCTTGATTCCTTGGGGCTAGTAGATTACCAGCACTCCACCAAGATAAGCCTATTAGGGTGAATCCTATGAGCGGCAGAGCACCAGTCACCATCATCTCTGAATGCATTAAGTCTAATGAGAGAAAACCAACGGCAAAAGCTGGCGCCCATGGGCTACGAACGCATTGCTTGGTTAGCAGATATACGGGAATAGCGGGCAAGCCAGCCGCAACAGCCGCCCAGACTTTATAACCAATGTTGTCGCCCCAGATAGCCGTAAATGGCACTAATAGCCAGCCTGGAGCTAAAGGCGGCCTAGGAAATCCCGCGCCAGTTGGTTCATCGCCTAATACGTAGTTGCGAGATAGCAGATATGCGCCGCCGTCAACGCCTAGAAAGCCGTCATGAGAGAGATTGAGTGTTAACCGAAGAAGGAACGCCGTTGCCGCAATGATGAGAGGCAGAAATGTTAATAACATCGCTGAAAATTATAGCATCAGTCAGTCTAGGCCAATTAATCCCTGATCGCGGGCCACATACAGCGGATGCTTGGGTTCGCCAGTTTTATTCAAGCCCAGGCACTGCACTGCTTTAGGCGCCAGGAATCGGCGGACCTGATCCGAGCGTCCCAGTAATGCGCCGTGATTACCCCAGGCGGCCACGATGCAATCCGCTAGGGTGGCGCGGTTCAGAATATACCGATCATTTTCCGGGCCGATGGGATCATCTACCTCATGGAGTTGCCCTGGGTCCGTGGACCGGAAGGCGAACAGGTTAACCACCTCCAGTGTCCCAAATCCCCAAGCTCGGGCATAGGCAATACAGCGATTGATGGTTGGATCGTTCTTCATCTTATCGGCTGTACTCGGGTTCAACATAACAAATAGGCACAGGCCACCATTAGCACTGGGCGACAGAGACGACCAGAGGTCAACGGCGCTCACCCGACGCCTCAACAGGTAGCGGTAACGGCGACAGGGAGAGAAAACCGCTAGGGGTTCATCGACTTGAATCAAGGCATCTCTTGAAAATAAAAAGCACTGGCAAAATTGTGGGGTCTAGCCTTGCCAGTGCTAACTCATGGGCTAGGCTGGGTATAAGCCTTCCTCCTAGCCCCGCACACAATAAAAATGTCCTAAGAGGAGCCGCCCGCTATTTACTAATATAACATAGTTAGCCCCTATCCGTCAAGGTGCTAGCACTATGTTGCTATTAATGGCGATATTGGTATAGTGGAATTACAATAAGTTAATTAGTAGGAGGTACTAACATGGTCGAAGGTCTCACATCTACATTTGCTCTCATGATATACAGCTTCTGTGCTGGATACTTGGTGGGCGGGACGTTCCTGATACTAGTGATGAAAGCAGTAATGGGACGCTCTGTTCAATACCATCCCCATCCAGATGACAACTAGTACATCGCTCGTGGGTAGGAAGCAGTTCCTATCTGCTATGGGATGTATTAGCATCGAGATAAAATAAAGGAGGTATAACGTGAACATCAAGACTGTAGGTAGGTTTGTGATACCTGCTGGGATAGGAATTGCTTTGGCTTTCTCTGTGTATTACGGAGCTAGTTATACGGTGAAACAGATGAATAAGGCTTATGAGGCCAATCATTCTGGAAAAGTCAGGACTTCTGCTGATAATGTTGCCGTCTGGCACGACGACAGTAGAGAGGTTACGTGCTGGATTATACAAGTGTATAGGGGGGCTGGAATCAGCTGTCTTCCCGATGGCGAGGTAAGAGTTCGATAAAACCAAGCAATCAGTAGCAGGAGGTATTGACATGCCACTAGATGATTTCTATGCTGGTTATATTTTCACTAGGATAGCCGTAGTGGGTCTGCTCATTACATGGTTTATCCTTGGGTGTTTCATAATCGTAGAATTTGTGAGATCAAGGAAGAAAAAGAGGATGTAGCATAAACCATGAAAGACACTGGTCTACGATGCCAGTGTCTTTCTAGTTCGTTTCGTTGCCGCTTTTTTCTCTCCGTTAATTCGTGGCCCCTCAAGGACTACCCATCCACCCTCTCTGCCCAAGGCGGGAGCTACTATTGTAGGATATCCTTGCATACCTCGACGATTAGCGTATTCGATCGCTTCGCCCTTTGCACCACTGCCAGTAAAAGTCTTCGGTTTGCCGTATTTACCCAAAGGAATATTAGCCTGTTTAGCCTCAATTTTGGTTATTGGAGGTGCATCTCTCGGAAAGAGTTTTTGCGGTGCCAGTTTTTCAGCTTGGCCTTCGTTTTTAGCAGCTACACGAGTTAATCCCTTGGCTCGATAGGAGATTTCTACATCATAAGGCTCATAACCTAGCGTTGATGGTGCGCCTACCAATGGCCCAATTGTCTTTAGCCCAGTTTGGCGCAGCTTTTCCGGTCCAACAACTCTGGCAGTTCGATATATTGTTCTAGCTCTTCCGAAAACGCCCATTGGCTTTCTCCTAGCCGCGCACAGCGAGTTTGGCAATCAGAATACCATAATCTCAGATGAAATGCAAAGCCGCCGTTGCTACTCAGAGTAGCAACGGCGGCTTATTTGGTTTTCCCAGGGTTCGGAGAGGTTAATCCCGGCTCAGGATACGCTTCCCAAGCAATCCCACTGCGGCCAGCGTCAGCACAATCACAATCACATAATACAGCAGCGGGAACAGGTCATTCATGGATTTGGCGCCAGAGAAAGAGCCGATCTTGGCGTTGCCGCCGCTGGTAGTGGCAAAGTCAATGATAGTGCCGCTGAATGCCAGCGCCAAGAGCATCAGAATCAGCGCACCAACCAGCATAGCCATATCTGCGCCCAGTTCTCCGCGTTGCCCCAGCACAAACCTTTTCCCACCTTGAATGAGTTTTTGCAGCATTCTACCTCCTTTACCGTCTAGCGACGGTTGAATAATATTGCCATTGTTAAAACCACTGTACCCAGCGCCATCGCTATTACCAGCGCCATCATGATCAGCGTTAGCTTGTTAAATAGCCCCTTCAAGCCATCGCCAATCCCCGACAGGCTAGCGCCTGTGTTTTCCAGAGTGGTAATCTCTGGAATAACCATCACGCCCGCCACCAGCGCCAGCAATAGACCCAATCCGGCCACAATGCGCATGATTTAGTTGTATCATGGCTGATAATATTTCGCAATTGTCCAGAGTCTTGACTCTGCACATGCACAGTTTTCAGAATAAGTGATATACTAGCATCTATGGTGAGAGTAGGGATAAGCACCAAGCTTGGAGAGATCCCGCCGGGCGTCTACGAGAAAAGAAGCCCTAACAAGAAGTTGGCCTATCACAATACCTTGAGTCGGGCCGATGCCACTAGAGATATTCTTGACGAAACATCAAAAGTGTTGGGCATCAGCTTATGGCGGATTGCAAATCTGTTGAATTTGCCCAATAAACACCTGATTTATCGCTGGGGGGCCTCAGAATCGTCTATTTCGGCTTTTTACCTCGCTCGCTTAACTAAGTTAATCTTTATAAGAATTAGTGGCGTTGATTTTACTAATATCGACTATATTAATTGGGAAACTGGAGAGGTTTTTCTAAAAGAGAATGAGCAAAATTCGGATAACATATCTGGAAGCGAACAACGTCTATCGAAACGCTTGGGGCACAATAAACAAGGTTTTTCCGACATTAGTGGTCAGCAACAAAAACCTGATGAAACACGCCCTAAGCGAAAGCCCGATTTGGCAAGACTTCCCGACGCTGAAACTCAGGTCCTACCAAGAACTAGAAAGTACCGACACGCCAATGCCCCCACAAACCCTGGGTCGGCTGAGAATGATTTGCGAAGAGAATAGCCTGTATCCTCTGACGGTACAATCTATAGACCCGGAACGCCGGGCTTTTGAGCGTATTGCTCTTGAGGAAACAGGCTATCAGCAGGCGACAAACAGGGCGGCTAAAGAGAATGAGCGTAACGGAGTAATTAGCGCCATGTCCTTTGCCGTGATTGGTGTAGTGGTAGTGATGACCTTGCTAATCGCAATCATCGTTATTAGTGGCATGAAAAAGGGCGACGATAAATTGAGCGATCCAGTCCAGGCCACCCAAACGGAGAAATAGCAATGGCAGCAGTAACCATAGATCCGCCGACTAAGGACGAACCCAAGGCTCAGGCTAAAAGCAAAGGCAAGCAGATTCGGCCATATACCGAACGGGTTATCATTTATGACGAAAGGCTTGTCTGGCAGGCCAGCTTGCCAGTGAAAGAACTAATGGCCAATCTCCCCATCAAGGCCCGCTATGTGCCAGATATAGACAAGGAACGGCGCATAGGCATGTTTCTGTTTGGCGTCTCTTTCTCTTTTATTGGGTTCGCATTGCTATTCCCTTTTATGGTGGGAATTAATCCAGCAATCACTCTCGGCTTTGGCGTTGCGCTTGGTGGCCTGCCTGGAATCGGCGCGGGTTATATCTGGGGGCCAAGGGTGGGCCGTAAGCCGTTTTGGATTATCAGGCGCATCTATAATCAAGACACGAAATCATATGATATCTACCCTATGGCACATACATATCTAATGGGGGCAACGCAATCCCCTGAGTCAATACCAGGCTTATATTTGGCTACTAGCTGGCATGAGGGCCTGGAATCCAAGGGCCTGAAGGGTTTATTCACACTGGAATCCAGCAACACTATGAAGGCAATTCAAATTGCATCGTTGGTGACTATGGCTCTTTGCCTAGTCGGAGTAGTTATTTTCTTGGCAATAGCAACATCTGGGCCATAGCGCAGGAGTAAAAATGAACGAAGCATGGATATTGGGGGTGGGATTTGCGGCCATCATGTATGTTGCTGTGGTGATGTATGCATACAAGCGGAAGAAAACTCAGC
>JBOHVJ010000495.1:0-6055 GCA_050735075.1 Binatia bacterium
GCTCCAGGCTTTGAAGAGATTCTTCTGCCCGGTGAGAGGTCTAGGAGGAAGGCGGAAAGACATCTGAAGGAAGGTGTAGAAATTGATGATGCGGCATGGACACAATTAAGACAACTTGCCGCCGAGCTTAGGATTAAAGACTTGCCTGGACCTTTTTAACCAGCACCCCATTGCTGGTCCGTGGCCAGACATTCAAAAATCTATGCTCCAGAAATTTTCTTGCGAAGCCACGGAAATCGAAATCGGGATCACTATGGACACGACTTTGAACACTTATTTCTGGCACGATTCATCGAGTCGACGGTGCCAAGGACGTATTTGTTCCTAGGATTGTGCCGGAGAGTTTCCTGAGCGTAATACGAGGCTAGCTCGTAGTCACCTAGGTTGAAAAAAGCCTCAGTTAAGTAACTTAACGCTTGATCGATGATCATTGGCTCATTCATTCCCGCATAGGCGCGACTTATTTCGAACGCCGCGAGTTGCCACTCTCGCCGATGGAGATGCATGATACCTTTCTTCCAGTACGCATCTGTAAACCAATGGTCGATGACGATCTGATCCTTGCACTCTCTTCGGGCGTCTAGTGCGCTGACCAGCCTGCTATATACCTCAAAGCTACGAGGCCGCTCACCCAGCCGAAACAGGGTCCTCGCGTAGGCGTCCATAACGAACTGGTTTTCAGGTTCAGCCTGATAGATGGGCTCAAGAAGGGTCAGCGCTTCTTTGTACCGCTGTTGCTCGTAGAGAGAGTCGGCCTTAACAATCTCCTCATGGAACTGCTCCGATAGGCGTGGTGGTGGAGGCTGGATCGTTCCTATCGGAGTGCCAGGAAGGTCGCGAGTTCCTCCTGTCTGCTCGACAGGTGGGCAAGGGACACCTTCTTTAGGTCTGAACCGTTCCAGCGCGTGGAGCTCAGCAGGAGGTCGTCTATAAGCCGATATTCCTCCGGGCGTCGAAATGGCTCCTGAACAGGCCACCAAAATGGCCAAGACCGCGGCCCCGCCAACGGCTCGCAGTGCCCTAAATCCAAACCTAAATGGAATCATTGCTTTCTGAGGAAAGCGACTATTCGTCGAAGATCTCGACCCGGATCGCCTCTCCCCTTCCCGACTGGGGACAGGCGCTCACCCCAACCAGGCAATCCATTTCTACCCTGAAGTCAACGTAGGCTTCTTCGTTAGGACGAATCTGCGTGTCGAACATTCGGCCTGTATCGGGTTCGATTCGCATCGTCTGGAAAATATTGAACGGGCTCGGAATGTCCTCCGGCGGAATGTTCCAGGGCTTGAGGGCTTGAGTCAAATTTTCCCAACAACCGTGATCCGGGATCTCCTCCGGCCTCTTAGGATTCAAATCTGCCCCTCCAGCAAACTCCCTCTTAGCGAGTCCTTTGGCTACCAGCTCAAATCTCTTCCTGCTGCACATCCCCTTTTGCAGGTCATGCTTGCCCTCTTTGAAGGTATCTTCGACTATGGTGAGCATTGGGTTGTTTAATTTGGAAATAAGCTGATCCCCAGTGCTGATAAATATCTTAGCTTGATTCGCCTTCGTCCTCGCTTGGTCGAAGCGCTCCCTTAGATTGTTGAGATTGAAGGCGACAAAATCCACAACTGTCCTGCCGGCCACCCGTATGCGCTGATCCTTCTTAACCATAAAGGCCCTGCCGGCATTTTTAGGCACGATGACGCTCTCGAGAATCGCCATATCTGCCTCCTCAAAAGGCACAACGCCTGCCAAGCGGGGAGATTCTCCCATTATGCGTTCGAGCCTGTCAACTTCAAAAAAACCTCTTGGCCACCGAGTGGAGTAACCCCCATCACGCAGATCTCACTGGGTAATTTTTTCCCACCAACGTACTTATTTCACGATTATCCGCTTGTTCAATCCCATATTCATGTGAATTTATGGGCTTTTTTTCATGGCATAGACCTTGCGTCTGTTTTCCTCCGGCGGATTAATCGCCTTACTAAATAAAAGGAGCTGTGCGGCTGAATGGACACTTTATCAGGTCGCTGGCTGGGCACCAGGCCTGTCGTAGTTTTCGCTGCTTGTGGCTTCGTGGTGGGACTAGTTCTGTTGGGTTATGGCACGGGAGCGAAGTACGACAACAGCCACGATTCGTCTCCAAAAAGTACCCGCCCCGAAAGCGCGGGCGAAAAACCTCAACCTAGATCGAGCCCGGCGTTGGGAAACGTCGTCATCATGGCATCAGAGGTCGGATTTAGCGTTTCAGGTCTGAGGGAGTCCAACGGTCAGGAAGCCAAGATTAGCAAGAGGATCGAAAACCAGCTTTTTGGCCTGCGCAAGATCTACCAGCAGGAAGTTGATAAAAGTCAGACGCTCGTGGGAAGCATCCTGTTGGAGTTAGCGGTGAGTCCCTCCGGGAATATCGCCCACGTAAAAGAGTTAGCATCTCGGCTCACGGACAACGACTTTAAAAAGGTGGTTCTCGCGGAGGTTTACAAGTGGAAGTTTCCTGAAATCGGCCCGGAACCAGTCAGGATCAACCTTCCCCTCTTGTTTGTTCGTGAAGGAATGGATCTCATTACCTTGATCGAGTGGGAAAAGGCGTTCGGCTCTTCCAAAGAAAAAGGTTCCCTGCTCCGAAGTGCAGGTGAGCGCGGGCAAGAATACAAAGCTCCTCGGAACGCCACACAGTCCCTTGCTCTGGCGGAGCCTAAGCCGAGTGGTGCTGGTGTGAATCAGAAGCCCGACCCGTCCGGTCAACAGCCCAAAAGGTTGGCGACGAAAACCGTTGTCGGAGTTTATGAACTCAGGTCTCCCGCTAGGGTCCGTAAAGAGCCTAGATTTGCATCACCTTCGCTCGCTAGCGTACCTGCGGGGACAAAGGTGACCGTGGTTGCTGTTCGCGGGGACTGGTTAGAAATCCGGTCAGAAGAAGGTGGTCTACCCGGCTTCATTCCAAAGGAGTTTGCCACACTCGTCGACGGGGCCCAAGAACAGTAGCCTCATCGCCTTGTGGCAACCTATTGGTGTTCAAGAGCTAATTCAAGGAGGTCCGCCATGGCAAGGAACCTATCTCTTGTGTTGTTTTTGTTAGTTTTCGTTTCGGGATGCGCGGTGCTTGACAATCTTCCAGGTTCTGAAACACAGACTGGGCCCATCGTATCTAACTCTCCCACTCCGCCAGAATCTGTCAGGACTGAGCCCATCATATCTAACCCTCTCACTCCGGCAGAGTCTGTCAGGACTGAGCCTGACAAAGTGAAGAGTCCTATGAATAAAAACCCCAGTAAACAGAAGATCCAGCTAGTCCAAGAGCTTCTGAAAACTTCGGCTTTTGACCCAGGCCCCATTGATGGGATACTGGGTCCCAAAACGAGGTCGGCGCTTTACCAGTACCAATCGGGATGCGCGATGCTTAAGGATCTTCTGGGAACTTCAGATAAGGGGCTCTTCCAGCAAACAGCGGTGACACAAGCACCAAAAGTGACCGCTCCGGTAAATAAAAACCCCAGTAAACAGAAGATCCGGCTAGTCCAAGAGCGCCTGAAAACGTTCGGTTTTGACCCAGGCCCGATTGATGGGGCACTGGGTCCCAAAACGAGGTCGGCGCTTCTCAAGTATCAAGCTTCCCACGGGTTGTCGAATTCAGGAACTCTGGATGAAAAGACCTTAGTATCTCTCGGAGTAGGATAAGAACTAAACAAAAGGAAGGAGAGTATCATGCGACTCAAGTACTACATTGCCATTCTCATGGCGGCTCTGTTCTGCGCGACAAGCCAAATAGTTCAGGCTGCGGCAGCCAAAGGCAGTGGCCCACACGGCGGGGGCAAGGCAGCCTCCCAAATGAGTAGCAAGGGCCTAGAGAACACCAACGCCCAGTGGTCTGATGACGCTGAACGTGGCTTGGAGCGCGCTCAAGAGCGCCACCAGCTCCACGAGAGCGAACACCCGACTCCGTCTTCCAAGCAAAGCCGGGGATCCACTCGGAAGGCATCCAAGCAAAAACATAAGAAGTAGGGAGGCTCTGCAAGCTGTGGATCGCGTTAGATTGGCATACTAGTGGTGAGAGAAGATGCAAAGATCCTTAAATCTATGGGGCGCCCGGAGGGATTTGAACCCTCCAAACCTCCAGATCCGTAGTCAGATCAAAACCCCAATGAGATGGACTGGGAGGGAATAACTGCTTGGTATTCCAATCGATCGCGGGCTGTAGGCAGCGTCCTAGCATATGGCGGTTGCCTTCGAGGAGCTAGAGCCTGCGGGCGAATACGTACTGCCCTCGGGAATAGTTGTCAGGGCAACTCCCAAGGGCGATGTGTGGCTACTCAAAGAAGACCAGCAGGGGGGTCTCTTTTTTGTGGTCCACCCCTCGGGCGAGCTCATCTGTCTCCCTATGGTAAGCGGAAGATACCGTGCGGAGATGGCCGGGTGGTCGGGCTATACTCTGGCAGACCTGAGCCCGGTGAAGAGAATTGCAAAAGCCATGACCGCTGGGCGCTTCTTTCTATTTTGGTGGATCATCCCGACCATCGCCATGACGCTGTATCTCGAATACAAATGGGGCAACACAGTTGAAGCATCTATAGGCGGCGTTTTCTTCGGCAATGTCATAGCCGCGCTGCGCTATATCATCTTCAGAATGCCTAGACGTGAGCGCGGTAATCCTGGCACGGGTAATGCTCCTTAAGGCATGGATCATCCAATGAAACAACGGATTCTCGTGGTGGAAGATAACGAAGACCTGCAGGAAGTGTTGCACCGGGGATTGGAGTTTCTGGGATACGAGGTTACCAAGGCAAAAACTGGTGCAGTGGCTGTGCAGATGGCTACCTCTGAGCCCCTTCCCGACCTGGTTATCATGGATATTATCTTGCCCAAGATGAGCGGACTTGAAGCGGCCCGCGAGATACGCAAGAACCCCAAAACCAAGGACCTCCCTATACTGGCAGCCACTGCCAAGGCCATGCCAGGAGACCGCGAGAGATGTTTGGCAAGCGGATTTGATGGTTATATCGCCAAGCCTTTCACCTTCCAGGAGTTGGGTGCTGCTATCAAAAGGCTATTAACCCCGATCCGAAAAAAGAAGGGCGGCTAGAATGAGCCTTTTCTCTCGGGATTTTGTGTTTCCGGAGACACCTATAAGGGAACAGGGAATCAGCGCAACGTTGGCCTGTCGGGGCTTTGTTCTTAGGGTTTCCGTGGAACCTCGCATCTGGAAAAATTTCGGATCGGGGTTCGCTATATCTGCCTCCTCGAAGGCACAACGCCTGCCAAGCATCAAGATTCTCCCGCCGTGTAACTAGACTCAATAAGAGATTTACGACCACAGCTCAGTGATAGCCATCTTCGCATCCTTGAACCCAATTGTGACGTGGAATAGGATCTAGTTGCCTAAAGAGGCAGAGCCATGCACCACCAAACGATTCTTAGTCAATTTCAAATCCCAAATTTCAAATTGCATATTCGATTTGCGATTTGAAATCTGAGATTCTGCGAAGCAGACATAATGGAACGTTTTTTCTTCATCGCTGGTTCGATCTCAGCTTTTTTAGCTGTGCTCCTGGGTGCCTTCGCCGCGCACGGGTTAAAAAATCGACTCTCTCCAGAAATGTTGAATGCCTTCGAAGTGGGGGTGCGCTACCAGATGTATCATGCTTTTGCCCTGACCGCGGTTGCCTGGGCTTCGACCCGCTGGCAGGGAAGCCGTGTTACTGCAGCCGGATGGCTATTTTTAGTTGGTACGGTCATCTTCTCAGGCAGCCTCTACCTCCTCAGCGTAACCGGGATGCGCTGGCTGGGGGCGATCACACCTATAGGTGGAGCCGCTTTTTTACTCGGCTGGCTCCTGCTCGCATGGGGCGTTTGGCGTTGACTCTCCGCGTGGCTTGAAGTACTTAATGAAGTAATGATCGTCGGTGTTCCCAAGGAGATCAAAGAAGAGGAAAACCGAGTCGCTGTCACCCCCACTGGAGTTGCTGCCTTTGTCTCTCACGGCCATGAGGTCATTATCGAAAGAGGAGCCGGTTTCGGAAGCGGCATCTTAGATCGTTCCTACGAGGGAGCAGGCGCAGATCTGTTAGAATCGGCG
>JBOHVJ010000496.1:0-2852 GCA_050735075.1 Binatia bacterium
AACCGCATCGCTCACCGCCATGACCGGAGAAGAGTCGATGAAGATAAAGTCGTAGCGCTCGCGGAGAGATTCCAGGGTTTCGTACATCTTCCTGGAGCCCAGAAGCTCCCCAGGATTGGGCGGAGTGTCGCCGGCGTTAAGGAAGAAAAGATTATTCGTCGCCATTGGCTTGATTGCTTTTTCTGCTTCGATTTGTCCGGCAAGAAGTTCTGCGAGCCCGTAGCCGTTTTCCACTCCCAGGATTTCGTGACAGCGGGAGCGGCGCAAGTCAGCATCCACGATCAGCGCCCGGGCGCCCATCTGGGCAAAGACAACAGCAGTGTTAACAACGCTGAGCGTCTTCCCTTCCCCCCGCGCTGCGCTGGTAAATAAAACCGTTTGGGGCGGCTCTCCGGCCCGAGAAAGGAACATCGAGGCGCGCAGCGCGCGGTAGGCCTCGGCTACCGAAGAGAACGGATCGCGAGATAAAACAATCTCCTTGTTGAACGGCTTCGCAGGGCCCTCCGATCCCGCATGTCCAACCAGCTTCGAGCCGTAATCAGAGCCCCCGTTATTTAAGCGCGTAAAGTCCGGTACCACGGCCAGGCTGGGCAGTCGAATATACCGCTCTACCTCCTCCGGGCTACCCATGGTGTTATCCAACTGCTCGAGCAGAAACGCGAGGCCCACCCCTGCGGCAAGACCGATCAGCAGAGCGAGGAGCAGGGTTCGGCGCTTGTTCGGATAGGACGGGCTGAGAGAGGATCTAGCCCGGTCCATGACGTAGACGTTGGAGGTGCGAACCTCTGAGGCCACACCCATCTCCTTCATCCTCTGGAGCACGCTGTCGTAGAGCTGGCGGTTGGTGTCTACCTCGCGAGCCAAGATCGCGTATTGGACCCCCGAGTCTTTCAAGTTCAGGGCAGCCTTCTTTTGCTCCTGCATCTTGGCCCGGAGTGCATTCTCCTTGTTCTTGGCCGCCAAATAGGACGATTCAACCCCTTTCACCTCGATTTGAATTTCACTCAATAGTTGTCGCCTTGTGTTCTCTATCTGGAGCTTTAGCTTCTCCAAACGGGGATAGCCCGGTTTGAACTCCTTCGAGTATTGAGCATATTCCGCCTCCAGGCGGGCGAGCTCAGCTTTGAGATTCTGGACAACAGGGCTATTCGTAACGACCGAAGACAAATCTTGATTGCCCTTCTGGACGACCTGTAGCTGGGCCTCAATCGCGATCCTCTCCGCCTCGGCCTCGGTCAGACGTGCGTTCAAATCCGCCAGCCGATCGACCACGAGGTTCGATTTGTCATCCAAGGAGATGATTCCCTCATCCCGGCGGTAACTATTCAATGCAGCCTCGGATTCTTTCACCCGCTCCTTCAATTTGAGGAGCTTCTTTTGTAGGAAATCCACCGCCTCCTCATTGGTCCGGGAACGAAGATCGATCCCGTGGCGGACATAGCCATCGGCGTGAGCATTGGCCAAGCGGGCAGAGAGCGCTGGATCAGGCGTGTTGAACCCGACCCGGACTAACCTTGTTCCCTGGACAGGTTTGATCTCCAACATCGACAGATATGCGGCGATCGACTCGGACTTAACTCCAAAAGGTTCTGTATCGTTTGTCTTTGAAACCGTCGAAGTAAGCTGCTTAGTCGACCCTTTGGGCCCGCGCGAGAGTTTAGCCACCAACCCTCTCTCTCCATCCGGTCCCTTTCCCTCTCCGGCAAGTAGACTATGATCTTCCAGCCCCTCATCCCGTATGACTCGGGCGGCAAGGCCATCACTCTTGAGGATCTCATACTGTGTCTTGTAATACTCCTCGTACATGATGTATTCAGCGGGAGCGGCATCCTGGACTTTCAGCACCTGAGGAGGTCTACGCTCGATCAGAACGGTAGTGTGGGCAGTGTAGAGAGGAATCCGGGTAAAAGTGTAGAGCGCTGCCGACACAAGCGCTACGAAGGTGCACGCAAAGATAAGCCACTGGTAACGCCTTAGGGTCTGCCAATAATCCCAAAGCCCAAACGCGGGCTCCTCCACCGCTATATTTTCGTTGAGTAAAATCGGCTTCTCGTCGGGAGGAGGAATATTACGCCTGAAGAAATAAGGTAGGGTCTCTTTCAGACTGTGACCGGGGTAAGTCGGCTCAAAGCCCCTAGGCTTCCTTGACCTTGGCGCGCCTTTGCGCGCCACCTCGGTGTCATTAGGCCGTATCTCCACAGCCGCCGAGCGCATCTTTTCAGGGGCATCAGCAATGATTCTGCCGATGGTGGTAGGGCTAGGACAGCGCAGCTCGAGCTCATCACAAAAGGCCTTCAGCAAGGGGTAGAGCTTTTGTTTTCCGAGGTTAGGGTAGATCGTGCGCAGCCGCTGGATCTTAGCGATGACCTGCTGGGACCACAGTCGCTTTCTACGACGATGCGGGGCTTTAGAACCCTCGCTCAATGCCTCCGGCTTGCCACTATCTTCCATCAACTGCTCCTTCTAAAGGCATCCCACCTCGGTGACGATGCGATCACACGAAACGCTCATCATCCTCTGCATCATCCAAATCCAGTTGATCATAGGAATAGTAGTCGTAGTAATAGTAATAATCCCCGTTCCGGCCATGCACACGGTTCAGTAGCACCCCCAGAATCTTGGTGTGCGGATTGCTCAGGCGTGAGCGGGCTTCCCTGGCGAGCTGCTTGGCCGTTTTCTGACTATCAACCACTAAGATCACGCCGTCCACCATGCTGGACAAGAGAACCGCATCGCTCACCGCCATGACCGGAGAAGAGTCGATGAAGATAAAGTCGTAGCGCTCGCGGAGAGATTCCAGGGTTTCGTACATCTTCCTGGAGCCCAGAAGCTCCCCAGGATTGGGCGGAGTG
>JBOHVJ010000497.1:0-12105 GCA_050735075.1 Binatia bacterium
GACTTTGAGCCCGTGCTCTCGATACCACTGCGCCGCCCCTGGATGGAGAGGTACGTCCATTGGAGTTGCCTCGGTATCCTGTCCGAGCTGCCCCACCCCAGTGTAAGATGACTCCCAGTAGATCTCAGCCTGGCGCGCATGAATCGCGTCGCATACCTTGTAAGCATCCTCGTCGGGCAACGAGGCACGCGTGTAGAGCGGCCAGCCGCTATAATCGAGGCAGGCATGGGCGGTTTTTAGATGGGGAAATTTTCCCGCAGGTATAACCACCTTGCGCCAGCCGATGGTTTGCAACTGCTTCATCACAAGCTCATCGAGTGTTACGGGTGCCATTCCAGCGGCGAGCGCTTCGTCGAACCAGTGGATCAGCCCCTCGTCGAAGATCGCGTCTATCTCTCCCTTGTGAAGCGCATCCAGCCGTCGCTTGTCACCAGGCGGGCCGTTGAGTTGGAAGCTTCCGCCCCAGGATTCAAGATCGGCCAGCGAAAAGCCGTACGCCGAAAGTGTCTGGTCCAGCAGCACTCGAGTTGAATGGGTCGGATCCTCACGGATCGAGAGGCGAAGCGGGTAGCGCCTCTCCTTGATCTGGGCCAGAGATTTCAAACCGGTGCGTGGATGGAGCATGTAAACAAAGCGGTCCCAGGAAGGGTAGTTGGCTACGACTCGCACAGGGAGAGGCTCTGAGAATAGCCCAGTGCCACGATACGCCTGGGTGAGGAAGCCGGAAGGGTTGACCATAGCCATCTCCAGCTCGCCGCGAACGACGGCATGCGCCAGAATTGGCGAACCCGTAGCCATGCGCAGCCACGGGCGAAAATTCTCGCCAGAGCCGCTGCCCACCACAATGCACATGTCACGGTTGCCGTGGTATGGGGTATTGGGATTGCCTGCAATGTGCAAGCCGACCTCCCAAAGCATCTTAGCACGCTGAAAATTGGCGCCTCGCGGAAGCGGTTCCATACTCGACCTCCTAGGTGAGAGCTCTTTCCGGCTCGACCACGGTAAAGTACGTTTGGAAAGGGGGTGTTGTCAATCAAAAGGCTTATTGGGTTAGCGCAAAGAGACGAAGAACTACAGACGGAGTCTCTTCTAGTTTGCTATCATATCTTCTGGTAGATAATAACAATTTGTAAGAGGCCAGGGTCTGGCCAAAGATATTTGAAATTTTCGGCCCGAATTTTGGATTAAGGAAATCAGAAAAACTATGACTCGCGCGAAGACGCAAAGAGCGCCAAGTTCAGAGAAACAAGAAAGGGGGTTTCTTTGCGTGCTTAGCGTCTTGGCGCGATAAAGGAAATGGATCGTATGGCAAATTCTAAGTCTATAGATCCCGGTGCGTTTCGGGCATTTGAGCACGCTGGTTGGGAGGATGTTACCATCCCGTACCACGAAGCCTTTGGCAGTCTGACCTCCCAGTCGATCGGGCCACTTTTGGATGCCGTGGGCGCGGGGAGTGGCGTGCGCTTGCTCGATGTGGCGAGTGGGCCTGGATACCTAGCTGCGGCTGCGGCAGAGCGGGGAGCCAGGGTCATAGGAGTGGATTTTTCCGCTGCCATGGTGGCTCAGGCGAGCCGACAATATCCGACCGTTGAATTTCGCGAAGGCGACGCAGAAGCCTTGCCCTTCCCCGATGGGAGCTTCGATGCCGTTGTCATGAATTTTGGACTGTTACACTTGGGACGGCCTGAGCAGGCGTTGCTGGAGGCGCACCGTGTGCTCGGCTCCGGGGGGAGAATAGGTTTCACTGTTTGGGCAAAGCCTGAGGAGGCAGTAGGGTTTGGAATTGTTCTGCGCGCGATTGAAACCTATGGTAATTTGAACGTGCCCATACCTCCAGGGCCGCCCTTCTTTCGTTTCAGTGATCCCCAAGAGTGCCATCGAGCATTGCTTCAAGCTGGCTTTGTGACTCCTAATGTCGCATCGGTTCCGCAATTATGGCGCCTCCGCTCACCTGATGCGCTCTTCGAAATCATGCAAGAAGCTACCGTGCGCACTGCTGGGCTGCTCCGCGCTCAGAGCGGAGAGGCGTTGAAAGCCATTCGCGCAGCCATCCGGGAAGCGGTTATGGCCTACCAGAAAAGCGGCATGATAGAACTACCCATGCCCGCAGTCTTGGCATCAGCCGTGAAGCCCTAGCCGAGTTGGTGAGCGACTAAAAAACTCAGTGCTGGAATTTTGGGGCTAATAAAGATAGCTTCAGGCCACCATGGCCTTCTGGATTGGAACTTCCGGCTACAACTATCCGGAATGGAAGGGAAGCTTCTATCCTGCCAAACTTCCGGCCACGAAAATGCTTCCCTACTACGCCGAACGCTTCTCCACCGTCGAGATCAACGCCACCTTCTACCGGATGCCGAACGCAAAGACCGTTGCCGGCTGGGCCGCCGCGACTCCTCAGGGCTTCACCTTCGTGCTCAAGGCGCCAAAGCGCATCACCCACGACGCGCGACTGAAGGACATAGATGATCCGCTCCGCTACTTCTGCGAGACCGCCAGCGCGCTCGGCCCGAAGCTTGGGCCGTTGCTCTTTCAGCTCCCGCCTTACTTTAGGAAGGATGCGGGGAGGCTCGGGAACCTGATCGCCCTACTTCCGACTGGACTCTTGGCGGCATTTGAATTCCGCCACGCCAGTTGGTTCTCCGACGACGTCTACGACCTGCTGAAGTCGAAGAATCTGGCACTCTGCATCGCCGACACAGAGAAGGGAACCACCCCACTCGTAGCGACGGCCGATTATGGCTACTTCAGGCTGCGCGACGAGGGCTATTCAGAAGGAGACCTCAAAGAATGGAGTGAGACGGTCAAAAGTCTCGGCGCAGCATGGCGGGAAACCTTTATTTACTTCAAGCATGAGGAGTCCGGTATCGGCCCAATTCTCGCTAAGCGGTTTCGCGAGCTGGTTGGGTGATACGGAGGATGGAGGATTGAGGATCGCGATCTTCCATCCTCTATCTTCTATCGTCGATCTTGGAGGTTGTACCAGCGTTTTTAACGCGCACTTTCGACTCGATCCGGGAGATAGAGGCGGCCATGTCGATGGAGCCAGCCAACACGTGAGCCAGCGGGTCGCCAAGCTCCTCGACGCGTGCCGGTGCTGTTCGAATCGTGAATCGCCGCGGAGAAAGCCTTGAGGTAAGCTCTTCCCACCGGAGCGGGCAGGAGACTGGCGCCCCGGGCAAAGGACGGACAGAGAATGGCGCCACTATCGTACGGCCGTGGCCATTCTGGCCGAAATCGATATAGACCTTTCCGCCACGTGCCTGGAGCGGCCTAGCGACCGTGGCCAGTTCGGGTTCGCCCTGCACTCCCAGGAGCGCCAAGAGCCTGGCAAAGGTCCGGGCTTCCTCGTGGGTATAGTGTGCTCCCAGGGGAACGAGTATGTGCAGCCCGGTGGCGCCGGAGGTTTTGACGTAGCTCGGCAGCTCTAGCTCCGCGAGGATCTGGTGCAGCCTTCGCGCCACCTTTACCACGTTGGCGAACGGGGCGCCCTTGGGATCGAGGTCGAGAATGAGCCAGTCAGGGCGATCAAGAGAGTCCAGCCGCGAGCTCCAGAGATGGAGTGGGATTGTTCCGAGGTTTACGATGTAGCGAAGCGTTTCGACATCATTCACGATGAAGTAGTCGATCTCGCGGTCGGCGTCTTTAGAGTAAATCCTCTCCGTGCGGACCCAGTCAGGGACAAAGTCAGGGGCGTCTTTCTGAAAGAATGACTTTCCAGCGATCCCGTCAGGATAGCGGGTTAGCACCAGAGGCCGGTCCTTCAAGTAGGGAAGTAGGAATTCTGCCAAAGCCTCGTAGTAGGCGATCAGCTCCCCTTTGGTATATCCCTCATCAGGCCAGAAGATTTTCTTCGGGTTCGTAACCTTGACCTTTGCCTCACCTGGCGGAGATGGGGGCTGACTGGGAGCTTCTAGTTTGACTGGTCCTTCGCGGAAGCACTCCTCGGGTCGTTTGTCTTCTCTCAGCCCCAGGAAGGATGGGTGTCGAATCCCTCCGTCACGAGTCCAATCTGTAAAGGAGACTTCGCAGACTAGCTTCGGTTCGACCCAGCGGTGTCCTTTCCCGGCAGGGCTCCTGACCTCAAAGGGTGAGGTAGACCGGGCCAGCGGCTGGAGCTTGGCCCACAGCGTCTTAAGTGTGTCCTGGTCGAACCCCGTGCCGACTTTTGAAATATAGACCAGCCGGTTCGCCTCATAGAGCCCCAAGTGGAGCGCGCCGAAGTAGCCTCGAGAACCCTCCGGGTCGGTGTAGCCGCCGATGACAAATTCCTGCCGAAGCTGGCACTTGAGTTTGATCCAGTCTCCAGACCGTCCGCCCACGTAATGGCTCTGGCCCTTCTTGGCTACGATCCCTTCAAGCCGCTGCTCTGCGGCGGCCGCGAAGAAAGCCTCGCCGTGTTCCATGATGTGGTCGCCGTAGCGTATGACTCCGCGCGTTGGAAGGAGAACGCTGAGGCATCTCTTGCGCTCCAGGAGCGGCAGGTGGCGGAGGTCATGGCCGTCGAGGAACAGACAATCGAAAAAGATTCCGGTAACAGGTACCGTTGTCCTGACGCGCTCGATGTCGAGAGGGTTGTTGAGATGCATACGTGCCTGGAGACGCTGGAAGCTCGGACGACCGCTCTCATCCAGGGCCACTATCTCCCCATCAAGGACAAAGCGGTCAACGGGCAGCACCCGGAGCGCGCGGGACAGCTCAGGGTAGCGCGCCGTGATGGTCTGTCCGTTGCGGCCGTAGAGCTCCATGCCGTCCGCTGCGCGGGTGGCTAGGACGCGAACACCGTCATACTTGATCTCGAAGAGCCACTCCTTCCCTGAGAAGGGGCGGGGCCCAGTCGAGGCCAGCATGAGACGTTGATTCCGAGGAGAGACTTCGTTGTTCGGGGCCTTTAAGCTCTTGAGCAACTCTCTCAGTGCGCTTAGCTTCGCCGAAGCCTGGCCAAGCTCCTCAACAGTCATTCCTGACAGAACGGACTCGGGGTAGCGATCGGTAAGCTCTTCCTTGCTAGCAAAGGCGTCAGCCTTCTTGAGAAGAAGCCACTCCTTATCCTTTCCACTCATCCGCGCCAGCGTCCACTTCCCGCGGAGCTTGAGGCCAAAGAATTCGACTTCAAGTTTTCCCTTGGCGAGCTGATCGAGGCTATCCTCACCCTTCACGAGGTGGTACCAACCCCGGTCCCACACGATCACCTGGCCTGCTCCGTAATTACCTGGGGGAATTACTCCTTCAAAGTCAGCGTACTCGACAGGGTGATCTTCGACGAGAACTGCCAGTCGTTTCTCTCCCGGCCGCACTGAAGGGCCTTTGGGGACGGCCCAGCTCTTCAGCACGCCGTCGATCTCAAGGCGCAGGTCGTAGTGGAGGCGCCGGGCCGCGTGCTTCTGAACTACAAATAGACGGCTGACTCCTCCAAAGCGACCCCCGAAGGGCTCCGGTGTTCGCTCTGGGTCGCGCCTCTTTCGATAATCGTCAAGTGATCCTGTCTGGCTCATCTCCTCGTCTTTTTGAGATCTATGAAAAATCCTTTGGTCACCCCTTCGACTGAGCTCAGGGTGACCGGGTAATTGCGCGAGACTACCCTGAGTAACCGTTCGTGCCGAGGCTCTCGAAGCACGAATGGGGGCATATCAAAGCTCTCTTTTTGAATCGTAGGTGGTTTTGTGGTATCGTGCAACCCGTTTCTAGTCTGGCGAGGGAGGGTCTGGCTATGGCTCTGCATTCGATTGGCTCCGGCACTATTTCATTCGGCCTGGTCTCAATTCCGATCAAGCTCTACACGGCAGCTTCCTCCAACAGTGTATCCTTCCATCTTCTACACGCGAAATGCGGCTCCCGGATCAAGCAACAGCAGCTCTGCCCCACGTGCAACGAAGTGGTGGATCGGGCATCACTGGTCCGCGGTTATGAGTTCGCCAAAGATCAATACGTCCGGCTCGCCGAGGAAGAACTTAAGTCGCTCGAGCATGAAGCCTCCAAGATCATCGATATTGCTGAGTTCGTCCCGCTCCCCAAAGTAGACCCGATCTATTTCGATAAAGCCTATTACCTCGGGCCTGACAAGGGAGGGGAGAAGGCCTACAGGCTCTTGGCCGATGCCATGGCAAAGACTGAGCGGGTTGCCCTGGCCAAGTTTGTGATGCGAGGTAAAGAGAGCCTAGTCCTCATCCGTCCCTCTCAGGGTGGTCTTATGCTTCACACCATGTACTTTGCCGACGAGATTCGGAACTTCGGTGAAATCGATAAGGGGGCGACAGCCAAGGTCAAAGATGGTGAGCTGGAGCTGGCGCATCGCCTGATTGACGAGCTTTCCAACGAGGAGTTCAAGCCAGAGCAATACCAAGATGAATACCGGCTACGTGTACTGGATCTTGTAAACCTAAAGGTCGAAGGCAGGGAGGTCACTGCCGTGGGCCCGCAGGTTCAGCGCGCTCAGGTGATCGATCTGATGGAGGCGCTAAAGGAGAGCCTGGCGAAGAGGGTCCCGCAGGAGAAGAAGCCCGCTGCTAGGGCCCGGCGTGTAGAAGCCGCCCCCACAAAAAAGGCCCAAGCCTCAAAGAAATGAAGAGCCACTTCACCACCCGCGAGGTGGCGAAGATTCTTGATTTGCCGGAATGGCGCATCCGTTACTGTGTTCGAGCCGGGTTTCTTTCACCGATCCGTTCAAACCGACAGCAGTTTCAGTTTAGTTTCCAGGACCTTCTTCTGCTTAAGACAACCAAAGGGCTCGTAGAGTCCCAAGTCCCCCTGAAGAGAATCCAGCGGATTCTTCACTCCCTGAAGCGCCAACTTCCCCAGGACCAGCAGCTCTGGAATCTCACCATCTATGCCGACGGCCGACGCGTCGTGGTTTGGGATGGGGCGGCACGTTGGCAGCCTGATTCGGGACAGTTTCTTTTTAACTTCGAGGCCCAGACAGTCGCCGAGAAGGTAGACCTTCCCATCCCTCCAAAGAGCGGACAAGCTACGCCGACAGCGGAGCAATGGTTCGATCTGGCCTCGGAGCTGGAAAAGAACTCTCCAGAGGAAGCCCGCCGCGCCTACCACCAGGCCATTTTACTCGACCCAAGCTTGGCCGCCGCCCACATCAACCTTGGCCGACTCTGTCACCAGGCCGGAGATTTCAAGCCGGCAGAGGCTCATTACCGGGCGGCTATCCAGCACACCCCTCAGGATGCTCTGGCTCACTTTAATCTGGGAGTCTTGCTTGAGGATCGCGGTCGCGCTGAAGAGGCCATCGGGTCTTACCGCCGGGCCCTCGATCGCGATTCCACCTTCGCCGACGCTCACTACAACCTCGCGCTATTGTTGGAGGCTAGGGGTCTGAGATCGGAGGCGATCAAACACTTTCGTTCAGCACGGAAGCTTTACGGTTCCCTTGATCGCGGTGAGGGCCAAACGTAGTTTCTATCCCCCCTTCCTCAAGGCTCCATTCGTTAGCACAGAGAATTCTTGACTTCAATTTCCGCAAGAAAAAGTAGGCTTGAGTCTTATCTATGCTCCTTCGACATATTGTAGGAGAGTTTTGAGAGTTACCCTTTATCTTGTACTCACTGGTTAAAGAGCCTATATGTTGCGGTTAAGCCTAAAGTATCCCCCCTATATTGTATTTTTCCTTGACAACCCTATTCCCTTGTGCGATAAGTAGCTTGTTTTGTTTGATTTTTATTATCCTAAGACTATTCCTTAGCTTCATTTATAACATCGTTCGTGAATTTAGTTGTAATCCTTAGTATGCAGAAAGGGCGGAAGCCTGCCTTTTTTAAAGATTAGAAGACCAAAAACTAAGCCAAAGATATTTGGAATTTTTGGCTGATGAAAACGAGATCGGAAAAACTGTGACTCGCGCAAAGGCGCAAAGATCGCCAAGGAAGAAGGGCAAGCAAAGTTTTCTTTGCGGTCTTGGCGTCTTAGCGCGATGAAAAAGTGGATCGTATGACCCGGATGGCAGCATAAAATGTTAGAGATAAATTCGCAAATCTAGTATCTAAGAATTCTAAATAGGAGTTCCTTAAAAATGATTTTGGGGAAGGATGTGCTATGAGGAAAATAGTTTGTTTATTTCTTGCGGTGCTGCTTTGTATCGGAGCTGCGCCGTCGCAGCTCCTTGGTCAACAGGCAACTTCCATGATTGCCGGGACAGTGCTCGACGGTCAGTGTAATCCCGTTCCTGACGTGCGGATCATCGCCTCGAATCCATCAAGGAGAGTTCTCGCCGAAGCTTCGACAAATGCACAAGGTCATTACGACCTGAGAAACCTAGCCCCTGGACAGGTGCAGCTCACGCTGGATCCCCTTAAGAACAGCTTTCAGGGCGGCACAGTTGTGGCCTCTCTTGGACAAGAAGAGCTCACTGTGAACTGGCTGGTTTCGACTAAAGCCAAAGCCGTTGCCTTAGCAACAGCTCTCATCGACCCAGGTGGCCGTTTCGGCTTTGGAATGGGAACGATTGACGGCACAGTGTTCGCCAGCGAGAGAGTTCCTGTTCCTGACGTCCAGATCTTCCTTAATGATCCGTCGGGGAAAGTCCGGTCTCAGGCTGTGACAAACACAAAGGGTCAATACAATTTTCTAAACCTCACACCTGGACCTTATCAACTCAAACTCGATCCCGCTAAGAGCGGCTTTTTGGGTGATACAGTTTTAGTCTGTGCTTGTCCCGGAGATCTCACGATCGACTGGACAGTTTCAACCGCAGCCGATGCCATCGCCACAGAAGGCACTGGGATCAACATATGCGGCGGACTCTTCGGACTTGGGTTGTTCGGTCTTAGCGGCCTAGCCGTTGGAATCGCAGTTAGACTGTTAAGAGTAACCAGCCCATCTCGATAACTCGACGCTAACGCTGCCAGTCTTCAAGTTTTTCAGGAGAACAACCATGATCTTTTTCCTCGCGCCTTATTTCTGTCTTAGTGTTTTATTTGTCTTTATCGTCGGGTGCGCTCCTATTACCCACAATTTACTCCAAAACGGGAGATCCACCGAGAGCACTCCAAATACAGCCACTAACCCAGCTCTCTTCGCTTTTTCCACTCAGGAGATCAGCGACTTGGAGAGGCTCTCTCGTCTTTGGCAAAAACGGGGCCGAGACGGAATGGCCGCGGATTACCCGATCGGCCCAGGGGATCTTCTTGAGATTTCCGTCCCTGCGATGGAAGAGCTGCGGAGCCACACCGTTCGGGTTTCCAGCGAGGGGACTTTTTTTCTCCCTCTTGTCGGAAAGATTCAGGCTGGCGGTCTAACCGAGGAGGAGCTTAAGGAAAAAATGCGCGAGCGTCTTGAAAAATATATGTACGATCCGCTTATCCTCACCTTCGTGAAGGAGTACCGAAGTCGGCAAGTTGCCGTTCTCGGCGCAGTGGCAAAACCTGGGCTCTACGGTCTGAACAGCGCTGCGGATTCCATTTTGGATATGATCTCTCGCGCCGGGGGAATCTCACCCGGGGCAGACCCGCGGATTTACCTTATCCCCGCTGAGACTGTGGCAGGCGATAAAGTTAGGGAGGTCGCTGCAACCCTGCCCGAGAGCTTCTTGAGCAAAGACCCCGCGCCACTAATACTCAAGAAAAACGATCCCATTGTTATCGATATCAAAGAGTTGGCCTTCGGCGGGCATCAGACTTACCTTTCTCTCCCCGTCCGGCCGGGAGACGTAATCATGGTTCCGGGAGGGGGCCAGGTCCTTGTAGAGGGATGGGTGGAGAAGCCTGGCGCATACGCTATCACTCACGGACTAACCGTATCAGGTGCTGTGGTTGCCGCAGGCGGGCCGCTTTTTCCTGCGGATACCAGCGCTGTAAAAGTGATTCGAACAGAAAGGGGAGGGAAAAAAACCTCCATGGTCGTTGATCTGGAAAAGATCAAGCGCGGAGATGATCCGGATATCGCACTTCAAGGAGGAGATATCGTAGAGGTATCCCCTACAAGCGGGAAGCTCCTTGCCTACGGTTTGTATCGCTTCTTCTCCACGGTCGTTAGCATAGGCGTTAGCGGAAACGTTCCTCTGTTTCGATAATGAAAGAGCCTCTCCCTTATTTTATCCGGCGTAATATTCCACCTTCGGACGAGAAGCCGATTTTACTCAACGAAGATATGGCGGTGGAGGAGACTGGGTTCGGGCTTTGGGATTATTGGCAGACCATAAGACGTCATCAATGGCTTATCTTTGCGAGCACCTTCGTAGCGCTCGTGTGTGCGGCGCTCTACGCCTTTACCCGGATTCCTCTCTACACTGCCCACACTACCATTCTAATCGAGCCTAAACCTCCTCAGGTGCTGAAAGTGCAGGATGCCATCGCTGAACTCGCCGAGCATGAAGAGTATTACAAGACGCAGTATGAGATCATGAAAAGCCGTGGTCTTGCGGCCCGAGTCATACGTGATGGGGGGCTCGAGAGCCTGCTTGCTGGAGGGAATAACGGGCCGAGTGGTGAGAAAGGGTTTGTGGCGAAGCTCTTGGTCGATGTCGAAGGGTGGGCTAGGCAGCTTATTTCTGCGGTGCCAAAGACAAACGGCAAGGACCCTTCAGGAGTCAAGCCCGAGCTGACTGGCGGATATCTGTCGATGCTAGAGATCAAGCCCATCCAGGGAACAAGGCTAGTCAGGGTTGGATTTGTCACGCCTGATCCAGCGCTCTCTGCCCGCTTGGCCAATGCTCACGCCGATGGCTATGTCCGCCATGGGATCGATCTTCGTTCCCGGACCAATGAGGAGGCGGTGGATTTTTTACAAAGGAAGCTCCTCGAATTAAAGGGGCGGGTCGAGGAATCGGAGGCTGCATTGAATAGTTACCGCCGGGATAAAGGAATCATCTCGTTGGATGACAAATCGAACCTCGTGGTCGACCGGTTGGCGGATTTGAATGCACGTCTGACCGAGGCCGAGGCGGAGAGGATCGCGCTTGAGGCCCAACTGCGGGTCATCCGCAAGGGTAACTATGATGTCTCCTCGGTCAATGCCAATAGCCCAATGGTCCAGAACGTAAAGGCTGAGCTTGCCCGGATGGAGGCGGAATACGCTCAATACTTGAAGGAGTTCAAGCCGGGTTATCCCCGTTTAGAAAAGCTAAAGCTCCAGATAGAGAACACAAGGCGGCGACTATTAAATGAGATTCAGGCTGAGGTGAAAGGGATCGAATCCTCTTATTTGACTGCAAAGGCGAAAGAGGATGCGCTCCGGTCCAAAATGCAGGAGCAAAAGAGAGATATATTGAGCCTGAAGGACTCTGGAGTCCAGTACGCTATTTTGGCTCGTGAGGTAGACACCAACCGCCAGCTCTACGACAGCGTGCTCCAGAGGATGAAGGAGATGGGAGTGGCGGCAGAAATCCGCACCTCCAACGTCTATGTCATAGACAGGGCTGAGCCCTCTCTCGGACCGTCCTATCCCAACAAGCGCCGAACCCTGCTCCTCGCTCTGCTGATCGGTCTTGCCGCAGGGGTGGGCCTCGCCTTTCTGCTCGAGCAGTTGGATAACACCATGGGTAGCCCGGAGGAGGTAGAGCGGTACATTCGACTGCCCAGCCTGGCGGTGGTACCGGACTTTACGCGCTTAAGCAACGGATCTTACGGTTACAGCTCGAAGCTGATTGGAAATGGTCAATCGGAAGGACGAGCCGAACCATCCAACAGAGAGATCATTTTAGCTCGGGATCCGCTCTCTTCGGTAGCCGAGGCTTACCGCGCGCTGCGCGCCTCGATGTTCCTTTCTCGGGCGGGAGAGCCGCCCCAAACGGTTTTATTTACCAGCGCAGCGCGGGGGGAAGGGAAGACGCTCAGCGTTGTTAACACTGCCGTTGTCTTTGCCCAGATGGGCGCCCGGGTGCTGATCGTGGATGCCGATTTTCGACGCGCCCGCTGTCACAAAGTCTTGGGAGTGGAAAACTATTTTGGGCTCGCAGAACTTCTTACCGGACAAATCGAGATCGAATATGCGATCAAGCCCACGACGGCGGATAACCTCTTTTTCCTTAGCGGCGGCGCCACTCCGCCCAATCCTGGGGAGCTTCTGGGCTCCAGGAAGATGTACGAAACCCTGGAATCTCTCCGCGAGCGCTACGACTTTATCTTCATCGACTCTTCTCCGGTCATGGCGGTGAGCGATGCGGTT
>JBOHVJ010000498.1:0-4009 GCA_050735075.1 Binatia bacterium
CGGCCGGGACGGATGCGCGCAAACCATCTGTGAATGACCATGGTGGGATCTATCGCCAGAAGCAGCCTGGTATGAACTATGTGGGGTTGAAAGTGCCAGTGGGACGAATCGAGGCAGAAGATCTCAAGGGCATTGCGGCGCTGGCCGAGCGGTATGGGACAGGCGAGATTCGCATTTCACCGGCCCAGACGTTGATCGTTCCGAATGTGGCAGATCGCAAGGTGGGGGATCTAACCGAACACCCATTGCTCAAGAAGTTTACCTACAATCCCTCGCCTATTCTGAACGGGTTAGTCAGTTGTGTCGGGATTGACTACTGCAATCTGGCGGTCATTGAGACCAAGGGCCGGGCGCTGGAGACGGCCCAGGCGCTGGAGGCGAAACTGGGCCCCGGGATCAAGCCGGTCACCATCCATTGGTCTGGGTGTCCGGCCGGCTGCGGGAACCATACGGTCGCGGACATTGGGCTGTTGGGCAAAAAAGCCAAAGTTGATGGCCAGGTGGTGGATGCAGTGGATGTGTATGTGGGTGGCCGGTCGGGGCCCAATCCCAAGCAGGCCGTCAAGATCATGGAGGATGTGCCATGCGATAAGCTCGCGTCAGTATTGGAAGGCCTGGTGCCTTACCACACCCGGGACAAGATGCACCGAGTGCGAGGCGGAGGGGAAAAGACCACGAGTCCAAAGAGGCTGGCGACGCAGGTGTCGGCTCCTGCCTTCAATGGTGCCTGATCGCTAAACCGGAGTTGCGACTAACCGTGTGTGCCGGCGCGCAGGATAGTATGTGGACGAGATGAAGCTGATACCGTCATCCAAAAGGAGATCGCCGCCCGACCAGTTTTCCACTTTTCTTTACAAGGTGATGCCCTAAAGACCCACTCAAAACTGGATTACTAGGCCTTCTCTCTGATAATAAAAGGGCTTTCGACCGATTGTCTTTCAGAGAGGTGCTGGTTAAGCTTCTAACCATACCACTGCTCTCTCGAAGAGCCCACCATACGCATCAGGCCCATAGCCAAAGGAGATCCAGGGTGGCGGCAAAGAAGCATAAGGGAGCGCATGTTCTCTCGGGGCAAAAAGGGGACCAGCCAGAGAGAAAGCCCACTGTTCGGGCTAAAAGAACAGAGGAGTCCCATAACCTGCCTGACAAGTCAGGCAAACACACACAAGGGAGGTTCAGGATGGCTGTTGAAGAGAAGACGAAAGCGACGGGTGTTGATTTTACTGAGTTTGCCAAGGTCTGGAAGGAAGCCTACCTGATTGGGCTTCAAGTCGGCTTGAAGTTGCAAGAGGAGAACGAGCGGTTGACTAAGACTGTAGTCAATCAGGGAATGACGGCTTACCAGCAATGGCTCACTCTCTATAAGAACTTGACGGACACGTCCTTGGATCAGATTCAGGGGCAGGCGACCGCCAGTCCGTTCATTGCGCTGTCCCGCCAAATGGTGCAAGCCATCCAGGCCAACGCTGAACCGGCGTTGAGGACCGGAGCAGAGGTCTGTGAGAAGGCCTTGAACTCTTATGAGACCGCAGTGGCCGGTCCGTCCCGGAAGTTTGTATTCGAGATCAATAAGAATGTGATGGATACGGTCGTTCCTGCCTAAGCCCTTGCTTGGGCAAAGGGCAGCATGACGGGGGACTGAGGGAGGGATGATCTTACATTCCTTCTTCAGCCTCTGCCTGCCGCTCCCTGCTCCAGCAGGCGTCCCATTACTAATGACGGGGCGGTTCTGGCCGCGATCATCCCGAGAACTATAATCCCTAAGAAATCGCGTAACCGGTATAAAGATGGTGGAATGCCTCTCCATCTCAACCGTCCGGTTGGGATGGGTGCCCACTGACTCGCTATGCTCCCCACAGGGGTCCGAGTTTTTGGGAGAATTTTCAGGTTGCTTGCTCCTTCCCTGAAGGCCTATCATTGAATCACTCAACTGGACAGCATGTGGCTAACTGATGAGCAATTACGGTTCGACTATCCCTCTAGATGAAAATCCTGCAACTTCGCTGCAAGGAGGCGAGCCATGAGACCGGTGGTAATAGCTGGGGCGGTGCGGACCCCGATCGGAAACTTGAATGGGTCGCTCAGCGCAATAAGTGCCACGGCCCTGGGAAGCTGTGTGATCAAGGAGGCATTATCCCGTGCTAATGTCCATCCTGAGGCGGTGGATGAAGTGATTATGGGGAATGTGCTTTCGGCGGGCGTCGGTCAGGCCCCTGGCCGGCAGGCCGCGAAGGGGGCGGGGCTTGGGGATACAGTGAATGCCACCACGATCAACAAAGTGTGCGGCTCCGGTCTGAAGGCCGTCATGATGGCCTGCCAGGCCATTCAGGCTGGGGATGCCGAGGTCGTTGTGGCAGGTGGGATGGAAAGCATGTCCAGGGCTCCCTATATCCTTGAGAAGGCCAGGTCTGGGTACCAGGTGGGACACGCGGAACTCATTGACAGCATGATCAAGGACGGGCTCTGGGATGCCTATAACAATCTCTCTATGGGCGCATGTGGGGAGCTGTGCGCCTCTAAATACCAATTTTCCCGGGAAGAGCAGGATAACTTCGCGGTTCAAAGTTATACCAGAGCGTTAAAGGCCCAACAGGAGGGGTGGTTTCGCGACGAGATCATCGAGGTTGAGGTTCCAGGAAAACCAAAGCCACTGCGTATCCGGGATGATGAACGGCTCACACGTTTTGACGAAGCCAAGTTGCGTCGGCTTTCCCCAGCCTTTCAGCCGGATGGAACTATTACAGCGGGGAATGCGTCCGGTATGAATGATGGGGCGGCTGCCATGGTAATCCTCTCTGAGGAACGAGCTACATCCTTGGGGATTACACCGATCGCGCGAATCCTCGGGCATTCCCAAAAGGCGGTCGCGCCTGAATGGTTCACCATCGCGCCGATCCAGGCGATTGCAGCCCTTTTGAGCAAACTCAAAATGGATACCCGCCAGATAGACCTCTACGAAGTGAACGAGGCATTCGCGGTCGTAACAATGGCAGCGATGAAGGAATTGAGGTTGGACCCGGACCGGGTCAATGTCCATGGCGGAGCCGTCGCCCTCGGTCATCCAATTGGGGCCAGCGGCGCACGGATACTCACCACCCTGCTGTATGCGTTGAAGCGGACGAGGGGGAAACGCGGGATTGCCAGCCCTTGCATCGGAGGTGGAGAATCGGTGGCCCTTGCAGTTGAAATGTTGATGTGACTCCCTTGACTTTGTCGATTTCGGGTTTATTTACATTCATTTAAATGTATAGGTGTGTGCATTTCTAAACCCCCACCTACCTTCAAGTCCTAACCCGAAAGGAGACTGATCGTGGTGTCGAAAAAGAAGAAGGAGGCACGTGTTCACTCTTGGCAATTCAGGGACCAGCCAGAGAGAAAGCCGACAGGTCCCATTCTAACAACTCTCGGGGAGTTACTTAACCTGCCTGATCAAACAGGCAACTCAACACAATGGAGGTCAATCGTGACTGAAGAACAAAAGAAGGGGAACGCAGGAGGGTTTGATTTCAGTGGGATGCCCAAGGTCTGGAAAGAAAGGTATCTCAAGGGGCTGGAAACGTACTTGAAGTTGCAAGAGGAGAGCGAGTATTTGATCAGAGATGCCGTCAGACAGGGATTTACAGGTTCCCAAAACTGGCTCACCTTGTATAAAAACTGGGTTGAGATGCCGTTGGATCAGATCCAAGGGCTGGCGAATGGAGTACCAAATCCGTTCTTGGTTTTGGCCCGGCAGAGCCTTCAAGCCTTCCAGGCCGCGGCTGAACCAGCGGTCAAAACCGCCGCAGATACCTATGAGAAGACTTTTGCCAAATATGAATCCACCCTGGCAGGTCCTTTCAGGAAGCAGGTAATCGAAATCAACAAGAAAGTGGTGGAGTCCCTCGTTTCATGAGGACCTGAGGGCTCAGGTTGGCTCCGATCCATGCCTTGATCGATTTCCATAAACAGGGGGGTTCAGCTGCATCGGGGGAAGCTGTTGCAGGATGGTGGAGAAGACATCTGGGAGGCT
>JBOHVJ010000499.1:0-3375 GCA_050735075.1 Binatia bacterium
GGAATATCGTGGCTACCATCTACGACATCGAGATCAATTCGGCCGCTCATTACCCAGCGGCCAGCGTGATCGACCTGGTTGAAATAGCCGAAAAGGTAGGGTTTGGGGCCTTTTGGAAAGGGGAGTCCAATAGCACCGATCCTGTGGTGCTTCTCTCTGCTGCCGCCAGCCGCACCAAGACGATCAAGCTCGGAACAGCGATATACCATATCTATGGACGGAGCCCCGTGACCCTGGGGATCCAGAGCGCTACCTTACAGGACTTATCAAACGGCCGGCTTCTCTTAGGTCTCGGAGTGGCCAACAAGAGCATCGCCGGTTGGCATGGCGGCGTCTTTGACCGCCCGCTCAAACGCGCCGGCGAGTACATAGAGATCGTCCGGAGGGCCGCAGCAGGTGAGCGGGTCGAGTTTGAAGGTGAGATTTACCAGACTGGCAAACGCTTCCAGCTATCCTGGAAGCCGAGTCATCCGGTCTTTCCTATATACCTCGCAGGCCTGGGCCCGCAGATGACCAAGCTTGTAGGCAAGATTGCCGATGGTGTCTTCATTAACATGGCGACCCCGGCCAAAATCCGGGAGATCGCCGGGCGGGTGCGCGAGGGGGCCAAAGAGGCCGGTCGCGACGCAGGCAAGATCGAGATCATTGCCAAGTGTCGGGTTTCGCTTAACCCTGACCGCGCGCTTGCGCGCTCGCGCCTGCGTCAGGTGTTGACCTTTTATAATCTGGCCGACCACTATAGCGACATGCTCAAGGGGCTGGGATTTGAGTCGGAGGTGAATGCGATCCAGGATGCCTTTCAAAAGGGCGGCTTCAAGGCGGCGATGGCGACCTTGAGCGATAACTACATGGATAAACTTCCGGTCATCCCGGGCACTTCGATTTCCGAGATCAAGGAGAGGCTGCTTCCTTTCGCCGAGGCCGGCGCGACCCGCCTGGTTATCCCTTACGTACCGGTCGCGGAGCCGGTCGTTGAAGATGCCAGAAGGTTCCTCCAAGCGTGGGGGAATAAGTAATCCTTGAACATGCGTGCTTGGATTTGTCTTAGCTTACTCCTAAATCTAGCCAAAGATATTTGAAATTTTTAGCTGATGAAAACAAGATCGGAAAAACTGTGACTCGCGCAAAGGCGCAAAGGCCGCCAAGGAAGAAGGGGAAAGAAGAACTCCGATAAACTGTCACGCGTGCATGACGAATGATCTAAACTTCGTGTGCTTCGTGCTCTTCGTGGTGAGGATTTTAACCACGAAGGACACGAAGGTCTCGAAGAATGTTGGAGATAAATTCTAACATTCAGAAGTGTAAGAATCTAAAATCGCAAATCGAAAAGGGGGAGATTTTCCATGTGTGATTTTGCTGCTGATGCCGAGGCTGCGGCCTCGTTAATGGTGGGCCGGACGCTCAGCGTAGAGCGGGTACGCCAACTCAATGCCAAGGACTATTTCTATCAGATGCTCAAGGATAACCCGGAGATGCTCAAGATCTACCCGGGTATTGAAAACGAGCTGCTTCAGGGGGCGATTGATTGCCATATCCACGCCTATCCTGATTTCGTGCATCGCTCTCAGGATATGATCGGGATCGCCATGGAGGCGGCGCGGGCGGGGATGCGTGCCCTTGCTTTCAAGGATCACTGGAACATTAGCTGCAATGCGGCCTACCTCGCCCAGCGTCACATCGATTATTTAGTCGGGAAGGGAGAACTCCAGCATCGTGTCGAGGTTTATGGGGGCGCGGGCACCTGTCACGGGATGAATCCCGAATATATTCGTGTTGCGCTCCAGTACCCGAACTTCAAGATGATCTGGTTTCCCACTTTCACCTCACTGGGATTCTGGCGCGGCGCAGGACACCCTGAAAAAGGCGGCGTTCGGCTGGTCGGAGAAAATGGGCAGGTTTTGCCTGAGGTAGTGAAGATCATGGAGATGGCGGTGGAGAAGAAGGTAGGGATCGGATTTGGGCACACGGATTTCCAGGAGCTTTTGCCGCTGGCCAAAAAGGCCAAGGAGCTTGGCGTGCGCGCCACTCTGGATCACCCGCTCCTCGAACTCAACAAGCTTCTGCTCGATGAGATGAAGGAGCTGGCGAGCTTCGGGGTCTATGTGGGCACTTATTGTCAACCCATGATCCCCAGCCTATACCAGCCGGTAGCGGACCCAGTGGAGACGATCCGGACCATTCAGGCGATTGGGCCGGAGCGGTGCATCATAGGGAGTGACTTTGGGCAGGTGCTGCACATGGATGCCATCGACGGCATGCGGGTTTTTATCCGCGCGCTGCTTGGCTACGGAATCAAGCCGGAGCAGATCAAGGTGATGCTGAAGGATAATCCGGCAAAGTTGATGTGGCTGGATGAGGGCCGCTGAAAAAGGCCCATCTGCGGCATTCCCGGTTTCTTGCCTTCTGCCTGTTTTCTTTGATTCCGCATCATCGATTCCGCATCATCGCGCGGGCTGGCTCCGCCCAGCCGGGCTTTTTGCTTACGAGAAGCTTAGAGGTTGGAACTTTGCGAAATTAACAATAGACGGACCTGAGCCCCCAGATTGAGTCCCAGAAAGGGGCAGGGTATAATCGAATAAAAGCGACACCAAGAAAGCGATGGCTCTTGGCTGAAAAGGAATATCTTATTCATCTCGGAGGACGCGCACGAAAGCGGCATTATCACAACACTGACAAAGGCCAGGTGGTCACCTTTATGGTGCAGCTGGAAGTAGAGGTGGAAGAGGGAGTTTGGAAACCGGTGATTTGTTATGATTGCGCTCACAACTTTGCTCATCGTGATCGCTATAATCTCAAGGGCGATCGTGATAAGGAAGAAATACCGTTAAGCTACGCGGATTCGCTGGACCTCGCGGATAAAGACATTAACGGTAATTGGGACATTTACCAAGAACGCTTTCTACGAGGAGATTTTCCATGAATGTTTTCGAACAGAAGAATGCCGAGCTGGTCACTGAGTTTGACCGTTATGTCCGGGAGCATCCAGACTTCGCCGAACGGATTCCAGACAATGCGCTGGTGGCCATGTTGGTTGAAGGAGACGAAGAATTCAATCGGTGGAGTCAAGAAGGAGCCAAGCAGCAGGCCGAAAAAGGACAGCCGATTGTGTATGTGAAGATTAAGAGGATTCAGCCTATCCGCTCTCGCATCCAAGAAATGGAGATCAGCGCCTGAAGTTAACCGGTTGAGGTTCCCGACACCTTTTCTTCCCTCAATTGCCTGGCTCACATTTCTGCTGGGATTTCGTGCCCGACCACGATCACGATTTCCCTCTTGCCTTTTAACCCTCTGTCCCTTCAACCCTTGAACCCTTCAACCTTCTTTTTGGCTGTTGCCTCACGCCTCTTGCCTATTCCGTGAATTTGCCTTATTTTA
>JBOHVJ010000500.1:0-2866 GCA_050735075.1 Binatia bacterium
GTCCAAGAGAGGCCTTCCCTTGCTTGAAGACTCCGTCAAGGTCTTTTTCTGCCCAACTTGTTGGGCTGGTAGTGACTAAGGAAGTTACCTCTAATCCTTCCTTGGCTGAGCTCCCGGCGTCCACGGAGCGGACCATGGGGAAGATAGTCCGCTCCTTAAATTCTCGCGTGATAGGGTGCATAGGACTGTAAGTGTTGGCGATCGGTTCTACTCCGAGGGAAGGACCGGCAAAGAGGCGGATTACCTGATCCACGACGATATCATTTCCTACCTCCACGCCCCATCCCTTGAGAAAGTTTTGGAGTGTTTCGCCGCCCGGTGAAGGGAACAAGACCAAAAGCCTCCCACCGCTCTTCGCATAGTTCTCGATTGCCTGGACCTCATGATCCAGAAGGGGTTTTTGCGGGCTGGCAATGACCAGCAGTGAGGCTTCCCCGGGGATTCTTTCCAGGGTGGAAAGCAGAAGCTCTTTGATCTGATAGTTCTCGTTCTCAAGCGCCTCCTTCGCCGCGGCATATCCATGGGTATTTTGGCGGTCCTCGATGCTGGGTTCCCCATGACCCGTCAAAAAGTACACGTTTTTTTTGCTTACCTTCGTGAGCTTGACAATGGCGTTTGTGATCGCCTCTTCGCTGGTATCCGTGATGTTCGTGGATTCTTTGCCATAGCGGATATGGAGGGTATTGAGCTGCTGGATCTTGTACTGCTTGGCCATCTCGGGGTGGCGGTCCGGATCGATGGCTTGGAACTTGATCTTGGGAGAATGATACGTGTAACTTTTGATCAGATCAGAAACCCTGGGATTTTCCCCTCTTTCAAAAAAACCATAAATCTGAAGATCCTGCTTGAGTTGCCCGAGGACCTTAGTCGATTGTGACGACAGGCTGAAGACCTTGGCCTCCGTCAGGTCCCAGCGTCGGTGATAACGGGTGTTGAGGAAGTTCAGCATGATGAGAATACCCACAAAGAGCAGGGAATAAAATGCCGAATGTAGTCCGAAGCGAGTGGAGCGTCGACGCAAAGACCCAGCCAGACTGCTGCCCTGGGTGTAGAGGTAGGTAAGCAGGGACAGGATGCCAAGACCCAGATGTATGATGACGTAGGGATCTCGGATGTTGCCGGTGAAAAGGTAGGCGACCAGTCCAAAAAGGGTGAGGACGATGCCCGAGAGACCTGAGATCTGAAAATACTTGGTCACTATTTACTCCAGCGGGAGGCCTCCACGCACCGGTGGGTGAGAAAGAGACTCAAAACGATTAGGGTCAGAAAATAAACGAGGTTCTTGGTATCGATGAGCCCTTTGGCCATTTCGGTGAAGTGCTCGATAACCGAGAGGTATTTCAGGACGGTGCCCAGGACAGCCCCGATTGTCTCTGCGGGCCAAGACAGGACGTAGAGCATCAAAAGTGTGACAAAACAGCTTACCGCGGCAACGATCTGGTTTTCGGTGACCGACGAGGTTAAGAGCCCGACCGAGATGAAAGCCACTGCTAAAAGAAAAAGGCCCAAGTAGCCCGAGGCCAAAATTCCCAGCTCCGGGTTCCCATAGAGGAATAGGATGGCTGGGTAAATGCCAGTCAGCAGGATCATAACCAAGATGAAAAAAAGACAGCCCAGAAATTTTCCCAGCACGATCTGGGTCACCGAAAGCGGGGAGGTCAGGAGCAGCTCATAAGTCCCGCTTCTTTTTTCCTCGGCGAAGGTGCGCATGGTAATGATCGGGACCATGATGACAAGGACGATGGCGAGGTTGTGGAGGAGGGGGGTAATCACATGCTCGTTCAGGTTGAGGGTCTGTAGGCCCTGAAAGTTTTGAAAGCTAGTGTATAGGGTGAGGAGGTAGTTAAAGCGAAACAGAAGGTTGAAGAAAAACCATCCCCCGAGAAGGAGAAATCCCGTCAGCACCACATAGGCGATCGGAGAAACAAAAATCGAGAGGATTTCTTTCATAGCGAGGATGAAGATATTTTTCATAAGGACCAATCTTCCTTTCTCTCTGGCTCCTTTTCCTCTACTTCCTTGGAGATGTAGCGCAAGAAAACCTCCTCCAGGGTCACGCCCTGGGTCAGCTCCTTCAAGTTGTTTTCTACCACGACCCTTCCCTCGTTGATGATAACGACCTTGTTGCAGATCTGTGACACCTCGGGAAGAATGTGTGTTGAGAGTATGACGGTCCGGTCTCCGGAAAGCTCTCTGATCAAATTCCGGATCTCGATGATCTGCTTCGGGTCAAGTCCTAAAGTGGGTTCGTCCAAAATTAGAACCGGAGGATTATGAATAAGGGCTTGGGCGAGTCCAACCCTTTGGCGGTACCCTTTAGAAAGATGGCTCACGAGGCGGGTGGCCACCTCTGTAAGGGAGCACTTTTCTAAAACCCCCTCCAAGGCGCCCAATAATTGCCTTCTGGCGACTCCCTTAATACGCGCCACGAACTTTAAATAGGAGCTCACAGTCATGTCGTGGTAGAGAGGGGGAGACTCAGGCAGGTAGCCTATTCGTCTGCGTACCTCGTGCGACTCCTTATACACGTCAAAACCTTCAACGGTGACAGTGCCTTCGGTGGCCGGCATGAAGCCGGTGATGATCCGCATCGTCGTGGTCTTCCCTGCCCCGTTGGGGCCGAGAAACCCGAGGATGTCTCCCCTCTGGGCGGTAAAAGACACATCTTGGATAGCCCGGAATGGACCGTAGTATTTTGTTAGTTGCGATACCTCGACCATGAGACTGTTTCATCTAATCGTTCGCTCTGTGTTTGTCAAGAATCTCGACCATTTTATCCGTTGACGGCTATCCTCGCCTCTACGGAGCAGGGCTTCGGTTCCTGGAGTGTTTCCGCCTCCGGGTCAAGGATATTGATTTTTCCCGC
>JBOHVJ010000501.1:0-6486 GCA_050735075.1 Binatia bacterium
GAGTTAGCTGACGGCGTTGGAAAGGATCGAGTGCCTGCCACATGGGGTCATCGACAAGCACATCTAAAAGTGCCAGGAAGGCTGGTAGCGTGGACTCCAGAGATTTATCCAGGGTGAGCAGCTTGCCGGTCACCTTCTCGCGAATTTCGCGCTGATCGTCGCGGTCCTGAATTTTAAAGTAGGCTTTGAGGAGATCGATGACGGGCAAATAGGGTGTGGCTTTGCCATAGGAGACCGAGCCGCTTTCGAGGATCAGCCACCCCTGGGTTCGATGCGAGTGGATGAACTCGAAGAACAGCCGTGACTTACCGAGACCAGGTTCTCCTACTACACCGACCACCTGACCATGGTCTGCTCGTGCCTGTTCAAGCGCTTTTCGAAGCTGCTCGGTTTCTGCGTCGCGTCCGACAAAACGAGTGAGTCCTCGTGCGGCTGCCGCTTGCAGGCGAGAACGTGCGGCTCCAACCCCAATAACCTCATAAACTTCGACCGGCTCAGTTAATCCCTTGACGTTGACCGGACCAAGCGGCTTCACCTGCACGTAGCCTTCGGCCAGTTGTAGTGTGTCTGCGGTCATCATGATTGAACCCGGGGTCGCCAACTGCTCCATACGGGCCGCTAAGTGCGTGGTCTGTCCAACCGCTGTGTAGTCCATCTTCAAGTCACTCCCGATGGACCGCACCACGACCTCGCCTGAGTTCAAGCCAACTCTTATCTGAATGGGAATACCCTCGGTTCGCCTTACTCCTTCAGCGTACCGTCTCACTGACTCCTGCATCCTGAGTGCTGCATAACAGGCCCGCACGGCATGATCCTCGTGAGCTAGCGGCGCGCCAAAGAGAGCCATGATGCCATCACCCATAACTTGATTGACCGTTCCCTCAAAGCGGTGCACGGCCTCCATCATGTGTTCGAGCACGGGATCAAGGAGCTTGCGTGCCTCCTCAGGATCACGGTCAGCGAGCAGCTCCATGGAACCCTTCATGTCGGCAAACAGCACCGTGACCTGCTTGCGCTCGCCTTCCAGCGCGCTCTTTGATGTCAGAATTTTCTCGGCGAGGTGTTTAGGGGTATAAAACTCCGGCGAGGCGTATTTTGTGGTTTCTGGTCGTTGTCCGGGGGTTGTCGCCAGTGGCTGGCCGCACTTCTTGCAAAACCTGTGGCTGGGGGCATTCGCAGTCTTGCATTGAGTGCAGACAACCACGAGCTTAACCCCACACTCGGGGCAGAATTCGGCGTCAGTCGGTGTCTCTGCCTGGCAGCGGGGACACTTCATCATCTCTCCAGTGAGCGGACCTGTAAAAGGGGGAAATAATGGGCCGAGCATAGCCCCTGCCACTAGGCGGGTCAAGCGTGTGTGAGAATCATTGACAGTAAATAGCTATTCTCCTATGGTGAGAGCATGGGTCTCATCATTAAAAGGCTAAGAGTTGCCGGAGATAAGGGCGAGCGCCGCCTTCATATCCTGTTCGATACCGGCGCCAGCGCCTCTTTTGTCCGTCGTGATGTCGTCGAGAGAATAGCGACCGCGGTAAAATTACCTTCCCCCGAAACCTATACTTTAGGGGATGGGATAGGAAAGCTTAGAGTCAATGAAACTGTAGTCCTCCATCTCTCCATTGAGGGGATCAGGATATCAGACAATTTCATTGTTGCACCGCAACTCTCGGATGATGTTATCATCGGGGCGAACACGATGCAAAAATGGCGCATCAAGCTCGACTTGGAAAACGAGAAAGTCATCGTTGATAAAAGGATGGCTCGACTCCTCCTTGCCTAGAATTTTATTGCCATCTGTTGACAGTGCGGACGCGATAAGATAATTTTCGTTTACTTTGTTTTATGACCCGACGGTGTTTTCTACTTGCGATCTCCGCCTCCGCTGCGAAGCTCTTTTTCCCGATAGCCGTGCAGGCGTGCGCGGTCTGTCTAACCGGGGGTTCAGCGGATGATCCGTTAACCGATGCCTATAACTGGAGCGTCCTCTTTCTCATGGCGATGCCATATGCAGTGGTTGGCTCCGTCGGCGGCTGGCTGTTCTACAATCACCGGCGTGCCGCTAAAAAGCATGGCGGGCCAAAGAAGAGGGCGCCCGTTTTGCGCTTGGCTTGGACGCACAAGGAGAGCGGAAGATGAGTGAAGTTGCCGTGGCACATCCTGCTGTTGAACCAGCCGAGTCGCCCCTCACACCCGAGAGCTGGGGGAAACTCGGCATGTGGATCTTTCTTGCCGGGGATGCCATGTCGTTCGGCTGTCTGATTGTGGGCTACGGACTCCTCCGGTATGCGAGTCCCAACTGGCCTGTCCCCTCGGAGGTCCTGGGCATCAACCTCACCGCCTTTATGACCTTCCTGTTGATCGTCAGCAGCGTCACCATGGTGCTTTCGCTCTCGGCGATTCTGAGAGGGGATCAGCGCGGCCTCAGGAAATTTCTTCTGCTTACAATCCTAGGGGGACTTATGTTTCTCGGATGTCAAGCCTATGAGTGGACCCATTTGATTACCGAAAAGTTGCCTGAAAAGGGCGTGACCTTTCCGGGCCATCTTTTTGCGACCACTTTTTTTGTGCTCACTGGCTTTCATGGGATGCATGTGACCGGAGGCGTCATCTATAATACTTGCGTTCTCATTGCCTGCTTGCGCGGGCGCTATGGAGCCAAGCATGTGGAGATAGCGGGTCTTTATTGGCACTTCGTGGATCTGGTTTGGATTTTGATCTTCACCTTTGTATATCTAATCTAACATCGGACATAGGAGAACGGGGATGGCAACGGCACACGCGGAACCTAACTACATCGGCGTTTTTTGGTGGCTTTTAGCCCTTAAGATCATAGAAATAGCCGTCATTTACATGCCGTGGGCGAAACTCATCATTGTTATCCTTCTGGTCGGGCTCGCCTTGTCCAAGGCCGCGCTCGTCGCGCTTTACTTCATGCACCTCAAGTTCGAGCGCCTCACTTTAGGGGTGATCGCTCTTACGCCGCTGATCCTCTGCGTTTTTCTGATCTTGATGCTCCTCCCCGATATCTCGTAACGTGCTTATTTGATTCCGGTCTCATACCTTCCCAGCATCAACGCAGCCTTAAACTCAGCCAGCGCCCTTTTCCTTTTGGCAGGATATCTCTTTATCCGGAGCAAAAGAATTATGGCGCACAGGCTCTGTATGCTGTCCGCCTTTACGACCTCAGCCATTTTCCTGATCTCCTATCTCACCTACCATTACCAAGTAGGCTCCGTGTCGTTCAAAGGATATGGTTGGATTCGCACTGTCTACTTTACAGTGCTCATCTCCCACACCGTTTTGGCTGCAGCGATAGTGCCGTTGGTCCTGATCACTCTTACCCGCGCCTTGAAGGAGAACTTTGACAGACATAAACGCATCGCCCGCTGGACGCTTCCTCTTTGGCTTTACGTTTCGATCACCGGGGTCATCGTTTATTGGATGCTGTATCATCTCTATCCACCTTTTGGACCAACCGTCCAACTGCCGTGAGAGGAGCATGCACGATCGTTTCCGCTGGATCATCTTAGCTCTAGTCAGCGTTTCCCATATCATCGGCGCTGCCGCACAGTACGGAATCAACACCCTCGCGCCGCTATATCTTAAGGAGGCCATGGGACTTTCCGCCTACTGGGCCAGTCAGGCTTTGGCTTTAACCCAGATCGGCGGGATGGTGGGTCGCATCGGATGGGGCGTTATGAGCGACCGGCTCTTCCAGGGAGGGCGCAAGATAGTTCTGGTTCTGATTGGAGCCCTCTCAGTTGCACTTACCCTAGGCTTAGCCTTTGTCCCACCCGGAACCTCGCTTTTAATCCTGCTACTGGTTATCAGGGGGTCTCTTACGCCCTGATTGGTGAGATCGCAGGGACGGCGCAGACCGGGGCAGCCCTCGGACTGAGCATTACGGTCAATTCGGTGGGAGCGATCTTCGGCACTCCGCTCTTCGGTTATTTGGTGGATCGAACCGGCTCTTACTCGATTGCCTGGCAGAGCCTTGCCGGAGCGATCTTCTTGGGTATTCTGGTGCTTTTCCTCCTTCTGAAAGAGCCGATGCCTCTTGCCAGGCAGGAGCGTTTGGGTTAGAAAGTCGATAGGAATTCGAAGAGCCGGACCATGAATAGCCAGGAGTTCTTGCAGGAACTATTAGAGACCATTAAAGCCTTTTGTCGAACGCTCGATGCCCAACCTCCCGCTTATAGTTACATCCCTCTGAGAACGGACGAAGAACGCATCCGCGTCATGAAGAGCCGGCTGTTTAATGAGCTTAGGGCGGCGGACCTTTTCGGCACATGGATCAAGACGACACCGGAACTTGAGGTCAAGGCGGCGATAGCGGAGTCGGCTCACGAGGAGATGGTCCATGCCGGTCTCCTGGCCGGTCGGATCCGAGAGTTGGGACAGGAGCCTTTCGACTACCGGCCGCTCCCAGCCCAGACAGCGATGTTCAACGCGCTGGAGGGGCTAAAGGATACCTGCCAGCGAATCGCTGGATTCTCATTGGCCGGAGAGGCCGTGGCAACCTACCTGACCCAAAAGTCACTTGAAGCTCCGTCCGTCCCAGAGTGGATCAAGCAGCCCTATCGCCGGATCACAGTAGATGAAGAGGGACACGGGACCCTTCCACAGGAGTTCCTAAAGCGCTATGCAACCACGGCTGAGATTCAGGACGCGGCCCGTCGAGCTGTGGCGATGCGCCTTTTTCTTTTCCGGGAGTACCTCTCCAGCCTGGATCGATGGGCGATGGGAAAAGCAAATTGGTAGGGAAGAGTCTTATCAAAGAGATTTACGCTAAGAAGCCAAAGTTAAAGGAGGTATGAACATGTTTGCGAAGATCAAGCACTTAGCCATAGTGAGTAATAGCCATGTGCAGGAGGGTGAGTTTTATGCGACCCTTTTTGGCATGAAGAGTTTGGGCTCCAGCAGGCCTGCGGGCGCTGTGGTCGTCCGGGACGGCTATGTGGGTTTGAATATCAATCCCAGGGCCCCTGGCCGGCAGGCCGGGTTGGATCATTTTGGATTCGAGGTTCAGGATGTAGAGCTTGTCTATGGAAGGTTGAGAGAGAGCTATACCTCGATCGAGGTTCTGAAGAGGCCCGGTAACCGGCCTTTTGCCGGGATCAGCACGCATGATCCGGCAGGGAACGTCTTTGATCTCTCTCAGCGGGGTATGGAGAACAGAAGGGATGTTTATGTAGAGGACGATTGGGAGCAGGATCGTCATATAAAGCACTTTGCTTTAAGGGCCGTTGATCCCTCGACGTTGGCGCGGTTCTACCGTGATGTCTTTGAGCTGATGGAGTTAGAGAAGCCCGCGGACGATCCTAATTATTATCTTTCCGACGGGAGAGTGACGTTGGTCATCTATCCTTGGAAGATAACCGATTATGAGGGCACAGGGATAGAGAGGCCCGCGCTGGATCACATCGGATTTAAGGTAGAGAGCGTGGAGGCGGTGAAGAGGGATTGGGAAGCCTTACGGGAGCATAATCCTGCTTTAATTTCTCAGCGTGAAGGGAAGGGCGCGGAGAGGGAGGCCAGGCTGAAGCTGTTCTCTAGTTGCAAGTACGGGCAATTTCAGCTTGCGGACCCGGATGGGGTGTTGATCGATGTTTCAGAACGCTGACAAGGGGGACTATGGATGCTTAATCTGTCTAGCGATAACATTGGGATAGATCTCGAAAGGAGGTCAATATGAAAACCAAGACTCTTCTTGGCTTCCTCCCGCTACTTTTGACCCTCGCATTGCCGGCAGGTGGCGCAGATCTTTCGCGACCGCGCCCAATAGTTCATGAGGAGATGTTTCAGGCTTGGGACGGACTGGCCCAGCAACTTCAAGGCCTGGGAAACCGCTTGCGCGAGCACTTCACCCATAGAGAGGCGCGGGGCGAGCGCCCGCTCATCACACTTATGCTCCGTCACCGCCATGAGCTAGGGTTGTCTTCGGACCAGGTTCGTAGCCTTGAGAGACTAAGGGCCGATTTCCAGGGCACGGCAATCCGGCTTGAGGCTGATCTCCGCGTCGCTGAGACGGACCTTGCGACTCTTCTCGATGCTGAGGCCGCGGACCTCGGGCAGGTGGAGGCGAAGATCCGCGAGATTGAACGACTGCGCAGTGACCTGCGTCTAGCCCGCGTCCGCACTATCGAGCAGGGGAAGGCCCAATTGTCCTCAGAGCAACGCAAGAAGCTTCATAACCTCCTCTCGGAGCCTCAGTACTCCCGCTTGCGCAGTGAGGCCTTCCACTAGTCCGGCAGGGGCAACTCTCACACCATCGTCCTCTTACTTTTCTAGGAGTCGAGTGTATGATTGAAAGGGTTGACCCCGAGTACGAACCGTCCATGAGACTTGATATCGTAAAACGCCGAGTTGCGCGGCGTTATATCTTTCTTTCCGTTTTCTTCTCAAGCGCATCTCTTTTGAGTTTGCTTTTCAGGTGGCATGAACCTCTTTTCTTCATTGCAGGGATAGGCGCAGGAGCTCTTATTG
>JBOHVJ010000502.1:0-7304 GCA_050735075.1 Binatia bacterium
GGACTATTCTTGTCGCCAACAGCTACATCAAACGACGCCAGAGCCGCTGCCCCCGTTACATGTGGGGTCGCCATGCTAGTGCCGCTCATCGTCTTAGTACCACCGCCTTTATACGTGGAGAGTATGCAGGTGCCAGGCGCGGCGATATCCACCACTTCGCCAAAATTGCTGAAGCTCGCGAAGAAATCGTCTGGGCCGTAGTCGCATCCTCGCGGAGCTTTGGCGCCTCCGCCACCCCTACCGTTGTAGTCGGCCACGGCCGATACCGTTATCACCTCCGGGAAGGCAGCAGGAACGAAATACACAGCGTCCGCACTGCTATTGCCAGCAGCAACGACATAGACCACGCCTGCACGCGTGGACTTGCAGACGGACTGGTGTAGGGGATCCAGAACCTTTACGCCATCGACATCGAGCCCGCAGTTATTATTACCGGGGGGAGGCTCGGCTAGGCACCAGATGAAGAACACGTTGGCGCAGCCGCCTAGGCTCATGTTGGCAACCTTAATGTTGATGCCAGGGTCGCCATCCCCTGATCCATTATTTAACTCCATCCTGCGGCCCGTCACATAGTCGATACCGGCGATGACGGTAGCCCAGGTACCGCTACCGCTGTCGTCCAACACCTTCACCGGACAGAGAGTGGCTCCTGGCGCCACACCTCTCACACCCAGGTTGTTGCCAGCCTTGGCGGCCACGGTCCCGGCCACATGGGTGCCGTGCCCATTGCCGTCGTCTGGGGGACCACTGAAGGCATTAAAGCTGCATGTCGTTGACAGGGTTAGGTCCGGATGGTCTAAGTCGATGCCTGTATCCAGGATGGCTGCAATCGTGCCACCAGCGGAGTTAGCTAGCTCAGCATCGATCCGGCTAACTCCGGTTGGAGTCGTTTCACTAGTTCCGCCACCTCCAAAGTTCTTGCCATGTCCAGGGCTATGATTGGTGGTGGTGACCCGCCGGTCGGCCACCACATTGTTAATTCGCGGATCAGCAAGCAGAGCATTAACTTGGCCTTGGGAAAGCCGGGCCGCAAAACCACGGGCCGCAAACCTGTAAACATGCAAGGGCACTGCAGCGTGGTCAGCAGCCACTTGGGCCGGGTCAAAACCCTCGTTCACTACGACAATGAACTGCCCCGGGACGATAGGGTCGAGATCGGGGCCGTGCCCGACCTCTCCTTGGCTGAGACCGGTGAATGTCACTATAAAGGCCAGCGCCATGGCTGTCCGTGCACCAAAAAGACAGAAACGTTTTTTAACCATAAAAACCCCCTTACATTGGAGACAAAAAACGCAAGCCCCAAAGCAATTACTCCAATTAAATGGTTTTTACAACCCCGCGTCAACTGTACCTTGGTCCAATGTACCTGTGTGTCTAAAAAGACCTTGGTCGAGTAGAGCGGGACTAAGCGCAGGGCATGAAACTGGGGGAGGTCTTCGCAGCCCACCGGGGGGTAGGCCAACACGGGCCGAGGTGGAAGGCTTAGAGAAAGCCAAGGCTCGACTCGAAAGATTTCTCGCCCGCAGGATGGGCAAGATCGGGAAAACATATTTTGCTCTAGCTGCTGGAGAAGTGTTGAAAACTCCAACAGGTGAGCTCAAATTGGCCGTAGATCCACCGACCACCCGCCATGCGATAGAGAGATTGATACCCCCCGCAAAATCTGAGATCGATCTAAACGTTGGCGTCAAAATTGTGAGAGTGAGTGCGTTCGATCCAGATGGACAATCTTGAACGCGGATACACCATGGTGCGATGGCTTATGCCGACCGCTGCGAGTCGGCCGGGGCCCTTTTAGAATACCATCCCTTCAAAACGGACATTATGTCCGATTTGCGATCGTCCCTCCCCTACCCCGAAGGCCGCTACAAAACGATAGTCATTGATCCCCCCTGGCCGATGGAATATCACCCCAGCAAATACGCAACCGTTGCGCATTTGGATGACTCTTAGTTGTCGGCTTGTAAGGGCTCCGTTATCTTTCATGGCGTTGAGTTTCGTTGGGATTCGTTGACAAAAGACACGGACAATTCACGGACAGGGCGGAGAAAAGGTTTATGCTGTAGGAAGTTAGGACGGACCTTCTGATTCATAGTCAAATGGAGTAGCTCGGAATGTCGGCGTGCTTGTCTCTCTTTTGTCCGCCTTTTGTCCGAGTGTTGGTGCCGTCATATCCCGATAGCTGCCAAATAAAAACCCTGCGTTTCGTTGAAATGCTTGGGAATTTTGGTAATGTCTAGGCTGTGGTCCGTCTGGAGAAGCACTCTTAATCAGCGGGTCCAGGGTTCGAATCCCTGGCGGCCCCCCAAACCTTCCCCAGGACACAATCTTTATGCTCATTATGCTCATTTTCCGCCAATTGTCAGAGGAGATTAGTAGAGCTTGAACCCACCCCAACCAAATTCGCCGACGGGTTTTCCGGTAACTGAATCAAAGATATCGATAAGCGTGAACTTCTCCGGGTGGCCCGCGAGATAGTGGGAGAAGATCTCGACGAATTGTTCTTTTTCCTTATGATTTGCCTTGTGAAAAGCCTCTCCCACGTAGAGTCTATGAGGTCGGCGGCTGCTATCAATCCTTAACCACAAACGGGAGCCTTCTGACCCATGCAAATCCAGCCACTGTTTATACTCTTTTGTCTTGGCCTCCCATTTTTTAAAGTCCTGGCCGCTGGAGGGCCACGGCCAGAGCGAGATTAGAATCAAGCAAGCCGAGAGGATCCTGACGGACCATGCCTTTAGAGATATACGGGAACACTTCATGGAGGTCTCCTTCTTTTCGAGAATCGCTTCTGCTTACAGGCAAGGCTTGTGCCAGAGAGGTGCGACTAGGAGAATTAGGAATTTATGGGTATTTTTTGGCGCGGTTGAATGCGCGTTTTTGGCGAGTTGTATGTACAAATTTGACCGGACAGGGCCATGCAACTCGACAACTAAAACCGAGAGGGCCAGCGCGAAAACTTGGTGTTCCTGGGATGTCCTGCGATCGCCCAACTCTACGAGAGAGGGTGGATGTTGACAGAGCACAGCGCAGGAAAAGGTGTGTTCAACGATGTTCCCTCTCGCGCGGTTTTCGAAGACCGTTGAAAAACGAGGCTCCCTTATATACTATGAAGGCAAGACCCGAGGGATCGGTTAGTAACTGTGATCTGTTCTGTCTTGAGACAGAAACGGTTGATACAACTGGATTAAGAGCTTGGAGGTGCTGAGATGATGGTTGGTGAACGCATGATCCAAGATCCGGTATCGGTGACCCCTCAAGACACTCTGGCCACGGCCCGGACGAAAATGCAAGCAGGGGGTTTCCGCCAGCTACCCGTTGTTGAGGATGGGAAGCTCGTCGGGATCGTCACCGATCGAGATATACGCTGGAACAGGAAACAAATGATGATAACCAAGGTTAACGCGGCGATGACCAAAGATCTCGTAACCGTTACCCCTGAGACGAGTCTTGAGAAAGCTGCGCAGGTCATACTCCAACACAAGATTGGAGGTCTGCCCGTGGTTCAGGGAGAAAAATTGGTTGGCATCATCACGACCACCGACATCCTGAAGGCATTTCTTGAGGTGATGGGCGCTCCAGGGTAAAGCTGGTAAAGATCCCCGATAAAGGCTTATCGAGCGAATTCATCTCGCCTCTCTTTTCCTTTGCATTAAGTTCTATCAGCTAGTAAAAGGTGGGGTCTGCCGTCTCCGGCTGATGAAACCCGCTGGATAAACTCTCGCTTTTATGATGGACATGGTGCCCAGCAGCACTTAGATCCTTGCAACTAAACTGTGGTTCCTGCTCAATTGTTGAAATGGCTGGGCATTTTGGTATCGTTTAGGGCACGCCAGGCCTTCGGTCGGCCCACCGAGCTTTACGGATGCGAGAGTGGCGGAATTGGCAGACGCACTAGACTTAGGATCTAGCGGGCAACCGTGGGGGTTCGAGTCCCCCCTCTCGCACCAGAGATCATGGTCTCGGCGCTCTATCAAAACGGTTGCACGTCTCCCGGATTGGGTGCGACTGTGATGACTACCTAGGGAAGATGGTTCCAGAAGAGTATTTTGTAACGGACTGAAAAGGTGAAGATCGGTGTTGACATCCTTAGTCCGGTCCAGCGGAGGATCCATGTGGAACTTCCTGCAGAGGAAGTCGACAAAGAGTTTTTCCATGTTTACGAAAACCTAAGTCAGCGTGCGAAAATTAAGGGGTTCCGCCCCGGCAAGGCACCCCGCTCTGTTCTTCAGAGAATCTACGGAGACGAAGTCAGAGGGCAGGTACTCTCGCGACTGGTGGAGCATTCTCTCAGCCAGGTCTTAAGGGAAAAAGAGCTTCAAGTGGTCTCTCGTCCTGAGATAGAGGCCGACGATTTGGAGGAGGGAAAGACATTTACATTCTCGGCCGTTGTTGAGGTTAAGCCGGAGATCGAGGTTAAAAACTATTTGGGGCTGGAGGTGGAGAAGGTGCGGCTTTCGGTGAATGAGGCGCAAGTAGAAGTTGCATTGCGCCACCTCCAAGAGGCCCAGGCGCATTTGGAACCCGTGGAAAACCGTGACGTGGTGGAGCAGGGGGATTACGTGGTTCTCAATTTTGTTGGTTCGGTAGATGGAAAACCGTTCCCGGGAGGGAAAGCTGAAAACTATCCTCTGGATGTGGGTAGGGGAAATGCATTGCCGCAGTTTGAAGAGGCCATCATTGGGTTGAAAAAGGATGGAGAACATACTATTAGTGTCGCGTATCCAGTCGATCATTTTAACCAGGAGCTGGCCGGAAAAGTTGTCGTGTTTTCCGTGACGGTTAAGGAAATCAAGAAAAAGATCTTACCCTCTTTAGACGATGATTTCGCAAAGGACCATGGGGAGTGTGGCTCTCTCGATGAGCTGAGGGAGAAAATACGAACCCGCTTGGAGAGCGAGCTCAGAGAAATTCAGACAAGAGATTTAAAAGAACAACTTTTGACGAGGTTGATTGAAGCGTATCCCTTCGAAGTTCCGCCAACCATGGTGGATCACCACGTCCATTATCTCATGGAGCGGCATCAGGGTCGCCCCGCGGCAGGAGGCTCAAGGGCTTTTGGTCCTCAGCCGTCGATGGAACAAGTGCGAAAAGAGTTAGAACCCCGGGCGTTGCGACAGGTCAAGGCGATGCTTCTGGTCGAGAAGATTGCGGCGCTTGAAAAGATCGAGGTTTCAGATGAGGAGGTTCAACTGAGGATCGAGGAAATTGTACGTTCTGTGAAGGAGAAAGGTTTAGCCTTGCGCGAGCTTTATCGTCGGGAGGACGCTCGGGCAGATCTCCGTTCCCAGATGGTCTTTGACCGGACAATGGACTTCTTGTTCCAGCGGTCTAAGGTGAAAGAGACGGAGCCACCCGTTGATGCACAGGAGGAAAAAAGCTAAAATGCCCTTAGCAGGGTAAGGAGTCTTAGGGTATATGAGCTTCATCCCAATCGTCGTTGAGCAAACGGGACGGGGAGAACGGGCCTACGATATCTACTCTCGCTTGCTCAAGGACCGGATTGTTTTCCTGGGGACTGTCGTTACAGACGATGTGGCGAACTTAATTACCGCACAACTCCTTTTTCTAGAGTCCGAGGATCCCGAACGCGATATCTATTTTTACATCAATACGCCTGGGGGATCCGTGACTTCGGGTCTCGCCATTTACGATACGATGCAGTATGTTACGCCCCAGATCTCGACCGTGTGCTTAGGGCAGGCTGCCAGCATGGGGGCGATCCTTTTAGCTGCTGGGGCAAAAGGGAAACGGTATGCCCTGCCCCATTCCCGTATCATGATCCACCAGCCTTTGGGAGGGTTCCAAGGGACAGCGACGGATGTGGATATTCAGGCCCGGGAGATGCTCCGCATGAGGGAGGAGCTTAACAGCATCCTTATGAAACATACGGGACAAAGCCTGAAGAAGATCGAGAAAGACACGGACCGGGACCTTTTCATGACTGGGAAGCAAGCTTTGGAGTATGGTTTGGTCGATGAGGTCATCGTGAATCGGCCGGACAGTAATCTTAAAAGGTGAAACGAGGATTCTATGCCAAAGCATGGCGATGACCGTTCAGGTAATCTCGTTTGCTCTTTTTGTGGCAAGAGTCAGGATGAGGTTCGCAAGCTCATTGCAGGCCCAACGGTGTACATCTGTGATGAGTGCATCGACCTTTGTAACGATATTATAGCGGAGGAAGTCGATCACGAGGAAGTCCTAGCCTCTTCTTCAAGTGTTCCCAAGCCAGCTGAGATCAAGCGGGTTTTAGATCAGTATGTGATTGGCCAAGAGCGGGCGAAGAGGATTTTAGCTGTCGCGGTTCACAATCATTACAAACGGATCGATAGCCAGATGGTGACCGGCGATGTGGAGTTACAGAAGAGCAACATCCTGCTTCTTGGCCCAACCGGTACGGGCAAGACCCTTTTGGCCCAGACCCTGGCCCGCTTTCTTCAAGTTCCCTTTACGATTGCTGACGCAACGAGCCTGACAGAGGCAGGTTATGTAGGGGAAGATGTTGAGAATATTATCCTCAATCTCCTTCAGGCGGCGGACTATGATGTCGAGAAGGCTCAGAGGGGGATCGTGTACATTGATGAGATTGATAAGATCTCGCGCAAGTCGGACAACCCGTCCATCACTAGGGATGTCTCTGGCGAGGGGGTGCAGCAGGCCCTGTTGAAAATCATCGAGGGAACCATGGCGAGCGTTCCGCCCAAAGGAGGAAGGAAACATCCGCAGCAGGAATTTCTTCAGGTGGACACTACGAACATTCTGTTCCTGTGTGGGGGAGCTTTTGTCGGCTTGGAAGATATCATTCGTAGACGGACCGGACGCAAGAGAGTGGGTTTTGGGGGAGAGATCGAGAAACGAGACGGGCGGCGAGCTAGCGAGCTGCTGCACGAGGTCCAGCCGGAGGACTTGCTGAAATTCGGACTCATTCCAGAGTTCATCGGCCGTTTGCCTGTGCTTGCAACCCTGGATGAGTTGGACGAGAATGCGTTGGTGCGCATATTAAAGGAACCTAAGAACGCGCTCACCAAGCAATATGGCAAACTCTTCGATATGGAAAGTGTTCATCTCAAGTTCTCTGAAGAAGCGCTTCGGGGCATTGCCCGGGAGGCGATGAAAAGAAAATCCGGTGCCCGTGGGCTTAGGGCGATCATGGAAAACATTATGCTCGATGTCATGTATGAGATGCCTTCCCAGCCCAATATTAAGGAGGTCATCATCTCCGAAGAGGTGGTTACCCGCAATGAGCCGCCGATTGTTGTTTATACGAAGGCCGCAGAGAGTGCCTAAGGGGGAAAGTTATGTTG
>JBOHVJ010000503.1:0-20206 GCA_050735075.1 Binatia bacterium
CCGAGTATTCAGTGCAGGCCGGTAGCCCTAATAAGAAACGTTTATTAGTCCATTATCGCTCGGAGTGCAAGGAGCTAATCGATTTCTCGAACGCTGCTTTTTATGACGGAGTGCTTCTCATACCGACCGGGAACACGAAGCTCCCTTCTTTTATTCATTCACCTATTGTTCTAAAGGAATTGCACGGGAAATTCGAAGATGGTGTTAACAAGATTGAAGCCATTGAAGTAGTAAAACGACTAAAGGACATTTGGCAATCCAGCAATCCGCCTACTGTCGGAGTGATTGCTTTCAACGTCAGACAAAGAGAGATAATAGAGGATTTACTAGTTGAGGAAGCACAACAAAATGATGATTTCATGAAACACTTGGAAAGGGAACGTAATCGGTTATCAAGCGAAGGTGAGGACGTCGGATTTTTTGTCCGAAGCGTTGAGCACGTACAGGGCGACGAGAGAGATATAATTATTTTTTCGACCACCTATGACGGGCTCCGTTATCGCAATTTCGGCCCAATTTCCAAAAGGGAAAAAGGCAGAAGGAGACTCAATGTTGCTGTCACTCGCGCCAAGCGCGGCATAATCATTATATCATCATTGAACATTGACCGAATATCCAATGAGGAAGAGCGCGACACTAGCGAGAATTACTATTTCTGGAAATACATGTGTTACGCACGAGCAATTGACAGGAAGGACCGTGAACAGGCTGATCAAATTTTGAATAGCTTACCGGATAACACACGGACTACTATTACTCACGTGGAGGCGATGCCTGAATCAGTCTTCGAGGCGGAGGTAGGCGAGTTCTTAGAAAGCAAAGGGTTTCATGTAGATTATCAGGTGGGAGAGAGTGGTTTTAGAATTGATATCGGCCTTAAACACAATAAGGATGAGGGACGATATATTTGCGGTATCGAATGTGACGGAAGGCGTTATCATAGTGGATGGCGCGCGCGGCTGAATGACATCTGGCGGCAGGAAATCCTCGAGAAGAAGGCTTGGAGAATTCACCGCATTTGGAGCAACGAATGGTTTGGGAATGCAAAATACGTACAGACAGAGCTTCTCAAAAAACTACCGCCGCCAGCTTAATCTTTGTAAGAGATATCTTCGATCCTCGCAGTTTGGAGAAATAGGGATAAGTCCAAATAGAGGCGGCCTGACGCGCGAAGAAATCGCCATTATCGAAGAGAGCCTGCAGGAACGAAAGCCAATCGGAAAGCTGTTGATACTGTGTCGCTTGTGCAGAGGTTGGGTTTTCAAAATCGTAGAGTCTTAGTCGCGGGACGCTTGGCAGCAATACAAGAAAGTTATAGTGTGACGGGGTGAAAGTCAGCTTACCTGCGATTAGGCACGATCAGATAGGATTCGAAGCTCTGGTTCGCCTTCACGCGAAGACGAAGGAGTGTTTTCTTGACAACGTTGAGATCGACATGACTGCTACCGACTGGTTTGACGCTGACATGTGTGCGGCGCTCGGTGCTATACTCTATCGTCTTGGAGACGATCCGAATAACATCCGGTTGACAAACATCCCAAAGCGAGTAGCGAAAATTCTTTCCAAGAACGGATTTTTGAGCAATTATGGCGGAGAAGAATTGCCTGATACCTGGGGCACCACGATTCCCTACAAGCGTTTCGATGTGAAAGACGACCGCTATTTTGCAGGCTATATCGAAGACGAGTTTGTACGTCGTTCCGAGATGCCCAGGATGTCAATTGGGTTGCTGAAGAAATTCCGGGAAAGCGTTTTTGAGATTTTCAGCAATGCCGTGATTCATTCTCAGACAAAACTGGGTATCTTCAGTTGTGGACAGTACTTCCCGAACCGACATCGCCTCGATTTCTCGGTTGCAGATCTCGGCATTGGCATCCGACAGAACGTCCTGGAAAACGCTGGGCTCAATCTCAGTGCGGACCAAGCCATTGTCTGGGCCACTGACGGCCGGAACACCACGAAGCGTGGGCAAATCCCTGGCGGACTGGGGTTGAAGTTGCTGCGAGAGTTTATTACGTTAAACGGCGGTCGCATCCAAATTGTTTCGGACACCGGATATTGGAGCTTGGAGGCGGGGAAAGTACATACTGCTCCGATGCGACTCCCATATCCAGGAACCGTAGTGAGTATAGAAATAGACACTGCGGACAAACGGTCATACAAGCTCTCTTCGGAATTATCAGAAACGGATATTTTTTAAGAGAAGACAAAGGATGAACGTCCTATGAAAAAGAACCTAACCTTGTCCATATTTGAGGTCGTGGGGAGCCCCCTTTGTGTGGCGTCGGACGATGGTCAAAGGGTACATGATCGCATCGCAGCCGCCTTTAAAGAAGGTAGCAACGTGACTGTCTCTTTTCTCAACGTCTCCAGCCTGACGTCGGCCTTTCTGAACGCTGCTATCGGTCAACTATACGGGTCATTTACCGAAAACGAGATACGGTCGAAACTTAAGGTGAAAGACATCGAGCCGGATGATCTCGCACTACTGAAACGTGTAGTTGAGACGGCCAAGCAATACTTCAAGGACCCAAAACGCTTTAATAACGCGGTTCAAGACGCCATTGGGGATGGAGACGATGGCGAAAAACGCTGAGGAGATTAGCAAGTACGCTTTTGGCCCTGCCGACGAGTTATTGCTGGATGCAAACGTATGGTTCTTTGTCTATGGACCGCATCGACCCGGGGATCCAAGAGCTGTCGTCTATTCTGGAGCCCTAGCTAGAATTCTGAATGCCAAGAGTCGTATTTATGTCGATGTTTTGATTGTTTCAGAGTTTGTCAACGCCTATGCTCGCCTGAGATACAATATCTTACGAGGGCGCCCTGGAGTGCCCGGTGATTTCAAGCGGTTTCGCAAGAGTTCAACCTTCAAGGCAATTGCTAAGGATATTGCCGCCGATGTCAGGAAGCTTCTGGCTAACTGCGCGCGTGTGGAAAGCGGTTTTGGTACGTTGGATATAGAGTCTCTGGTGACAGAGTACGAGCAAGGGGATTCAGACTTTAACGACCTGGTGCTCGCCGACTTGTGCAAAAGCAAGGGGCTCAAGCTTGTAACGAATGACGGTGATTTCAAAGGTAAGAACGTTGTTGTTTTAACCGCGAACAAGCGCTTGCTTAACTGAAAGGCTTGAATAAAAGGCAGTTCTCCAACGGTCTTGGTCAATCCTCGGTTTAGAAGAACTCAGGGCCGCCGGACCTGTCTGTTCATTGCAGCCAGACTCCTCATTCTTGACTGACATTCGGGAAAACATCCGATGAACAGCAGAGACTTGCTAAATGTCATACGCAAGCGACGCAGCGTGCGCGTCTATAAAACCGGCAAGGTTACCGACGGGCAACTGGAGGCGATCCTGGAGGCGGCGCGCTGGGCGCCTTCGGGAGCGAACTCTCAGCCGTGGGAGCTTGTAGTGACTCGGGACCGGGAGAAGATGAAAAGGGCGCGAGAGATCTTTTACAAGGAGTGGAATCAGCGCAAGCTTGAGGACCCTGTCAACTACAAGGGACTTAGCAAATACTATGTCGGCGATGCGAGTATTGTAGTGTTAGTTTGTGGCGATCCCAGAACCATGCAAATCTATTTGACTACCCGCAAACCAGGTGATCGGGAAAAGCTCTTTCAAGCGAGCGTGGCGAGCGCCGTCGAGAACATGATGCTCGCGGCGGCGAGCATGGGGTTGGGGACGGTCTGGGTCTCAGTCAGAGAGGAGATCGAGCCAGAGCTGAGAGAGCTTTTCAAAGTCCCTCAACCCATCCGACTTCTTTGGGTCATTCCCATCGGGCACGCACGTTTTTGGCCCAAAGCCAAACCGCGCAGAAAAGTTTCTGATTTCGCCCACAATGAGATTTACAACCCGAAGAAGTTGCGTGTGGAGTCGGAGATCCGCGCTTGGCCGAAAAATTAGCTGGCTAGCCTTCTTTGCTGGGCAGCATTTGAGAGGCGGGTCGGGTCGTAGCCCAGGACGGGCGAGAGCCAGCGCTCCGCTTCAGAGACCGCCATACCTTTACGGGCAGCGTAGGATTCCACCTGGTCCCTTCCGATGGCACTCACGGCAAAATAGCGCGACTCTTTATGAGCGAAATAGAGGCCGCATACCGAGGCGGCTGGAAACATGGCGAAGTTTTCGGTCAGCTTAATACCAGTCGCTTTTTCTACTCCGAGCAGGTCAAAGAGAATTTGTTTTTCCGTATGGTCAGGACAGGCCGGATAGCCCGGGGCCGGACGGATACCCCGGTATAACTCCGCAATCAGCTCCTCGTTGGTCAAGTTCTCGTCCTTGCCATAACCCCACTCGCCCCGTATCCGCTTGTGCAAACACTCCGCGAAGGCCTCGGCCAAACGGTCCGCCAGGGCTTTCACCATAATAGAGTTGTACTGGTCGCGTTCTTTTTCGAAGCGCTGGGCTAGCTCCTCGGTTCCATGACCAGCAGTTACGGCAAAGGCGCCGATGTAATCGACAAGGCCGGACTCATGCGGGGCAACAAAATCGGCAAGGGCGTATTGCGGCTTTCCACGCTGGCTCTCTTTCTGCTGACGGAGCGTATGGAAGCGGGTTAACTCTTTACTGCGCGTTGCGTCGGTATAGAGCACAATGTCATCACCGACACTGTTGGACGGGTAAAACCCGTAGACTGAGTGTGCGACCAAGAGCTTCTTGCCGACGATTTTCTTCAAAAGCTCTTGCGCGTCCGCGAATAACTCCCTGGCTGCCTGGCCTCTGATCGGGTCATCGAGCAACTCAGGGTAGCGGCCCCGCATCTCCCACGTATGGAAGAAAGGCGACCAGTCGATGTAGGGAACCAGCTCCGAGAGGGGAAAATCCGATAAGACCCTGAGGCCAGTAAATTCGGGAACGCACACATCTGATTCGTCCCAGTCGATGTGCATCCTTTTCCGCACCGCTTCTTCGTATGTCAACAACTCCGCCGCCGTTCTACGTTCATACTGCTGGCGCATTTCCTCCTGCTCGGCCCTGTTCTTCTCATCCAAGGCCTTGCGCGTATCACGGCTGGAAAGGTACCCCACGACGGGAACCGCCCTTGAGGCGTCGATGACATGGATGGTCTCGTGCTGGTAGGCCGGGGCGATCTTGACGGCTGTATGTCGCTTGCTGGTGGTGGCGCCGCCGATGAGGAGCGGCAAGGTGAGGCCCCGCCGGTCCATTTCCTTGGCCACATGGACCATCTCGTCCAGCGAAGGCGTGATCAGTCCGCTCAACCCGATGATGTCAGCCCGCTCCTGGACGGCGGTTTCAATGATTTTATCCGCCGGAACCATAACGCCGAGGTCGATCACCTCATAGTTGTTACATCCGAGCACTACGCCGACGATGTTCTTGCCGATATCGTGCACGTCACCTTTGACTGTGGCGAACACAAGCTTCGCACGGTGCCCGCTCCGCTCGGCCGTCTTTTTTTCCGCCTCCATGAGGGGTGTGAGATAAGCCACTGCCTTTTTCATCACGCGCGCGCTCTTGACCACCTGAGGGAGAAACATCTTGCCCGCGCCGAAAAGGTCGCCGACCACGTTCATCCCATCCATGAGGGGACCTTCGATGATATGCAGCGGTCGATCATATTTTTTGAGCGCCTCCTCTAAGTCTTGCTCGATGTAATCGACGATTCCCTTGATGAGCGCATAGGAAAGCCGATGTTCCACGCTCTCCTCGCGCCAGGCCTCTTCTTCCTCTGATACCTTGCCAGTTCCCTTGACCTGTTCAGCAAACTCCAGGAGGCGCTCCGTAGCATCCGGTCTCCGGTTGAAAAGGACATCTTCAACACGTTCTAAGAAATCCTTAGGAATACCCTCGTACACCGCGAGCTGGCCTGCGTTGACTATTCCCATATCCATACCGGCCTGGATCGCGTGGTAGAGAAAGGCGGCGTGCATAGCCTCACGGACCGTGTCGTTGCCGCGAAAAGAAAACGAGATGTTGCTCACGCCGCCGGAGATATGGCACAGGGGAAAGAGCTTCCTGATCTGCCTTGCCGCCTCGATGAAGTTGATGGCATAATCATTGTGTTCCTCGATACCGGTAGCCACGATGAGAATGTTGGTATCAAAGATAATATCACTCTCGTCGAATCCGATCTCCTCCGTAAGGATCTTGTGCGCCCGCTTGCAGATCCGCACCCGGTGTTCCACAGTCGTGGCTTGTTTCTCCTCGTCGAAGGCCATGACGACCACCGCTGCTCCGTAACGTTTAATGAGACGCGCCCGGCGCTTGAATTCTTCCTCGCCTTCCTTGAGTGAGATAGAGTTGACGACGGCCTTGCCCTGGACGCACTTGAGTCCTGCTTCGATAACATCGAAATTAGAGCTGTCGATCATGATAGGGACTCGAGTGATATCTGGCTCGGCAGCTATGTGGTTCAGAAACACGGCCATGGCTTTCACCGAATCCAGCATCCCCTCGTCCATATTGACGTCGATCAGATTGGCACCGGCCTCTACCTGCTCCCTAGCGATAGCGAGGGCTTCCTCGTATTTCTCCTCACGTATGAGCCTTGCGAATTTCCGGGAGCCAGCTACATTAGTGCGCTCACCAACCATAATAAAGTTGGAATCGGGACGGATCGTCAGTCTCTCTAGGCCGCTCAGGTGAGTAAACCCGTCGCGCGGAGGAGGAATGCGGGGCCGGCTCTCACGCACCGCTTCGGCGATGGCGGCGATGTGGTCAGGTGTCGTCCCGCAACATCCGCCAACTAAATTCAGCCATCCTTGTTCAGCCCAATTCGCTAGGGCCTGTGCCAGTTCATCTGGTCCCATATCGTAACCGCCAAACTCGTTCGGCAAGCCGGCGTTAGGATAAGAAAAAATCGGCAGAGGCGAGAGCCGGGCTAACTCTGCCATATAGGGACTCATTTGATGGGGCCCAAAGGCACAATTGATACCGACCGCTGTGAGGTCCGCGTGCGAGATGGAGGTAAGAAAAGCCTCCAGGGTCTGGCCGGAGAGCGTCCGGCCGCTGCGATCAGTGATCGTCACCGACGCAAGGACAGGCAAGCGAATTCCTCGCTCTTCGAATAGCTTTGCGATGGCAAAGAGGCAAGCTTTCAGATTCAAAGTATCGAAGGTTGTCTCCGGCAAGAGCAGATCCACTCCGCCGTCTACTAAACCGCGAGCCTGATCGTAGTAGGCCTGAACGAGCTTGTCGAGGGTCACGGCCCTGTAGGCCGGATTATTGACGTCGGGCGAGATCGAAGCAGTACGGTTTGTCGGTCCGATGGAGCCCGCCACGAAGCGAGGCTTGCCGGGCGTTTTCCGATTTACACTTTCCACAGCGCGCCGCGCGACTCCGGCCGCAGCCACGTTTATAGCATAGACCTCTGCCTCGAGTCCGTAGTCGGAAAGAGAGATAGCGTTGGCGTTGAAGGTATTGGTTTCAACGATATCAGCCCCCGCCTCTAGATAGTCCCGGTGAATTTTCTCAATGGCTTCCGGCTGCGTAATCGATAAGAGGTCGTTGCATCCCTTCAGCGGCCGGCGATGATCGATAAAGCGCGCTCCACGGAACTCTTTTTCGTCCAGCTTAAGGGACTGGATCATCGTCCCCATGGCGCCGTCGAAGAGGAGAATTCTCTCTGCCATCAGCTGACGGAATGCTTTTTTAATCTCTTCCATCGTCATGCTTCACGGTCGCGGCGAGCAGTGCGACGGATCGGCAGACGAGCCCGCGCGACAAATATTTCCACTGGATGAGTTCCATTCTTTTCCATTTTTCCGCCGGCATAGGCGCCGGTGAGTTGATAGTCCACCTCGACGGCCCCCCCCACCCGAAACCATTTTTCGACCGAGGATCTCTCAAAGCCGAGCCAGCGATGTGCCATCTGTTCTCTCATCCAATCCTGCTCGTGCGGAACCAGGTCCAAGAGGACAACGGCACCCCCGAGGCGTGTGATGCGGCACATCTCCGAAATGGCTCGAGCGGGATCCTCCAGAAAGTGGAGCACCATCACGCAAAACACTGCGTCGACGCTTTGGGCTTCGACCGGCAGATCCTCCGCATCACCGAGACGGAAGTCAACGTTCCGTATCTCTCTCTGCTTGGCCACACGGCTCGCGTGCCGAATCATCGCTCGTGAGAGATCGACAGCGACCACCTTCTTCGCGAAGCGAGCGAGCTCGAAGGTCAGGCTTCCCGTGCCGCAGCCCACGTCCGCCAGCACTAGGTTCGAAGGCAACAGCTTCTCGATGGCCAACGAGGTCACCCGATCATCAAAATAGCTTTTGCGGATTCGCTCCCAGTCTCCCGCTATCGACTCGAAGTAGTCCCGCGAGCGGTCGATGCGCCGGCGGCGGCATTCGCGCAGTCGGGCTTGGTCCTCTCTGGCACCTGGCAGCTCGGAAAATCGGGACGCCAGCGAGTTAAAAATCTCCCTGACCTGTTCGGGCATATCCTGGCGCAAGGAAAAATAGACGCTCGTGCCGTCCTTTCGATCCCGAACGAACCCGGCGTCTCGAAGAATCGCCAGATTACGTGACACCGAGGACTGGACCGAATCGACGATCTCCTGCACCTCCCCCACCGTCAACTCTTCCTCGGCCACGGCGGCCAGGACCCGAAGGCGCGTAGGATCGGCAACCGCCTTGAGGGCGCGAATGAACTCCATATCTCTATCTAAATATATAGATATTTCGATGAAAAGTCAAATCCCCCTCTTAACTATAAGAATTTGAACGTTTATCAGGGTAACCATGAGACAAGCCACCTGTGGGGATTGAGTGAAATTTAGAGTGTCACCTCTTGGAAAGGACTTCCGCCGGAGGGTCAGGAATCAGATAAGCTTTAAGCGTGGCGCCAAGATGGCTTAGCTTGCTGAGATCTCATACTTCTCATGGGGCAAATCCTGGTCTACCTTCACGATAACCTTCTGGTTGATCTCCCGCTCCAAATAATCCAGGCTATGGGTTTCCTCGTCATAGAGGAAGTTGGCGATCTCGGGATGAAGCCGCACCATGATCCTCTTTCCATCCTCCAGGCGTATTTTTTCTCTCTTAATGGCCCTTAGGATCTCAAAGGCGATGGTCGCGTGCGACTTGATCCGGCCTCGACCCTCGCAATAGGGGCAGGCACTCAAAAGCATATTTTCCAAGCTCTCTCGGGTGCGCTGGCGAGTCATCTCTACCAAGCCTAACTCGGATATCTTCAGGATGTTGGTGCGGGCCTTATCCCTTTTGATCGCTTCTTTCATGGCCTCATAGACCTTTTTGCGGTTGGCTTCTTTCTCCATGTCGATAAAGTCAATAATGATGATGCCACCAATGTTCCTGAGACGGAGTTGGTGCACTATTTCCTGAGCTGCCTCCAGGTTGGTCTTGAGAATCGTTTCTTCCTGATTTCTTTTTCCCACAAAACGGCCCGTGTTGACATCGATGGCGGTCAGGGCCTCGGTCCGCTCTATGGTGATGTAGCCTCCGGAGTGAAGCCATACTTTGCGCTCTAATGCTTTGGCGATTTTTTCCTCCACGCCATAGTGGTCCATGATCGGCTCTGCCTGCGTATACAGGGTTATCTTTGACCTCAAGCGCGGCATAAACTGACCCACGAAATCAAGGATACGGCGGTATTCCTTGATATGGTCGATAAAGACTTGGTGCGTGTCTCTGGTGAAGAAATCGCGTACCGTGCGGGCAATAAGATCAAGATCCTGGTGAATCAGAAAGGGGGCTACCGAGTCGGCCTTTTTTTGAATCCTTTGCCAAAGTTTGGTTAAGAATCCAAGATCTCTCTGAATCTCCCTTTTGCTTCGTCCCTCACAGGCTGTCCGCATGATAAAACCCCCTTTATCTGTAAGGAGAGAGAGGGCAATTTCTTTCAGGCGTTTTCGTTCCTTGTCATCTTCGATGCGACGAGAGATCCCGATATGGTGCGTGGTAGGCATGAAGACCAGGTAACGACCCGGTAGGGATATGTGAGAAGTAATGCGCGCCCCCTTCATCCCTAAGGGATCCTTAGCTACCTGGACCAATATCTCTCGTCCTCGAAAAAGCTGCCGCTCTATTGGAAGGCGGCGGTGAGACGAGGGTTTGGTGCCTTCGAAGACAATCTCCTCATCAGAGCCGGTCAGAAGAGGAGAGACATCCTCAGGCCCCGTGGAGAAATCAGAGACATGAAGGAAAGCGGCTTTGTCCAGACCAATGTCTACAAAGGCCGCCTGCATTCCCGGAAGCACTCGGGCTACTTTACCTTTGTAAATGTTTCCCACAATACCTCTATCTTGTCTTCTTTCGATTAGGAATTCAGCTAAAGAGCCGTCTTCCATAATCGCCATACGGCTCTCTTGGAGAGTACAGTTGATGAAGATATCTTGTTTCATGGGTCGTGCTTTAGCTCGGAATATCTTTCTGGGGAGGTAATCGAGGGGGGATCTCTCCTCAACATTGGAGATCCATCAGAGTCACAGAGATGGATGCAAGTTACTTTATAGTCCAAAGCTATCTGAATATCAAGAGATTGGGGGATGCGGAGCTCTTATTGACTTTCTTACCCTACACCGATATCTTAGAATTTGTTTCTGATAGATAAATATAAAGAGGTTTTAGTTTGTTGATATGAGCTACTCTCTATCAATACCGACTTATTCTATTCTGAATACTAAGGTGCTGATCCTAAATCGTTCCTACCTTCCGATCCATGTTACCTCGGTGCGCCGTGCCTTTGCCCTTCTTTACCAAGGAATTGCCCGAGCGGTCAATGAACAGTATCAAACCTTTGACTTCGATAGCTGGAGTGATCTTTCTGTTTCTGTGCGCGATGAATCCATTGGTTTGGTCAATCGAGTCATACGCGTGCCAAGAGTCATACTACTGGTCGGCTATGACCGAGTCCCGAAACGACAAGTTCGGTTCAGCCGCTATAACATTTACGCTAGAGATAAATGTATCTGTCAATACTGCGGCAGAAAGCTCCCCCGCCACGAGCTCAATCTTGACCATGTCATTCCCCGCTCCCTTGGAGGAACTTCCATGTGGGAGAATGTCGTCTGTTCATGCCAGGAATGCAACCGACGCAAAGGGGGCAAGACTCCTCAAGGGGCTGGGATGACCCTGTTACGGAAACCCTATAAACCTAAATGGACCCCGTTTATGCAGGAGACTTTTAACCTGTCCCGCTACCGTGAATGGCTCCCCTTCCTCAATACCGTTGATATTTCCTACTGGAATACCGAGCTTTTAGAAAAGTAGTTTATTGGGCTATAAGGCCGCAACATATTGTGGTATAGTTCTTAGTCTATCCCTTATATTGTTGTTTTTGCTTGACAACCCATTATTGCTTATGAAATAGTGTCAATTAATTCAACCTCTTACCAGTGCTCTTCGGTTCCGCCGGTTGCAAATAGACCATGCGTCTCAAAGGCCTTGAAATGATTGGGTTTAAGTCCTTTGTTCAGAGGACAGCCCTTCAGTTCACTCCAGGGATAACGGCTATCGTCGGTCCAAATGGCTGCGGCAAGTCTAACATTGTCGATGCCCTACGGTGGGTTATGGGGGAGCAAAGCGCTCGCCACCTCCGCGGCCATCTCATGGAGGATGTCATCTTCAACGGAAGTGAAAGCCTTTCTCCAACAGGGATGGCGGAGGTTTCCTTGGTTTTCGACAATGAAGATGGAAGGGCCCCGGTGGAGTACAATAGCTTCAGTGAAATCATGGTTACGCGGAGACTCTTCCGCTCAGGAGAATCAGAATACGCTATCAACAAGATCCCTTGTCGTCTTAAAGACATCATCGAGCTCTTCCTTGGAACAGGTGTGGGGAACAAGGCCTACTCCGTCGTGGAGCAAGGACGCGTGGACGAGATGGTTAACGCCAAACCCGAGGAGCGTAGGTCACTCATTGAGGAGGCCGCTGGCACGAGCAAGTACAAGAGCCGCAAACAAGCGGCAGAGCGAAAGCTGGAGAGGACCCACCAAAATCTCCTTCGGGTGAGTGACATTGTTCGGGAAATCGAGCGCCAGATTCGCAGCATGGAGCTACAGGCAAAGAAGGCGGAGCGATACAAGTCACTTAAGAATGAGCTTAAAGAAAAAGAGCTGATCTGGGCAGGAACCCAACGAAAGCGCCTTGACGAAAGTATCTCAATCCAAGAGGCAAAATTAAAAGCCGCGGAGGACCGCTTAGTCCATCTCCTGGCCTCACTTCATTCCAAAGAGGCCGAGAGCGAAGGTATCCGGCTGTCGCTTTTAGAGGCAGAAAAGGAGATCAGCTTACAACAGGAGAGCGTCTATCAGCGCAAAGTTCAGATACAAGTGGAAAAGCAGACGATCGACTTTTACAAGAAGGACCGGGCTGAGCTCCAGGAGACAGAGGAGAAAATTCAGGCCGAGCTTCGCCAGCTGGAGGAGAAACTCCTTGCCCTGACTCTGGAAAAGGAGGAGCTTAAAAAGGCCAAAGAGAATTTCGTTCAGCTCTCTCTCTTTGAGGAGGCTTATCTCCGGGATAAAGAAAAGGAGTTAGAACAAACTAAGTCCCAAATCCAGAATCTCCAGACAAAGCTGGAGCAGGAAAAGGCAATCCTGATCGACGCAATGAATCAAGTGTCTCACTTGAAGAACGACCTGCTCATTAAGGAAAAACAGCGCGATGAGACCAAGAGGGAATCCTCCAGGAGCCAGAAGGAGCAATGTGACACCGCACTATCCCTTGAGTCCTCGAAGGAGAAACAACGGGAAAAGAAAACGGCCTGGGAGGCCTCTCTGGAACGGGCAAGAGAGATAGAAAGGGAGACAGTTGAGGCTACGGATCGGATCAAGGAATGGTGCAAGGTCAAGGAGGAACAGGAAAGCAAGATAGAGGTTTTAAAGGAACGGCTGCAGGAGAATCGCTCCCGACTTGTCGCGTTAGAAGCCTTGCAGAAAAACTACGAAGGATACCAGGAGGGGGTTCGAGCCATTATGTTAAAGCGGCGGCAAGAGGCCGCGTTTGATGGGGTTTATGGCCTAGTGGCGGACGTGATTGAAGCGCCAGAGGCTTTCGAGAAGGCCCTGACGGCCGTGTTGGGAGACCGTCTCCAGTATGTCATCGTGCGGGGGCACCAAGAAGGGGTTGAGGCCATTGAGTATCTGAAGCGCGAATCTTCCGGCCGCGGGAGCTTTGTTCCCCGACGTTTATCTCCGAGAGAACGGAGACCCCTTCCCTTGAAGGAGCCCGAAGTCGTAGCCCCCTTACTCGAAATGGTTTCTGTCAAAGACGGTTATAGAGAGATTGCTGAATACCTTTTAGCGGATGCGGTGGTGGTTCGCGACTTGAGATCGGGGTTAGAACTCTGGAACCGCAACGGATTTGTCGGCACTTTAGTAACCCCTGAAGGAGAAGTCATAGATCCCATGGGCGTTGTGACAGGAGGAAGCGCGGATAGCCTCGAGGGAAACCTACTTTCCCAAAAACGCCACATGAAAGAGCTGGAAGCGCTATTGTCGGAGCTGGAGAGGCAACTGCAAAGTGAGGAGAAAGAGTTCGGGGCTTTTAGGGAACAGATGGAGCGAACTGAGACAAGAAGGTCTGCCTTAATAGAGGAAGGTCACCATCAGGCCCTGGAGCGGCTCCGATTGGAGCATGATTTCCTTCAAGCTGACCAAGAGGTCGAGCATCTAGAGGAAACTCTCCGTATGCTGGCGCAAGAGCAAATTGACTTGTCAACGATCCTACGGTCTCTAGGGGAAGAAAGTGAACATTGCCAGAGACAGATAGAGGGCTTTCTTCACGCGAGAATGGAGAGAGAGAAAGACTTGGCAGAACAGCAACGGATATTATCGAAGTTGGAAAAAGATTTGGAACGTCTCGAGGCAGAGGCTACCCAATCACGGATCCGGGACGCGGCGTTAGGCGAAAGGAAAGAAAATACCCAACAAAATCTAGAAAACCGGATCAAGCTCCAAAGGGAACTTTCCGAGCAGGTCAAGTCCCGTGAATCTGAGATCCTTGAGACGAACCAGAAAAGGCAACAGTTAGAGGAGGGGATCTGCCTCGCCGAGAAGTCGCTGGATGAAGGGATGAAGGCCTTACAGGCGTTGGAAGAGAGATTAGAAAAGGAACGTCAAGAGTACAGAAATATTTCGCGGCACCTAACTGAGGCTGAAGAGGCTATCAAGGAGCTTCGTCCTCTAGGGGAGGCATCCCAGGAAGAGAAAAACGGGCTGCAGCTCCAACTCTCAGAAAAGAGAATCAACCTGCAGCACCTCTGTGAAAGCATCCGAGAGAAATACGGCCAGGATCTTATGGAGATGCGTCCGGAAGGACCAGACGGCGAGGTTTCCGGGGAGGATCTGCTAGCGGAAATCGAGGAGCACCGAAGTCGGTTGGAGCGGATGGGTGAGGTGAATCTTGCCGCCATCGGGGAATTTGAGGAGCTCAATAGTCGCTACCAGTTTTTGAGCCAGCAAAAGCAAGATTTGGAGAAATCCATCTCCGATCTCCAGCGGACCATCATGAAGCTCAATCGGGTTTGCCGCCTCCGCTTTAAAGAGAGCTTCGAGCAGATCAATCAGAGGTTCGAGGAGATCTTTCCCCGCCTCTTTCAGGGAGGAAAGGCGCGGTTGGTCTTGGCGGACGAGAACGATTATCTGGAGACCGGAGTCGATATTGTGGCTCAACCGCCGGGGAAAAAGCTGCAATCCATCACTCTTCTCTCCGGAGGAGAGAAGGCCCTGACGGCCGTGAGCCTTCTTTTCGCCATCTTCTTGACTAAGCCCAGTCCATTCTGCTTTCTTGACGAGGTAGATGCCCCTTTGGATGACGCCAATATTGACCGTTTCAACGAGATGGTCAAGGAGATGAGCCAGTCCTCCCAATTCATTCTCATCACCCACAACAAAAGGACGATGCAGGCCGCCGAGGTCCTCTACGGGATTACTATGGCAGAGCCAGGGGTGTCCAAAGTAGTCTCGGTAAAAATGACATGATTTCTTAATGCCAGACCTCGGGGAAGAAGCTCTCCGGTTCCCCTTTCCTTCATTGCTAGCCTCGATCCAGAGTGGTAAGAGGTTTGAAGTCCGAAAAAAGGAGTCCTAAATCTTGGAGGAAAGCTCGTTTTTTCAACGCCTGAGGAAAGGACTTGCCAAGACCCGAGAGGGCTGGGTACACAAGCTAGAGGATATCTTCCAGAGCCGGAGGTGGGATGAAGAAGCGCTTGCGGCTATGGAAGAGATCTTGCTCTCGGCCGATGTCGGAGTTAAGGCAACCCAGAAGCTCTTAGACGCCATACGCCGACAGTCTCCAAAAGGAGGCCAGGACACGAAACAGGATCTTTCCCTATGTCTACAACGGGAAATCATCAGCATGCTCAAAGGAACGGAGAGAGACCCCACGGCCCCTTCTCTCTCGGAGCCTCCCTGGGTCATTCTGTTCTTAGGCGTTAACGGGGTTGGAAAAACCACCACGATTGGAAAGGTAGCCGCTAAACATCGGCAGTTGGGGCAAAAAGTTCTGCTTGTGGCCGCAGACACATTCCGTGCTGCCGCAATAGAGCAGTTGGAAGTCTGGGGTCAGAGGGTTGGAGCAGAGATTGTGAAACATCAGGCGGGTGCAGATCCCTCTGCGGTTGTCTTCGACGGTCTCCACGCGGGAAAAAAGCGCAAGGCGGATGTCGTCTTGATCGATACCGCCGGCAGGCTTCATACGAAGGTCCATTTGGTTGAGGAACTCAAAAAGATCCGACGGGTCGTTGCCAGAGAACAGGTTGGTGCCCCCCATGAAACCCTTTTGGTTCTGGATGCTACAACAGGCCAGAATTCCTTCCAGCAGGCGCGGGTTTTCAAAGAGTCTCTTGACATCACAGGTATTGTGCTCACCAAGTTAGACGGCACTGCCAAGGGGGGAGTTATCGTCGGTATCCAGGAGGAACTGGGGATTCCAGTCCAGCATATCGGGGTGGGGGAAGAGGTTGATGATCTGCAGCCCTTCGATCCAACCCGTTTCGTCCAGGCCCTTTTCGACAACAGCCTAGAGTAAAACGCCCCCGAATACACTATAGAGGGGATTTATGTGCCCTTGACTTCGGGGAATAGAGAGTCTAGCTTGAGAAATATGGTTAAGTCCCAAGAGGAGGCCTAGATGGCGACGGAAGCGACTGAAATCACACAAGAATCCGGTGAGGAGGCAGAGTTAAAGCTAACCGGTGGCGCCATCCAACAAGTTAAGACAATTTTGGCGCGCAAGAAGCTAGAAGACCATGGACTTAGAGTCACAGTAGCTGGAGGCGGCTGCTCTGGTTTTTCCTATGGGTTAGACTTTGAAAAAGAAAAAAGGCCTAACGATACGATTCTGGAAATGGAAGGTCTTAAGGTCTACATGGATGAGCAGAGCAAAAAATATCTGAAGGGGACTGTAATCGACTATGTGAGCGGGTTGCATGGGGCCGGGTTCAAGTTTATCAATCCCAACGCCACCGGCACCTGCGGTTGCGGAACTTCATTTTCTGCTTAAAAACTATCTGTCAAATTGTTCCTCCATCCTTCGCCTATTGTTGGTCTCGGGTAGCGCATTGAGCCGCCTTTTTTTCTTCTGACTTCAATTGACACTCTTCCCATATATTGGTAACGAGAGAAGAAAACTTTCCTGGAGGAACTTTTGAAGTCTGTTCGGATCCATGAGCACGGGGGAATAGACGCACTCCGCTACCAGGAGACAGAGCAACCGAAGCTGACCTCTCCTACGGAGGCAATCGTCCAGCTCAAGGCAGCAGCCCTAAACCATATCGATATATGGGTTCGCCGAGGGCTGACTGGAATAGAGATCCCCCTACCCCACATTTTGGGTGCCGATGGCGCCGGCATCGTGGTTGAGGTCGGCAAGGAAGTAAGCAACGTTAAAAATGGGGATGCCGTTTGCCTTCTCCCACTAAGCGGTTGTGGCCGGTGCGACTTGTGTATTACGAGTAGAGATTTTATGTGCGTCCGCCTGCGAGTTCTAGGAGAGAGAATGGAGGGCACCTACGCCGAGTACGTGGCACTTCCGTCACAGAACTGTTTCCCTATTCCTCCAGAACTCTCCTTTGAGGAGGCAGCAGCCTTCCCCTTGGTTTTTCTCACGGTATGGAGGATGCTGATTACCAATGCAAAGCTCAAGCCAGGTGAACATGTCCTGATCTTAGGGATCGGAGGAGGGGTGGCCACCGCCTCCCTCCAAGTGGCCAAGCAAATCGGGGCGCATGTTTTTGTCACCTCCAGCAGTGACGAGAAATTGGAGATGGCCAAAAATTGGGGGGCGGATCACGGGATCAACTATCGGAGAAGTGACTTCGTGAAGGAGGTCAGGGCCTTAACTGAAAAACGCGGTGTAGATGTAGTGGTCGATTGCGTCGGTGGAGACAGTTGGGTAAAAAGCCTGGCGTCCTTAGCCAAAGGAGGCCGCTTGGTCACTTGCGGCGCGACCGCAGGAGCTAATCCTCACACCGACATCCAGCGCATCTTTTGGAACCACTTGACGATTTTTGGCTCGACTATGGGTAGTCGAGAAGAGTTTCGTCAACTCCTAAGCTTCATGGGAATCTCAAGGATTAGGCCGATCGTCGATCAGCTCTTTCCGCTGAAAGAGGCGGCTGGTGCTCAACGTCGCCTCGAGGAGGGTAAACAGTTCGGCAAGATCGTTTTGCAAATCACGGATTGACAAGGACGAAACTAAAGTCACAAACTAATTTTACTCATGCGAGGAGCCGCTGCACCGGACCAAGGAACGAGCATAACGAGGCGCGAGGGGCGATAAACGAACTTAGGCGGAGTTCATTGAATCGGCACTAAGATATGCGAGTGATTGGAGGAAAGGTAAGACGGCGACGCATTAAAGTACCCAAGGTTCGAGCCCTTCGTCCCACCGCCGATCGTGTCAAGGAGGCGCTTTTTAATATCCTTCCCCATGATCTCTCCGGACTTAAGGTTCTGGATTTGTTCGCGGGTACAGGTAACCTTTCCATAGAGGCGCTAAGCCGGGGAGCAGCAGAGGCCGTTTTGGTCGACGCCTCACGTGAGGCAGCAAGAGCGATACGAGAGAACCTCCAGACTTTGGGTCTTTCGGGCAAGTCGCAGGTATGGATAACCCCTGTTCTCCGATCCCTACGTCTCCTGTCTCGAAAAGGAGAAAGATTTGATCTCGTTTTCCTTGATCCGCCCTACGAAAAAGACTGGGTTGGACAGACCCTTAGAGCTATCGCTCAGCAAGGGTTACTGCGGGAGAGCGGGATTTTGGTCGTGGAGCATGGTGTCAGAGAAAAGATAGAAGTCAATTACGGCTCTCTCGCCCTTAAGGACCAACGTCGATACGGAACTACCCTGCTCTCTTTTTTCGTCTATAAGCAGAGCCAGGCTTCCAAACACGGAGAGCTAAAAGAATATGGCACGAACCAAAATAGCGATTTATCCAGGCTCCTTTGATCCCATCACTAACGGGCACATTGATCTCGTTAAGCGCACGCTGCGGGTCTTTGATCGTGTCATCGTGGCGATCGCGACGAATCCTGACAAAGACAATTCCCTTTTCAGCGTAGAAGAGCGTCTGCAGATGATCCGCGAGGTGTTCAAAGGAGTTGGAGATCGCGTTCAGGCAGACAGTTTTGAGGGATTGCTGGTAGATTACGCCGAGAGAATTGGAGCCGAGGTCGTCATCCGAGGACTGAGGGCGATCTCTGATTTCGAATATGAGTTCCAGATGGCGATGATGAACCGTGGACTCAATTCAAACCTCGAGACCCTTTTCATGATGACCGGTGAATCCTACTTCTACATCAGCTCACGCCTTGTTAAGGAGGTCGTGAGCCTGGGAGGCGATGTGTCCCGCTTAGTCCCGGCAAATGTCCTCAAAAAGCTCAAAGAGAAGTTCAAAGATTGAAGTTTCACTGTCCATGAAAGTCAGCGAGAGAACAAAAGTCATCAAGCCAGCCGTGACTCTGGCGATTGCCGCAAAGGCCCAGAAACTTCGGGAACAGGGGGTGGATCTGGTTAATTTTTCCGCTGGCGAGCCTGATTTCGATACCCCCGAGCATATCAAGGAAGCAGCCGTTCAAGCTCTCAGGAAAGGGATGACCAAGTATACTGATGTAAGGGGCATAGAACCTTTACGCGAGGCCATTGTAGAGAAGTATCAGCGTGATCACGGACTCAGCTATGACAAGGAAGAGGTATTGGTGAGCTGTGGGGCTAAGCACGCAATCTACAATGTCTTCCAAGCCATCCTCAATGATGGCGATGAGGTCCTCATCCCGGCTCCCTATTGGGTTAGCTATCCCGCTATTGCTCTTCTAGCCGGAGGAATTCCAAGGATCGTCCCGACGAAAGAAGAAAACGGCTTTCGCATGACTCCAGAAGAATTGAGGAGCTCTTTAACCTCTAAAACCCGTGCTTTTATACTCAACAGTCCGTGCAATCCAACCGGTGCCACCTATGGTCGGGATGATCTCAAGGGTCTCTCTCGGATCTTAGAGCAGCACGACTGCCTCATCATCTCCGACGACATCTACGAGAAGATTGTCTATGACGGTCTTCATTTTCAGAACATTGTGACCATAAACCCCAAACTGCGGGACCGGACCATCATTGTGAATGGCGTCTCGAAGACCTATGCAATGACCGGCTGGCGCATCGGTTATGCGATCGGCCCGGCCCCGGCGATCTCTGCCGCAGCAAAGATCCAGAGCCAAAGCACCTCTAACCCTACCTCCATCGCTCAGGCTGCGGCCCTTGAGGCCTTGCGCGGTCCGCAGGATACAGTGGCGGAGATGGTTCGTGAGTTTCAAAAGAGAAGAGATGCGATCGTAAAAAATCTGAACGCCATGGAGGGGATACGGTGCTTTAATCCCCAGGGGGCCTTCTATGTTTTTCCCAACATCCGTCCATTGCTAGGGAAAAAACTAATGGGGAAAAAAATTGAGTCTTCCTGTGACCTGGCCGAACTTCTCTTAGATGAGGCCCGTGTTGCTGCGGTTCCTGGCGAGGATTTTGGCTCGGCCGAGAATATTCGCTTTACTTACGCAACCTCTTTGAAAGAAGTAGAGAAGGGCTGCGAACGTATTGAGGCGGCTATCAAGAAGCTAGACTAAGGCCACTGACCAACGCCGAATGGGAGGACAGCCTGCCTTGGGTTTCTCGTTTCATCAGCTCACAACCATTCAAATTCACAAATCTCTGTCACTGTCTGATTAGCTTGACTCTATTCAAAGCCCAATGTAAAAGACTTATCGCGGGGTGGAGCAGTCTGGTAGCTCGCAAGGCTCATAAC
>JBOHVJ010000504.1:0-16687 GCA_050735075.1 Binatia bacterium
ACCTTAGAGATGTCCTATCTTTGACCGGAACCCATATCGGTTGTGAGACAAGCATCTGCGGCGCCTGCACGGTAATGCTTAACGGCGCGTCGGTAAAATCCTGTACGGTTTTGACGGTTCAGGCCGATGGCGCGGAGGTCCTGACCATCGAGGGTCTGGCCAAGGGAGAGGAACTCCACCCGCTGCAAGAGGGCTTTTGGGAGTGTCACGGGCTTCAATGCGGATACTGCACGCCCGGTATGATTTTATCTGTCTACCAACTCCTTTTACGCCACCCGGAGCCCACAGAGGATGAGATCCGCCACGGTATCGATGGGAATCTCTGTCGCTGTACAGGCTATCAGCATATCGTGGATGCGGTCCAGTGGGCGGCGCGAAAAATGCGGGAGAAGAAATGAGCGGAGTGAGGACGGGAACCCTTATCCCTTCGCTTCAGTGTCTCCTCGCCGGGAACTCTTCGCTGCTCGCCTCGGGCAGCATCGAAACTCGCCCTGAAAGACAAAACGGGCTCAGACATCGATGCTCCCTGCCCTCGGCATCGCAGAGAGTTCCAACGGCTCGGAGCCAATCTTCGCTCAGGGACAGAGGGTTCCCTGCTTCGGAGGAAGGCTCTGAGGGGGCGAGGCTGGAGAGCGCAGACGTAGGAGTAGGAAGGTTCACGGCAGGCCCTGACTGTGAAACTAAGCAGCCTTGGGGGGATGGCGAGGGTGGCCCTCACGGCACTAGCCCATCGACTGCGCTCGGAAGAGTCGCCACCGAGGAGCAGATCCCTGTTTTATGACAAGGCGCGCGAGTGCGGCTACAAGGAGTAAGCCATGCCGGTAAGTAAATTGGTTGGTGCCAGAGTGAAGCGGCGTGAGGATCCGAGACTCGTGTGTGGGCTTGCCCACTATGTGGACGACATCGATATCCCCAACTCCCTTCATGTGGCGATCCTAAGAAGCCCCTATGCCCATGCAAGGATCAAGAAGATTCAGACTGATGCGGCCCGCAGACATCCGGGCGTGGTCGCGGTTATCACGGGGGCAGATATCCGGGACCAAGTGGGCCTAGTGCCGGTCGCGAGCGAAAATCGTAGTCTCAGGGTTCCTAAGCACTACGTTCTGGCAGTGGATAAGGTCTGTTTTGTCGGCGAGGGAGTGGCGGCGGTGGTGGCTGAGGATCGCTATACGGCACGGGATGCCCTGGATCTCATACGCGTGGATTATGAGTCTTTGCCTGTAATTTCAGACCCGGAGAAGGCTCTAGTTCCAGGCGGACCAGTCATCCATTCTGAGTGGCCAGACAATGTGGCCTTTCGCTGGACCCTCAAGCAGGGAAATCTGGCCAAGGCCTTTAAAGAGGCTCACAAGATCGTGAAGCAGCGGCTTATCCACCAGCGCCTTGCCCCTATCGCCCTGGAACCGCGTGGAGTCTTGGCCCGCTATCTCCCCGGTGAGAAAGAACTCACGCTCTGGTCTTCTACTCAGATCCCCCACCTTCTTAAAACGCAACTTTCCCTCATGCTCAAGCTCTCGGAAAATCGTGTGCGCGTTATTGCCCCCGAGGTAGGCGGGGGCTTTGGCAGCAAGCTCAATGTTTACGCGGAAGAGGGTCTCGTCGGCTACCTCGCGCTTAAGCTGAAGCGTCCAGTTAAATGGATCGAGGGGCGCAGGGAAAATATTCAGGGAACGATCCACGGCAGAGGTCAGGTGGGTGAAGCGGAAGTGGCGGTGAAAAAAGATGGAACCATTTTAGGAATCCAATACAATGTCATTGCCGACATCGGCGCCTACCATCAGCTTCTTACGCCCGGGATTCCACCGCTCACTGGCCTCATGCTTTCCGGCGCCTACAGAATTCCTGCTGTTGCTATTGAGGTCACTGGGGTCTTCACCAACAAGGTGGCGACTGACGCCTATCGTGGCGCGGGCAGGCCTGAGGCAACCTACGTCGTGGAGCGGATGATGGATCGGGCGGCGCAGGAGTTGGGGATGGACCCAATCAAAATCCGGCAAAAGAACTTCCCCAAACCTAAGGAGTTTCCCTTTAAGACAGCGACCGGTCTCGTATATGACAGCGGCAACTATCAGGCGGCCCTCGCTAAGGCCCTTAGGCTTGTTGGCTATGAGAAGTGGCGGCGCGAGCAGAAGAGGCTCAGGAATCAGGGAAGGTATCTGGGAATTGGTCTCTCTACTTATGTGGAGATCTGTGCCATGGGACCATCGGCTGCGATGCCTGCAGGGGGTTGGGAGAGCGGCACAGTGAGGGTGGAGCCCACTGGTAAGGTGACGGTTCTTACCGGGGCCTCGCCCCATGGACAAGGACAGGAGACCTCTTTCGCCCAGATCGTAGCCGATGAGTTGGGAGTTGATCTGGATGACATCACCGTGATTCATGGCGATACCGCCGTGGTCGCCAGCGGTATCGGAACCTTTGGCAGCCGCGCGACCGCGGTTGGCGGAACAGCGGTGCTTCAGGCGGCAGAGAAAGTTAGGGAGAAGGCGCGTGAGATTGCCGCCCATCTCCTTGAGGCGGACCCGGAGGATCTTGTATTTTCCGAGGGTAAATTCAGCGTCAAAGGGGTGCCGAAGAAGGGGATCACCATCCAGCAGATCGCCTTAGAGGCACATATCGCAAAAAAACTGCCTAGGAAGATGGAGCCTGGACTTTCAGCCACATCCGTCTTTGAGCCCTCCAACTTCACCTTCCCCTTTGGCACGCATATCTGCGTAGTCGAGCTAGATCCAAAGACTGGCGGGGTTGAGATAAAAAAATATGTTGCGGTGGACGATTGCGGAAAAGTTATCAATCCCTTGCTTGTGGATGGCCAGCTCCAAGGCGGCATCGTCCAGGGTCTGGGACAGGCCCTCTTCGAAGAGGTTGTCTATGATGAAAACGGCCAGCTCTTGACCGGTAGTCTAATGGACTATGCCCTACCTAAAGCTGGAGATTTGCCGCATCTGGATTTGGCCCGCACAGAGACGCCTACTCCTGTTAACCCATTAGGGGTCAAGGGAGTGGGTGAGGCAGGTACCATCGGCTCCACGCCGGCCGTTGTCAACGCGGTAGTCGATGCGCTCTTGCCCTTTGGCGTAACCCACATCGATATGCCCCTAAAGCCGGAGAAGATCTGGCAGCTTTGCCAGTCAAGGGGAGCTGCGAGCGTTGGAGGTGGTCGATGATCCCGCCAGCGTTCGACTACATGACCCCTGTGACCCTAGATGAGGCGATTCGTGCATTAACATCGCATGGAGAAGACGTGAAGCTTCTGGCCGGAGGGCATAGTCTGCTTCCTATGATGAAGTTAAGGCTTGCTAGTCCCAAGCTTCTCATCGACTTGAGTAAGATTCCCGGTCTTGGTGGCACCCAACAAGAGGGTGATACGATCACCATCGGAGCTCTCACAACACATTATCAAATTGAGAGCTCAGAACTGCTCAAAGAGAAGTGCCCCCTTCTCCCCCGGACAGCGAGAGCGATTGGGGATGTTCAGGTGCGCAATCGGGGAACGATCGGCGGGAGTTTAGCCCATGCAGATCCGGCGGCGGATATGCCTGCAGCCATCCTAGCCCTGAATGGAGAACTGCGGGTGAGAGGGTCCAAAGGGGAGCGTTCGATTCAGGCGAGTGATTTTTTTCTCGGGCTTATGACTACCGCCTTGAGCCCTAGTGAGATCCTAACCGAGATCCGCATTCCAGTTTTGTCCGGCCGCTGCGGCACGGCCTATCTCAAGGTGCCGCAGAAGGCCTCCGGCTTCGCCATTGTGGGCGTGGCCGTTTGGCTCAGGGTAGATAACAACGGACGCTGCGAAGATATCGGTATCGGGGTTACCGGTTTAGATACCAAGCCCTTTCGTGCCAGACGGGTCGAGGGACGGTTGAGGGGGAAAAAATTGGCTCCTAGCCTTATAGAAGAGGCCTCCTCTCACGTCACCCAAGGGGTTGATCCTTTGGAAGATCTCCACGCCTCGGCTGCGTTTCGTAGCCATCTTGCAGGCGTTTATACTGCAAGGGCTGTTCACAAGGCATTAGCAGAGGCAGTGGCATAGGGGGAGTTATGCTGGAAAAAATTTTTGGTCCCTATCGGGACTATGCGCTTTTTGCTCTAAGGTTGTTTGTAGGCATCGTTTTTCTCGGCCACGGCGGGCTGAAACTTTTCGGCGGCCTCGGAGGCTTTGCCGGGTTCCTCCAGCAAGCCGGTGTTCCCTTGCCGGGAGTCATGGCCCCCGTCGTGGCCGCAATTGAGTTTTTCGGTGGCTTGGCAATTATCCTTGGGACGAGCACGCGGCTAGCATCGCTTCTGCTTACAGGAGTTATGGTTGTGGCCATGATCACTGTGACCTTGCCTATGGGATTTGCCGGTGGCTATGATCTCAACCTCGCCCTCCTCGGCGGCCTCCTCGCCCTTCTCCTCGCCGGCTCAGGAAAGCCCGCCCTGGGTGGGGATTTGTAGTTCGAAATGGACGATGAACTATTCCCAGTTATTCGTGCCCTGACGGACAGATACCCTTTACGGGATGCCGACGCCATTCATCTTTCTTCTGCCCTGTGGCTGGGACACGCCTTGAGGGAGATAGTTACTTTCGTCACTGCGGATAGTCGTTTATTGGAAGCCGCTCGGGACCAGAGACTCAAAGTTATCAATCCGGAGATCGAATAGCACGGACTAGTTTAGCGCACGACGAGACTAATCAGCATATTGATTACAGCTAGGACAATAGCCGCAAGGATTGCCGTGGGAAAGAAGCGATCGATGGCGAAGCCTGGCACGAGGGCCGCGGCAAGCCATAGAATGAAGGCGTTGATAACAAATGTAAACAAGCCAAGCGTCAAAACGTTGAGGGGTAACGTAAGCAAGATAAGGATCGGCTTTATCAGTGCGTTGAGAAGGCCGAGCACAAACGCAGCAATAAGCGCTGCGACAAAACCGCTGACGCGAATTCCCTGTATAAGATGGGCCACTAGCAGAAGCGCCAGGGCATTGAGTACCAGCGTGACCAGAAATCCCATAATACCTCCTTGCCTCCACCGCTGGATCGTTATCACTTTCATCGACTACTGTACGACAACTGCCTCCCCTTTCGCGACCTCGATCGCACGTATTTTCGCGGGCAACTTGAAGGGGTCATCAAGATTTAGCCCTTTTGGATTCTCTGGCGTACGCGAGAAGTAACTCACAAGTTCCTGGAGCATTTTCCTAGGAAGAGGAAAACCAGAGATCTCGGACGTCTCAACCTCGAAGCGAGCCATGCCTTGACTGGTTCGAAGCACACCTTTCACACCGACAGGCACTTTTCCCGACAAATAATTAAAAGGGTCGAACCAGCGGCCGGAGTTTCGATTTCTTCGCACGTCATCCATATCTACCATAGCCCGCCCTGCTAAGCGGCCCTCCCCTAGAATAGCCACACGTGGATCGGTAATCCCTGCCGGAATTTTGTCACGCCCATGAAAGACAAAGTAGGAATTGAGCTCGGCTTCGGTTACCGGTGTCCTGCGCGGTGAGACCTTTTCCTTGAGACCGTTTTGATTAATAGCGACTATCTTGTTTTGAAGATTGTCGGCCTCGCGTTGCGAGAGCGTGACGTTAGCGTTGCTTAGAACGCCAGCGCCTACGGCAAAGGTCGTGGTGAGCAAGGCTAAGGTGAATTTTGCAGCATGTTTCATCAGCGTACCGTTTGTCTAACTAGGATATGCTTGACTTCGTCCGCTTTCAATATGATGTGGGTTTCTTTTCCGCCTGATCTAGACGTCGAGCTTGGAGGTTGTTGGAAGATTGATGTTACGGATAAAAAAGAAGAACAAAAAGTAGCAGGGCTGTGCTAAGATAGCCCACACATGGGTAAAACTAGCCGATCGGCTTTTGGAGTCTTTTTCTTTGCTTTGGCTTTCTTTGGTGAGGTCACTGCGCAGATTTCCAGCACAGCCCAACGAGAGGCGACGCGGTTAGAGCGGCTTGCTAACAGTGCATGGGAGGGGATGCTCGAGGATGTGGAGTTTGGCTATTCGTGGGATAGAAAGGCCCTCTTGGATGTATTCAATTTTGCCAATGGGGCTCATTATTTGGCCCAGAAGCTTGAGAGCGGACGGACTCGGCCGAAGGAGATCAATGGTCTCGTGGACATGCTGCTGCTCCAATCTCAGGCCGTGGATCGATCGCTAAGGAGTGGGAGGACTGGAAGGTCCCTTCTGCGGGATTGGGACGAGGCGAAGACCAGTCTTGACTCTCTGGCCCGCCTTGTTTCTGTAGATCAGGAACCCACTAGCGGACGCTTAGACGTTGCTCGCGCCCGAGAGAATATCAACAACCTACGTATAGAGATTAAAGAGGTCCGGCATGTGGGAAACGTCTTTGGGAATGACTACCGCATCCGCGGAGCGATCTCCGGCCGAAACCTCGTCTCCGCGGGGATCTATCACGAGGGACGGCTACTCAAGCCAGTCTCGGTGCGCTTGCATGAGCGACGTTTCAGTGAAAACCCTTTTGAGCTCCGCATCGAGGGTCCCGGCGGCGGTGTGACATTACGCGTCATCGACAACCAAGGATTTGTCTTGGAACAACCCATTGAATTTCCTGCCGGGGGTTTTCGTCCCGGCTTCAAATAACTCTTCCCTCTGAGATCATGACTGTCAATTTGCAGTTGGGGATATTCTATGCCCTCCTGGCCGGCATCCTATGGGGAATAGGCCCCCTCTTTCTCAAAAAGGGGATGACCCTCTCGGATGTAAGCACGGCTACCCTCATCGAGCAGTATGTCTCTGTTATCTTCCTAGTTGTGCTAGCCGCGGCTCAGGGAGAACTCTTTCGTCTGGATATCTCCGCTAAGGCCTTTTGGGCCTTCGCCGCCGCAGGCATGTTAGGAGCGAGCTTCGGCAAGATCTTTTACTACAAAGGCATCGATACAGTTGGGGCTTCAAAGGCGACCTCAGTTAAGAACGGCTCTCCGATCCTCACTACCATTTTAGCCGTGATCTTTTTAGGCGAGCAGTTAACCTTCCCCATAGCACTTGGCGTTGTGTTGATCGTTGTCGGGGTCTTGGTGCTTACACAGATTGAGGCCAAAGGTAAGGAGAGACCCGACGCCCTTGTCTATTTCTTCTACCCTCTCCTCGCGGCGATCTGTTTCGGCATCAATCCAGTTTTCAAGAAGATCGGGATGGACGCGGATAGCCTCCCGATTCTTGGGGCCCTGATCACCCAGACCGGGGCTCTGATCGTGATACTCACCGCCGGCCGCTTCCTTAAGATCCGGCCAAAATGGGAGAGGGTCCCGACTAAAAGCCTGATTTATTTTTCTCTTGCCGGTATCACCGAGGCGCTGGGCTCTTTGTTTACCTTTTATGCGCTGAACTATGCCCCGACAGTGCTAGTCTCACCGCTCTGGCGCATCTCGCCTCTAGTGACCTTTGTTTTAGTCCACTTTACTTTGAAAGGGATCGAGGTAGTGACGCTGAGAGATGGAGTAGCAGCGATGTTCATCGTCGGCGGGGTCTTCGTTGTCAGCCAGGGTTGATGGAGCCTGGTCGAGGTGGGTTCTGCGGAGCCATTTCAAAAACCACACGATCTAAGAGTGCAGGAGAGTCGCGTAGGTTAAGGACACGCCTGCGGAGATTCTCGTCAGTCACCTGCCGTGCCTGACAGGGAAAACGCTCGCTTCCCACTTTGACCTCGACCACATGATTCTTAATGAGGTTCTGGCACCAGTGTTTGTTCTGAATCCTCCCCGATGAGGCGTAAAATCTGCCATCGAGATAGACCAGCCTGAGTTCCACTGTGCGGGAGAGACCCGTACGCCGACCGACGGTTGTAATCTTGCCCACAAAGACGGATTCATTTCGAAGTTTCATCAGACGTTAAATATATTGGTTCGCGAATACACCTGCAAGTATCCGAGCGCTCTGCTAAAAACGTGGCGCCAATCGGAAGTGGAGAGCGGCCTGCCCCTCAGCGGGGGCCAATGGGCCAACCTATTTTGGATTTTGGATTGCCGATTTTGGATTTAATCTAAAATCAAAAATCTAAAATCGTAAATCGAGTGTCGGATGTCTCCCTGCTTCGGGGCAGACCCCTCTCCACTCAACAAAATGACCTGGGACAGCGAAGGAAGCGTAGAAGGTTCTACCTAGCCCGCTTGATCTTTTACTACTCCGAGGATAGGGTTGGCGCATCGTCGAGAGGGAAAGGAAAAATATGGAGCCAAAAGCGCCACAACTCGGTATTAAGATGAGCGCTACAGAGGCCAAGGCCTATGTGAATCAACTCAATGCAAAGGTATTGCGGCGATGGGAAGAAAAAGCGTTATGCATCGCGGAGTCTATGAAGAGGGGATGGCTGAGAATAAGAAGGGATGATCTATGGCACAAAGGAAATCTTCGCGACTTCATTCGTCAACCGTGCGCCTTTCGAGCGGGATGGGTGCCTTTCGCGCCTTGCCCAGGGCCAAGGGAAAGCGACCGTTGGTCATCCTCCTCCACGAAAGGTACGGCGTTGTCCAACATACCAAGGATCTCACCGTGAAGCTCGCTCAGGCAGGTTATGTAGGTCTCGCCCCGGATCTCTTCTGGCGTTTTACAGGCGACAGGAAAGCCTTACAACGCGGGGAGGTTAGGGTAGAGCTCCGTGATAGTGAAGTGCTCGAAGACTTAGGCGAGTCTATTGATTATCTAAGAAAGTCTAACGCCGTTGATGCTTCCAAGATTTCGATCATAGGTGTCTGCCAAAGCGGACGCCAGGCTGTCCTGCTCGGCGCCTATAAAAAGGATCTTTCTTCTTGCGTTGTTTTTTATGGGGCTGCGGGCGGTAGAGAGTGGACTGCGGATGAGTTCAGGCCAGAGCCTATAGAAAGTCTCATCGAGAAGCTTTCCTGCCCTTTCCTAGGGGTCTTCGGCGAGGCGGACCACATTATTTCTCTGGACGATGTCCTTAGATTCCGCGGCTGTTTGGAAAAAAATAAGCAGAGCTATCATGTTCGCATCTACCGCGATGCGCCACACGGTTGGCTCAATGACACTATGCCGGGAAGATATCGTAAAGAGGCGGCAGTGGATGCCTGGAAACTTCTCCTCGCATTTCTTAAGACGACCTTTAGCAACGGATGGGACCGGGGTAGGGTCCTCTGGAATTTTGAGAACGATTTTTCTCCCGATTACGACTTTAAGAGAAATGTAAGGCTCGAGTAACGCTCTAGATTTTTTTCTCTTTCCAGCCTCCGCGGAGAAACCAAAGCGCCATCGCGGTACCCCATGCCCCATAAGAGAGGGCGATCGCAAGCCACAGACCGAGCACCTCTAGACCCATGATGTGGGGCAGGGCAAAAGCGAGAGGAATCCTTAATCCCATAAGGCCGATACCTGTAATCACCAAAGGGGAAACCGTATCACCCGCACCTCCCAGAGATCGCTCAAACACCATCCCTACGGCCATGAAAATAAAAGCCCAATACATAACTTGCAGATAAGGGATTCCTAGCTGGATGACTTCGGGGTCGATGCTAAAAAAGGCCATGACCTTTCCCGGGATAAAGATGAAGAGCAATCCAACCATCGCATTGAGCAAGGCATAGAGTCCCGCTACTACCCAGGCGCTTTTCTCTGCCCGACTCGGCTTTTGGGCACCGAGACTCTGGCCGACTAGAGTATCGGCTGCGGTGCCCAATCCCCATCCAGGGCTTTTGAATGCGAGATCGAGGCGAAATCCGATGCCGTAAACTGCCACGGCCGCAGTACCGAACTCGGCGACGATGCGAATGAGGATTACTGCGGCGAGAACTTCTAGCCCCCGCTGGAGTACGCGAGGGAACGCAATTCGGGTTAGACGCCATATCAGATCCGGCTTTACGCGCAGACTGTGAAATATCTCTGGCCCAATGGTAGTTGACCGAAGAAAACGAAGGAAAAGCAGGCAACCCCATGATTCAGCAAGAATCGTGGCCAAGGCTGCGCCGTTTACTCCCAGAGACGGGATTGGGCCCCAGCCGAAGATGAGTATGGGAAGCAAGGCCATATTGACGATATTTGAGTAGATCAGAATTCTCATCGGAGTTTTGGCATCGCCCGCGGCTTCAACGATCGCCTTGCCGCTGTGCATCAGAAGAGTTGAAAGTCCTTCGCCGATCGCTATGATGCGTATGTAGTTTATCCCCAACTGAAGGACTTCAGGCTCAGCCCCCAGAAGGACAAGGATCGGGCGGGCAAAGAGCGAGCCTGTAATCCCAATGAAAACTCCGAGCATCAGTGACAGTAAAAGGGATTGAACGGCCACCTCTGCCGCGGCTTTCTCTTCCCTAGCTCCTATAAAACGAGAGATCATGGCCCGAATGGAAGTTCCCAGCCCGGCCATAATCATCCATATGATATTGGAGACGGTTCCCCCCATAACCACTGTCGCGATTGCCGCAGATCCCAACTTGGCAACAAAATAGATATCCACCACGTGATAGGTGGCGAGGAGGAGATGGCTCAGGGTTAACGGCCATGCGATAACCCAAATGTTTTTAATGATGCTACCTTCGGTGAGTCTTCGACCAAAAGCTTGGGCCATAGAATAACCACTATATAAATAATTACGGCAAGGGTAAAATAGTTTCGTTCAGATCCCAGAGCCCCTTTGGCTGCTTACTTCCACGGTCCAGGCCTACCGTGAAGCTTCTCGGTCCTGTGTCCACGGCCTTCAGTCTCGCTCCCCTCGCGCATCCAGGCCTTGAGAAGAGATAATTTGTCTCCCATGGTGTGGACGAGGTGTTGCTTGACTGAAAGTTCATGGAGTAGATAGGTTAGGAGTTGTCCAGCCCACCGCATAGGTTGGCTGAGGGAAAAATCTAAGGGAGGAAAGTCATGAGAGGATGGAGAGGTCAAATCGGTTATGTTACTCCCACATACCTCGATGATGCGCAGGATTGGTTCAAAGCGCTGCCGGAGGGGGTCAACGTCATCTTTGCCACTCTAGGCGTGGAGGCACATACGCCCGAGGAGTTTCTTAAAGCCAGAGAGTCTGTGGAACGGACCGCGCGCGGCCTTCTGAAGTTGAGAGCAGAGGCAGTCATCCTGGGGGGTTCGCCGCTGGCCATTTCAGGACACGGTGAGGGGACGATTCAACTGGCCCAAAGGCTTCAGACAGAGACTGGCATCCCTATAACAACGGGCCAAGAGATTGCCGAACTTGCTCTGAAATCCTTGGGATTAAAGAGACTTCTTCTGGTAACCCCCTACAGAGAGAGCTTGAATCAAGGAACGAAGGACCGTCTAGAGAAGTGCGGCTTTGAGATTCTCTGCCTCAAGAGCGCGCTTTGTCCCGGACCCAAGGAGATGGCTGAACTTGCGCCTGAGGTCCCTTATCGTCTCGCGCGAGAGGCTTTTCGAGAAGCGCCTCATGCCGATGGAATTTACATTCCTAACCCGAAGTGGCAGACGATGGAGATCATCGAACCTCTGGAGGCAGACTTAAAAATCCCCGTCGTAACGTGGGTTCAGGCCTCGGTCTGGTGGGGTCTAAAACAGCTTAAGGTCAAAGAGGCGAGACAGGGATACGGAAGACTTTTGGATCATCTTTAGATCCTCTATTCCGCATCCCCTTGGTTTTGCGGGGCTGCGGCCTGAAACGCAGTTAGCTTCATGCAGCTTTCATGGATCCGCTGTATCGTCGGATAGCCATTTAGACTACAGTCGAAGCGCTTGGCATTGAAGACCTGCGGTACCAGGCAGATGTCCGCTACGGTTGGCGAATCGCCGTGACAGTGAGTCCCGGTCCTCGGATCTTTGGCGAGCCGGGCCTCAAGTGCTTGGAAGCCTTCATGGATCCAGTGCCGATACCAATTGAGTCGCAGTTCTTCGCTCTGCATTAGCGTGTCCTTCAGATAGTTGAGCACGCGCAGGTTGTTTAACGGGTGAATCTCGCAGGCTATGAGTTGAGCGAGTGAGCGCACGTAAGCCCGATCCTGAGCTGTTTTAGGGAGGATGGGTGGGTGGGGGTACAGCTCGTCAAGGTATTCAAGAATGGCCAGGGACTGAGTAACGAGCTGCGAATCGTGCACCAGGGCCGGTACCAGACCTTGCGGGTTAAGCCTCAAGTATTCAGATCGCTTCTGTTCGCCGCCGTCACGGACCAGGTGGACAAAGTGGGGTTCGTAGTCGATGCCCTTTAGATTGAGCGCGATGCGGACGCGAAATGAAGCAGAACTTCTGAAGTAGGTATAGAGCTCTATCTTCGCCACCGTTGGACCTCCTGATCTATTGCTCCAAATATGGATCTTCCCTTGGCATCGAACATCTCGATGCGCACGCGATCCCCGTAGCGCATAAATGGCGTTACCGCTTGGCCCGTGTCGAGAATTTCGAGCACACGACGTTCGACTAGACAGGAACAGCCCCTTGACCGATCGGCGTTCGAGACCGTGCCCGAACCAATGATAGTCCCGGCGCCGAGTTGACGCGTCGCGGCAGCGTGACTGATGATGGTGGGGAAGTCAAACTGCATGTCCTTTCCCGCATCGGGATTCCCGAAAAGGACACTGTTCAGGTGGGTGACCAGTGGCAGATGCACCTTGGCTCTATCCCAGGCCTCACCGAGCTCGTCCGGGGTCACGGCGACCGGCGAAAAGGCGCTCGCGGGCTTACTGTGCAAAAAACCGAAGCCCTTAGCCAGCTCTGCGGCAATCAGGTTACGCAAGGAGACGTCGTTGACCAACATCAGCAGCATGATATGGTCCACAGCAGCTTCACGCTCAACCCCCATCGGAACGTCGTCGGTCACAACCGCGACTTCGGCCTCGAAGTCCAGGCCCCATGCCTCGTTCGCCAAGGGAATGGCATCACGCGGGCCGAGAAAACCGTCTGATACTCCCTGATACATCAAGGGATCGGTTAAAAAACTGGGTGGCATATCTGACCCTCGCGCCCGGCGTGCGCGCTCAACGTGGCTCAGGTAGGCGCTGCCGTCCAGCCACTGGTAGGCCCGGGGTAAGGGTGAGGCGAGTGCCTTGAAGTCTAGGGCAAAGCCTGCGATCGCGCCCCGGTTGAGAGATTCATAGACGGTCGCAAGCCTCGGCGCTACGCGATTCCAGTTATCCAGGGCGGCCTGGAGTGTCGGCGCGTGCTCCGGTACCTTGACGGCGCGCGCAAGATCGCGGTCGACGACGATCAGGGTGCCGTCTCTGTCGCCCGCTTTCAGTGAGGCGAGCTTCATCCTGCGTTGTCTTTCCAGGAATCCACATAACCCCTCCACTCGACACTCTCGAGAAGCTTCCCGACGTCGAGGGCGTCGCGGACATCGATCATCACGGCGACCTCGTTGGTTTCGCTGCTTCCTGCCTTCTTGCCGGCCGCGAAGGCCTTCGGGTGAGGGCCATGGGTGATACCGCACGGGTGCAAGGTTATCATCCCGGGGTAAATATTGTCGCGTGAGAAGAACTCGCCGCGGTGGTAAAAGATCACCTCGTCGTAGTCGTCATTGTTGTGGAAGAACGGCACCTTCAAGGCGCCGGGATCGCTTTCCAGCGGCCGCGGGCAAAAGGTGCAGACCACGAAGCGGGAGGCGAGGAAGGTGGTGTGCGCTGAAGGCGGTACATGGTAGCGGTGACTCATCAGTGGTCGGATATCGCGCCAGTTGAGCCTGACCGGCATCAGCGTCCCATGCCACCCCACGGCGTCGAGCGGGTTAAAGGGATAGGTTACCGTGCTCAACTCGCCGCGGCGCTTGACTACGATTCGGCACTCGCCTTCCGTTTGCTGCGCGATGAACGCGTCATCTATGGATGGCGTGTCGAGCACTGCCGGGTCAAACACCGCCTGGCTCCCCACGATGCCCCTCTCAGGGAAGCGGTAGCTGTCGTTGCTAGCCTCGATCAATAAGAGAGCCAGGGGCCCATCGGTTTCTATGCGCCAGAGGGTTCCCCGGGGCATCATGATGTAATCCCCTTCGCGAAATGAAAGATGCCCATAGTCGCAAAACAATTCGCCTCCCCCCTGGTGGACGAACAATAACTCGTCGCCGTCACCATTCCGAACGAGGTGGTCCATGGCCTTGTCGGTGCGCCACAGCCGTATCTGGGTACTCGCGTTACCCAGCAGCGGCGCGGCATTCCAGGGGGAGCCGGATGACTTGTTGAGCTTGGTTATGTCGAAGGCGCGCGGACGCAACGGGCCTTCAACCCCAATCCATCCCGTGGGCGCATGGCGGTGATACATCTGGGTCGATGGGCCGTAGAAGCCCTCCTTGCCCAGCTCCCTCTCATAGGTGTCCTTCGGTAGGTCTGCATGCGCCTGGCGGGAAGCAATGCCTTCAACCTTCGGCAGCGAGATCCAGTGCGAATTCGGCATTTCAGATCACCCCCCGTTTCATCTGATCGCGTTCGATGGCCTCGAACAGTGCCTTGAAGTTGCCCTCACCAAAACCCTCATTGCCCTTGCGCTGGATAATTTCAAAGAAGATGGGGCCGATGACGGTCTCGGTGAAGATCTGCAACAGTAAGCCCAATCCCTTACGCGGCGAGCCGTCGATGAGGATCCGGTTGCGCTTGAGGCGCTCCACATCTTCGGCATGGCCCGGTATGCGCTCATCGAGGTTGTCATAGTAGGTATCCGGCACGTCCATAAACCCGAGCTGATTTTTCCGCAGCTTCTCAACGGTCTGGTAGATGTCGTTCGTTGCCAAGGCGATGTGCTGGATTCCCTCCCCTCGATAGGCTCCGAGATACTCCTGTATTTGCGATTTGTCATCTGTGGGCTCGTTGATAGGGATGCGGATCTTCCCGCAAGGGCTGCTCAGCGCCCGTGACTTGAGGCCGGTTGCCTTCCCGTGAATGTCGAAGTAGCGGATTTCCTTGAAATTGAATAGACGCTCGTAAAAGCCTGCCCACTGATCCATACGGCCCTTGTGCACGTTATGGGTGAGATGATCCACCTGGGTCAGGCCGGCTCCTTCAGGTCGCGCCGGAGCACCTTCAATCGGGATAAAGTCCACATCGTAAATTGAGCGCTCGCCGTAACGGTCGATAAGATAAATCACACTACGCCCGATACCCCTGATGCCAGGGATGTTCAACTCCATCGGTCCTATTTGACTCTGGTAAGGCTCCGCCCCACGGCTGGTGGCTCGCTTAGTGGCATAGGCCGCGTCCTTGACCCTGATACCGAACGCACACACAGACGGGCCGTGCACCTTGGCGAAGGCCTGGGCGAAGCTATGCGCCTCGTGGTTGACGATAAAGTTGATATCACCCTGACGGTAGACGGAGACGTCTTTCGAGCGATGGCGCGCGACCAGGACGAAGCCCATCCTTTGAAAAAGCTCTTCCAGGGAGCGCGTATCGGGAGCGGTGTACTCGACGAACTCGAAGCCGTCGGTACCCATAGGATTCTCGGGCGAGTTAGTCATAGGAGCGACCTCCACGACCCAATTAGAAAATTTTACGTAAATGATCAGATCTTAGCAAGAGAAATAAAGAGCTATTGCCCCATTTGCGCGAGTATGGCACGCGACAGCAGGCTCTTCGGATCGGCCAGAAGCGCTGGGAGCGAGTAGTGGTGTACCCCTGGAATCTCGAGATACTGGCAGTCCACGCCGCGTTCTTTGCACAGTGCGGAGAAGTTCATCGACATCTGTTTCCAGCCGAGAGGCTCGTCTCCTCCGACAACAATGATAAGCGGCGTGTGGGGAAGCGGCGGGTGGAGCATCGGGCTGTTCTCGCGCGCAGTCTCCTGGTTCAGCCGAATCTCCTCGTTGACACCGATGTGAAAGACGGGGTCGAGATCATAGACGCCGGTGATAGTAACGGCGCCTTTGATGATGTCGCGTGGTAAACGTTCCGCCTTCTCCCAGTCATAGGCCAGCGCCATAGCCACCAGGTGCCCGCCGACTGAAGTCCCCGATATGTAAAGCCTAGACGGATCGCCCCCATAGCCGGCGATATTGCGGTAGACCCAAGCAATGCCTGCCCGTGCCTGTCGGACGATCTCCGTCACTGTGACAGTAGGGCAGAGGTCGTATTCCAAAAGGACTACAGTGGCGCCGGCTTTCACGAATGTTCCCGCAACAAAGCTGCTGTCATCCTTGCTCCCGCCCCGCCAGTAGCCGCCGTGGATGTAGACTTGAACCGGCGCGTTGGGCTCATCCGCCGGAAAGATATCAACCACCTGACGCGGGCTCTTCCCATAAGGGACGTTAAGCCTTGATTTAAAATTTTCTCTCACCACCGCGCTCGCCTTGGCTCTCTGCTCGGTCCACCTGGGGAAGTCCGGCGCCGCAACTCTGGGTTGAAAATGGAACTCCATTTCGTCCTTGCGGAAGCCCTTATAGACGACTTCGTTCATTACTCACCTCTGGAGAATTGAAAACCTTGTGGGAGACTATTCGATCAGGAGCCAGGATGTCAACGTGCGGAGTTAGCTGGGAAGTCGTGCTTTTTGAATTCTAGCGATTACCGCTCGTCTAAGTAGTCACGCGATAGGTAGGGCAGAAGGGAATATGGAAGTTGTCCCCTGCTCTCGGGGTAAAGGATCTGCCCGATTATAGGCCTGTCTGCGTGCGGCCACGCACAGGCAGGTCGGACTGTGGTTCGAGTCTCCTCACCACCCAGAGTTGATCGGACTGAGGACGGGAGCCGTTCGGCTGAGCTCAGGCCGAAGCCCGATTCTCTATCAGATGGATTGGTTCGTCTGTAGGGATCGGGCTTTCTTGTTTGTGCGGAACTCCCATCTGGTAGGGCTTTCAC
>JBOHVJ010000505.1:0-1654 GCA_050735075.1 Binatia bacterium
GCTGTAGCGATAGCGAATGAAATTGGAATTTACCGCGAGGGAGACCTCGTGCTTACCGGGGATGAGCTTAACAAACTAGAAGATAAAGAGTTCGAAGGCATCGTGGACAAAGTCACAGTCTATGCCAGGGTCTCTCCTCTGGATAAGCTCAAGATCGTCAGGGCGTGGAAAAATAGGGGCGAAGTGGTCGCCATGACGGGCGATGGGGTCAACGATGCTCCAGCCCTAAAGCATGCTGACATCGGGGTGGCCATGGGAATTACCGGGACGGAAGTCGCTAAGGAAGCAGCGGACATGGTGCTGAGCGATGATAATTTTGCCACGATCGTCCGTGCCATTGAGCTCGGGAGGTGGATTTACGACAATATAAAAAAATACCTTGCCTATCTTCTTCAGGCAAACATCACAGAAGTAATTGTCATCGGGGGAATCGTTCTTGCAATGGGGCCTGAACTCTTGCCCCTTTTACCGGCCGCAATATTGTATATCAATCTGGCAACCGACGGACTTCCGGCCCTTGCCCTGGGCGTGGCGCCGCCCGATCCTGACATTATGCAGAGACCACCGAGAGATCCGAAAGAGAGCATCTTTGGATGGGATATAAAATCTTTTATATTGCGAGCAGTCTTAATTGAGTCACCTTTTTTTCTCTTTCTCTTCTTCCATGAACTCGGCGACATAACACAGGCAAGAACGCAGATATTTTTCCTTTTCATAATCACCCAGTTCGTTATTGCCCTTAACTGTCGTTCTCTCATACACAGTATTTTCAAAGCGCCTCCTCATAAATGGCTTGTCGTAGCCATCATATGGGAGCTCGTATTGGTTGCTGCGATAATTCAGATCCCGGCTGTGCGTGAGGCATTCGGCATCATGAAGCCTTCTTTCTCTGACCTCGCCATAATTGTGGCCTTTGGTTTTGCCATCTTCCTCATAATTGAGGCGACGAAAGTCATCCTGCGACAGAAGACGCCAGTGGGAAGGGCCACAGCGCGTCAGACGGAGAGGGTCTCCGTGTAGGCAGTTGCGTTCGAGGGTCATTGAGGTCGACATGCGTGACAAGCTGATTTCTGGGCTGCCCCTATTCAAGCAAGGCAAGGTGAGGGACATCTACGCTATTGGGGACTGTCTGCTGATTGTCGCTACGGACCGTATCTCCTGCTTCGATGTGGTTCTCCCGACCGAGATTCCTGGGAAGGGGAAAATCCTCACGGCCCTTTCCGCTTATTGGTTTCAGGCTATGGAGGATATCATTTCCCATCACTTGCTGACGACGGAGGTCGAGCATTTCCCTGATATCTGCCGCCGTTACAAGGATAAGTTGGAAGGCCGGAGCATGCTGGTTAAAAAAGCCTCGCCTGCGCCCGTGGAGTGCATCGTAAGAGGCTACCTCTTCGGCTCGGCCTGGAAGGAATACCAGGAATCCGGTGGTGTGTGCGGTATCCCGCTCCCAAAGGGTTTGGTCGAGGCCGCTCGCTTAGAAGAACCCCTTTTTACTCCGTCGACAAAGGCGTCTGTCGGAGAGCATGATGAGAACATCACGTTCCAACAGATGGTGGACAGAGTCGGGAAGGCAAAGGCGGAGATGATGCGCGATCTCTCCATTGCCATTTATCTGCGTGCGCGGGAGATTGCTGAGGAGCAAGGCATCATC
>JBOHVJ010000506.1:0-1798 GCA_050735075.1 Binatia bacterium
CAGGCTTTTTGGGCCCAAGGAAAGGGAGGTGGCACGGGGTCAGTGGGAAATTTCGAACTTTCTATTAGTGGACGTACTTCAGAAGCAAACTCGTATCATTCTACTTGGAGTCGAACATGAGCCAAGAGCAGACTCGACCCCTTATCCCGATCCTTATCCCGATCACACGGCCTCGGCATCGGGGAGGCTTACCTGCGACATGGTGGAAAGCCGGCCAAGGTCAAACTCATCCGCGCCGACATCAATCCTCCCGAAAAATTCGACCTGTCCGATGATCTCCCTCGCTTCAGTCAAGGAAATGAGCTCCCGCTCAATCTCACCGAGAAGGTAAACCGGGTAGTGATGAGCAGGATGCGGGAAGCGAAAAAGAGTGGGCCCAAGGAACGTGACGAGACCACCTCTCAAGTTGGCAAATCCAAGCGAAAGAATCAAAAAGGAAAGACTCAGTCTTCCCACAGGGATCTCAAGAACGGCACCTCAACAATAACACCGCAAGATAAAGTTCCGGAGATCATCAGCCAGCCCTCGGGCCATAACGACTCTACGCAGAACGCTCCAAATACACCCACACCTCAACTGCCATCAAGCCGCGAGGACAGCGGAGAAGAGCCTGCGGCCAGAACCAACTCGCGGAGACGAAAGAAGCTTGAATGGTGCGGCATATGGGAAGAGGACTAACTCACGGACTACATAGTTCCTATCCGGCGGCGACCAGCATAAAGAGGCAGACATCTAAAAGCCAGAACTGGGCTCTTCGTTCTTGCAGATTGACTTGATGGAGAATTGAATCCAATCTTGGGGTAAGCGCAGATATATTTTTGTACAAAAGAGTCGTCTCATCCCATGACAGAAACCGAGTCCCTTTACCGAGACAAAGCCTAAGCGGCTTTGAGGCGCTGAAAATCACTCTGACCCCTGACCAGGCAAACTGGGAAGACGACTAGGTATCAGTCTTGGTGAGGCCCCCACTCTTGCCAAAGTCCTTTCCTATCATTTCATTATATCTGGCTTAAGCCTGTGAAGCATATTTGTCTTGTCCCGTACCTGTGATACACTTTTTTGGTGTCCATATTCTTCCAGAGCGCTATTGGTAAAACGGTCGAGCTAACCGATGAGCGGCGAGGGCATATCCTCAGATTTCATCCCGATGTTGGTCCTTTTCTCGACCGGATAGGAGAGGCCCTTGCACATCCCGATGCCCTGCGGAGGTCAAGCCAGGATTCACAGGTAGCGCTTTTTTACAAGTTCTATGCTGATATACTGGAAGGAAAATATATAGTCGTTGTCGTAAAACAAAACGAACGGAGCTTCATCCTAACGGTTTATCTTTCGAATAACATTCGAACAGGAGTGGCTTTATGAACAATCTACAATACTTTTTTGACCGAGAGGCGGACATCTTGTATGTTTCCAAAGGGACACCTCGAGCCGACGTCGAATCCGAAGAAGTTGGAGATGGGATCATTGCAAGGCTGGACCCTGTTACCAAAGAGGTCGTTGGGTTCACCATTCTCAACTTCCTCAAGCGGACTGAGCAAGGTCTACCGGCGGTGGTACTCCCCTTCCGCGTGGACCTGGGTCTTGCATCATAAGACTTGATGATCTCAGCAAGAAGGTTGGAAATCATGCCGATAAAACATTGACAAACCCGGGCCGGGCCGATCTCTGGAGCAGGCTTTTTGGGCCCAAGGAAAGGGAGGTGGCACGGGGTCAGTGGGAAATTTCGAACTTTCTATTAGTGGACGTACTTCAGAAGCAAACTCGTATCATTCTACTTGGAGTCGAACATGAGCCAAGA
>JBOHVJ010000507.1:0-3201 GCA_050735075.1 Binatia bacterium
ATTCGGATGCGATCAAATCCGACACTCCGGAGGATCCGGGAGAGCGAGGCAAGGCTGATAGTGTGGAACTGTGCTATGAGTATTCTCGAGATTCTGGCATCCCGCGCTGCGCCCTCCAGGGATAAAGCCCGTGCCAGGCCCAGTATGAAGCGTTTATTTGTGAGTCGCATCGCAAGGGTCCCGCCAGGCTTGAGAAGGCGGTGAAAGGTCCCGATCGTCGCGATGGGATCCCAAACAACGCAGAAGACATCATTCGCCGTGATGGCCGCAAAGTGTTTATTGGCGAAGCCAGCCTCGTCAAGCGACCACCCGCACCGGACATCGAAGCCCTTTGAGCGCGCTATCTTGGCTCCTGTTTCGTAGGGATCGAACCCTACGGGGCTCCAACCCGCTTCACGAGCCATAACCAGGAAGTGGCCAAAATTGCAGCCGAAATCCAGCATTGGCCCGGGCTTTGCCCAACGAGACAATCCGGCCAGGATACGCCCCTGTACTGCTTCCTTGGCCTCTGCGATCTTGATTTCTAGTTTTGGATCATTGTAAGCGATGGTCTCCCAATGTTCCTCGATGACCTCAGGCGTTGGAGCCGGATGGACGAACCAGCCCTTGCAGGTGCGGCATTCCCACCAATCAAGAAAAACGGGTGACGAATTCTTTTGAGGATAAACTTGGTGAAATCCGGCGGAAACGATTCCGTCGCGCGCATTGCACAGCAGGCACCGGACAGGGAAAGTGATTTCACTCATCGCTTATGTTCTCTTCCTCCATTTCCAGTATCCGCCCGTCTCCAAGCACACAGGCCAACACTCCACCTACTTTTTTGAGTCGGCGATCCCTTGGCCTGAACCGAAGCATAGCGTTCACGCTCCATAGTGTCAGCCGATTCGCAAACGGGCGGATGAGCGGATGAAGCACGAAGGCCCGATGCACAGGTCGTGCCTCGAAACCGACCTTGGTCTTAAAGACATGCAGCCCGGCCTTATTGCTGACCCCTTGGATCGAACTTAAGCCGTAACTCACTACACGGCATAGCCCTTCGCTCAAGTAACGGGAAAGCGCATAAAACAACAAGGTATCGTTCACCCTCAGGTTGAGTAAAGCATCCAGTGAAAAGGGGCCTTCGATTTCCGCCCAGTCGTCCACCTTCGGGATGGACAAAAACCCGGCCAATTTTTCGTCCTTCCAAGCACCCAGAAAAACATGTCCAGGACATCCTGCTCGCCATGTGAAGTACCGACGGAACTGTTCCGGCGTTTCCTCTCTCAGCCCAATTCGGCGAATCGAATCGCAGAACGCTTGAAACCCATAATCAAGCACTTGGTCGCAAGTGATAGGCTCGATTCTGAGTTCCTTCAGCCCCCGGCGCACATTGCGGCGCATAGGTGGAGGGAGTTTGTCCAATGCGTACTCTCGGTTGGCGCAGAGATATAGCCAAGCGTTGACAGGATGGCGATCGTCTGGCTCCAAGTTATAGCTGACAATCGCTGCCGGACCTCGCCACAGGACCCGCCGGATTTCGCCGGGAGAAGGCGGTGCCAAGTGGAAGGTTGGAAATCGCATCATAGCGTATGTCTCGTATTTGACCCAAAATGTTCCTGGTGCGCCGGGCAGGTTCCGTGTCCCGTTCCTCGCTAGGTGCGAGGCGTACTCGGCCATCGACAAGGATTTTCTACTCTGGTCTGATGTCGGCTCGTCCATTTTCTCTCTCTCAAAGCTTGGTCTGTCTCAACGAGATCGGCCAAGGCGGCTGAGCAAGAGATCGTCGAATCTCCGTAGACCAAACTCTCGATTCTCAGACTTAACGCTTGCCGCCCCTGTAGCAACGACAAGCGAAATCGGAACAAAACTTGGACGGTCGCGTTTGCCGACGCTAGTTCTTCGGACTTCGGACTTTATTACCGGCTACGAGTTGACCTGCCCGTTCCAGCCGCTTTGTTGAATAAAGGATATCCGCCAGACGCCGTCCATTTCGCCAGAGATCGAAATTTTCCTCCGCATATCTGCGCGCTGCATCGGCGTAGCTTCGCCGCAGTGCCTCGTTTGTCAACAGCGTCTCTATCGCGCTTGCGAGTGCGGGTACATCCCTAGGGGGCACAAGTATCCCGCACCTTCCGTGATCTAGCAGCTCAGAAATACCTGCCACGTTCGAAGCAACAACAGGAGTGCCTAGAGCCATGGATTCTTTGATCACATTCGGCATGCCATCGCCAAGTCCTCTGGAAGGATGAACCAACAACGTTGCCTGGGTCATCGCGATTTGAACTTCCTTGGGGCGTAACCATCCGCGAAATTTTACGCTCCTTTGAATATTCAGGGCATGGGCCAATGATTTCAGCGAGCTGGATTCTCTGCCGTCGCCAACTAATTCTATCTCATAATCTGTGCCTTTACGGCTCAGCTCATGCGCGGCACGCAACAGGTAGTCAAAGCCTTTATATTTTTCCAAGCCGCCTACCGCTAGGATTTTACTTGGTGGGCGACCGTCAGATTTAAAAAAGAACTCCGCAAAGTCAACTCCCAGGTAATTTACATGTATTCGATTTGCTATGAGGTCAAATATATCCGGGTAGAGTTGCCTAATGAATTCCCGATTGAATTCTGATTCGACAATGATATTGTCCGCATAAAGAAGTTTCTGCCCTAGGTATACCTGGTTTTCATAGAGGTCTATGCCGGCGTGAAGAAAAATAGAAAAAGGAACCTTCCGATCTGTTAGGCGATGAAAAATATAGGCACACGTGGCGGCATAGTTGCCCCAGTATGCCAGGATATGATCATAGGCATCCGAGCACCGGTGCGCCCAAGCCCACGCCTTTAAAAACACATACGCGCTCTTGGCAATCGGAATCAGTCCGGAAGACACTGTTGAAGCACTGATTGCAGCCGTGTCTCGTAGAAACCTACCGAACTTCCTCAAAGGCCACGGTCCTGCGGACAGCAGGCTTTGGCGTAAGCTGATGTGATGGACTTTACGTCTTGGGAGAATCCCTTCATTGAGGATAGTAGGAACATATCGCCATAGCGTCGGCTCCAGTGGGTAAATTGGAAAAATATCCAGGTCAATGCCTGCCTCTAATAAAGCCCGCATATCACGGGCAAAAAAGGTAGTGACAGGGCCAGGAAATCGATTAGTGAAAACTGCAAGTTTCAACCCTCAGATCCTCCGCTTTATAATGGGAAAGTATTTGTCCAACCGATGGA
>JBOHVJ010000508.1:0-1838 GCA_050735075.1 Binatia bacterium
TGTTAGAGGTGAGTGCGACGCCGAGGTTATAACTCCTCCCGAGGCTATCGAGGCAAAGAGGGAGGGCTGTCGTTTTCTGTTGGATTTCACAGACTACGGTCTGAACTACGCTTTGGGTGGAATAGCCGCGCGGCGAAGCTATATCAAGGATCACGAGGAGATCACTAGGAAATTTGTTAGGGCATACGTGGAGGGAATGCATCTTTACCGGACCGACCGCGCTTTCACCGTGCAAGTCCAGCAAGAATATAGCGGGATATCAGATCGTTCTATTGCGGAAGAGACCTATGATATCACTCAACCCGGGATGCCACAGGTTCCTTATCCTGTGTTGCAGGCGCTGGGGACAGCGCTGCGAGTCATGTCAAGGCAGTTAACCCAAGCGGCTACAGCGGACCCGCGAGAGTTCGTGGATGATCGTTTTATTAGAGAGCTGGACGTAGGAAAGTAGAATTCCAGATGGAGCAATTCATTGGATACAAATTTAAAATAATAAGGAGGGTGCTATGGCTAGAGATTTAGAAGTCATCGACGCGGATGGCCACATCACGGAAGAGGACAGCCAGTTGAAAAGGTACATGGAGCCACCGTATCGCGACCGCGGCGCGGTGTTTTATCCCAGGGATAACTGGGACCGCTCTCTTGGCGGCACGTTGGGGACGAGGGCCAGGGACGCCAGGAGCTGGCTTGACGCGATGGATCAGGGAGGTGTCTCGACAGCGGTGCTCTTTCCTACCAACGGCCTAAGCATTGGCTGGATCCGTGAGCCGGATTATGCCGTTGCGTTGTGCAAGGCGTGGAACAACTTCGTTTCAGAGGAGTTCCAGAAAGTTAGTCCCAGGCTCAAGGGAATCGCTCTGGTGCCTCTGCAAGATGTAGCCGAGGGCGTTAAGGAGCTGAGGCGAGCGGTCAAAGAGTTGAGGTTGGTTGGAGTGATGCTTCCGGCTGTAGGCTTAAGGAAGCCACTGGGCCATGAGGATTACTGGCCCATCTACGAGGAGGCGGAGAAACTGGACTGCATGCTCGGGGTCCATGCTACGGTGCGGGGACCGCATTACTTTGCGGGCGAGCTGTTCGACCAGTTCATCGACGTGCACACTCTATCGCACGCCTTCGCCCAGATGCTCCAGATGACGAGCATCGTACTGCGCGGGGTCATGGAGAGGTTTCCGCTTCTGAGGGTGGCCTTTATGGAGGCGGGGTGCTCGTGGGCTCCCTACTGGATGGGCAGGATGGATGAGGAGTGGGAGAAGCGGGGAAAGGTGGAAGCGCCGCTCTGTAAGAGAAGGCCGAGCGAGTACGTAAAAAGCGGACGGATCTACCTCCATGCGGAGGACTACGAACCGCTTGTCGGTGCGACCGCGGAGGTTCTAACTCCCCAGGTTCTTTACTACGCCTCCGACTGGCCTCATTGGGACACTGAGTTTCCGGAAAACATCGATCACCTGGGCAACCGTAAGGATCTCTCTCCGGAGGCCAAGAGGTGGCTTCTGGCGGAGACCGCAAAGAAACTCTACAGGCTAAACGGGGATTGAGTCACCGAGTTAATGGCTCAGAAACACTGGCGGGTAGCTATTCCGGCCCCGCGCGACGGAGAGACTGAGGGAATCCTGACCGAAGCGGGGTGCGAGCTGATTCGGGGAAATCTTCAGACCAGTTTCCCGAGACCCGCCAGGGCATCGATCGCGCTGCCCGCGGAAAATCTTCTCCAAGTGCTGCGCGGCTAGTTTCCAACTTATCCTAAAAATCCTGAAGTGCGCCCGATGCGGGAGGAGAAGGGTCTTTAGACAGGAGTTCAATCGCCCTTTATCTTTTCATCTGTATGAGGAGCTCGAGAT
>JBOHVJ010000509.1:0-11268 GCA_050735075.1 Binatia bacterium
CATATTGCTTATCAAAGCTTTCAGGCGCCTTTCCTGGTTGGTATCCTTCTACAGGCCAAAAGCGCTGCTCACTTGAAATCGAGCCGACTTTCACGCGGGCACGAACAACGGGAACAATCGCAACCCCGGCCAGATTTTCAGGCTCGTCCTTCCGGGAGTTCCTTGTCATTCCAGAATTTACCATTGACTTTCGCCGCTTCCAGGATCGGATCAAACAGAGGAAGGCTCAACCTCCTTCGGACGGACGAAGCGCGAAGCCAGAATGGAAAAAAGCAATATCGCCCCAACGACCCCTAGCGAGACCCCGATCGGTATTTTGTAGAAATCGACGATCGTCATTTTGACACCTACGAAACACAGCACAAAGGATAGACCCACTTTCAGGTAGCGGAACATCCCCATGACACCAGCGAGGAGAAAAAACAGAGCCCGCAGCCCGAGGATGGCAAAAACGTTGGAGGTATAGACGATGAACGGGTCCAAAGTTATCGCGAAGATGGCCGGGATCGAATCAACGGCAAAAATAACATCGGTTGTCTCGACAACGACCAAGACCAGAAACAGTGGAGTCGCCCATAGCTTTCCATCTTTGCGGACGAAAAATCGCTGTCCTTCAAAGCTCGGGGTTATGTTCATGAAGCGGCGGACTAAGCGGACCGCCGGGTTTTTTTCCGGCTCCACTTTTTCCTCCCCGGCAAAGAGGAGCTTAATGCCGGTAAAAATGAGGAAGACCCCGAAGATGTAGATCATCCAGTGGAATTTGCTTAGCAAAGCCGCTCCCGTCGCGATAAAGAGGGCTCGCATGACAAGGGCTCCCAGGATACCCCAGAAAAGCACTCGATGTTGATAAATCGCCGGAACTGCAAAGTAAGAGAAAATGACTAGGAAAACGAACAGGTTGTCGACGCTGAGAGACCACTCGATTAGATAGCCGGTGATAAATTCCAGCGCCTTCTCCCCACCCCGGACAAGATAGACTCCTAGGCTGAAAATAAGGGCCAGCGAAACCCAGACGCAGCTCCAAGCAAGCCCTTCCCTTAGGGAAACCACGTGGGCTTTGCGGTGAAATACTCCCAAGTCGAGGACCAGGATGCCCAGGACAAAGACATTGAAAATAACCCACAACAACAACCCCTCTGTTGTCACAAGATTTTCCTCTCAGCGCAGAGCGAAATACAAAACAAGCGCAATAAGACCCAAGGCCGTCATTAGCCCTGATGGGATGATCTCGCCGCTTTGTACAAGGCGATAGCCGAAAAACGCAGTAAGGAGCAGGGTTAGGATGGGAGCTATCAGAAGCCCGATCCTTTTCCCCCGGAGCACGCCCATACTGCTCACCAGGAGCCCAAGACCAAACGCACTGCCGGCTATAACGGATGCCGTGCTTTCGCTAGCGGTGTAACCCATGATTCCACCCAAGAGCGCAAGAAGCCCATAGAGCAAGATAACTATCCCCGGCGCCCTCATTGCCTCCTGCTTCCCATCTCCTCTAGACGTCTGATCCGCTCTTCCATGGGTGGATGGGTGCTGAAGAGTGTCATGAGGCCTCCGCCGGTTAAGGGATTCACGATAAACATATGAGCCGTGGCAGGGTTGGCCTCCATAGGTATCTGCTCGACACCGCGCTCAAGCTTTCTGAGCGCATTGGCAAGACTCAAAGGATCGCCAGCAATAGTCGCCCCGCTATCATCCGCCCCATATTCCCGGCTGCGAGAGATGGCCATCTGCACCAGCAGCGCAGCAAGCGGTGCGACGATTATCATGACCAAGGCAACGACCGGGTGGCCTCCCTCCCGCTGATCACCACCCCTTCCCCCGAAAATCATCCCCCAATGAGCCATGTTGGCTAACATCGAAATAGCCCCGGCCATGGCGGCGGCAATGGTCCCGACAAGGATGTCGCGATTCTTTATGTGGGAGAGTTCGTGGGCCAGCACCCCCCGAAGCTCTGCCTCATCCAGGATTCGGAGAATACCTTCCGTAACCGCCACGGCGGCATGCTTCTCGTCCCTACCCGTGGCAAAGGCATTCGGGGTCTCCTGGGGAATCAAATAGAGTTTGGGCATAGGCATCTGCGCACGTAATATCAGCTCCTGCACAATCCGATGGAGCCTCGGGTCCTCTTCCGCGCCAATCTCCTTTGCCCCGTACATGCGTAGAACAATCTTGTCACTGAACCAGTAACTGACACCGTTCATGACCAGGGCAAAGATAAAAGCCATCACCATGCCCCCTTCGCCCCCCAGCGCCCCACCGGCTGTAACCAGGAGAACCGTCAAAAGCGCCATTAAAAAAGTGGTTTTCAGCGTGTTCATTTCGCCTTCCTTCCCTTTTCGATTGCTGCCTTCTGCCTACTGCTTCACCGTATCGGTCATGGTGAAGAGAAAAATTTTCTCGCGCCGCTCCAAAAACAATCCCACGCAAATATCAACAAGATGCAGGCCCGTGATCTCACGGAGAATCCTATCAAGGTCCGGCTGGAGCTCCCGACACACCCTTTCGTTGACCTCCTGGAGAAGCAACCGGCCGGACTTCAAAGTACCCAAGTTAACCTCCGAGGGGGAAATGGCTTCCCTGCATCGGAGAAGAATCAGGTCACCAACAATCTTGAGTTCCGTATTCTCCAACCCGCCCACCCGCCGCGCGAAGAACTCCCCAAGGGCATGACGGAGTTGTTGTTTTAAGCCGAGCCTTCTCACACGCGGTTTCGTCGACCGAGCGTTTGTCGTTTGCCTCATTGTTTATGCATCGAAAGGAGAGTCTGCCTAAGGGCGCTTCTTTGTCTTGCCCTTCAAAAAATCAATGAACAGAAGTAGGACAAAAAAGCCGACCCGATGTCTCCATCTGAAGGTCGGCCTATGTCCCTACTGGATTCTCTTTAGCTCGAGCCCTTTGGGTCATCTGCAAACCAATCACACGCTATAAAAACAGACCATCAAAAGTGAATATCGAGGGGAGTGAAATTCCCAGTCCTTCACTTTACCTTCACCCCTGATCTGCCATTGCCTTAGTTCGAAATTTTCAGAGCGATGCCGAGAGGTAATGCGCTATCGCCGATACTCAAAGCCGTTCCTAATCTGGATACCTCCCAAGATGGGACAGGTTCTTTCGATAGTCCTTCCTTCACGCCGACACCCGATGTGCCGGCTTTTTCCGATTTGATGAGGTATTTTACATTGTTCCCGTCACTAAGAGTTACAAATAGAACCACCTCTTTTCCTTCCGCTGTAGGCACTGTTTGAATCGCGGCAATTTGTTTCGAGGCTGTTGTTTTATTCACTGTATCAAAATACATCCACCAGAAGGACGCAACCAAGACGGCAAGTATTAACCAAGCATACTGACCTACCCTTTTCTGCCTTTTCAAAAATCGAGTTCTCTGTAGATCGAAGAAGGTGCGGTAAGCTTGCCTTTCGGCTGCCAATCTCTTAGCAGGATCTTGCTCTGTCGAACTTTCAGGTTGATCAAATGAAAGTCCGATATTGTTCAATATCATGCCTACGATCACCAACACTAACGGGACGGCGATCAGCAAAAGAGGATTCATGATTCTCTCCTTTTTCAGGCTCTTGATAGGACTCACACCTCTAAGCAGTCGAACATGCTTGGCACACAACAAAAAAGCCGACCGGGTGTTTCCACCTCTAAGTCGGCCTATGTCCCAACTGACTGCTCTTCGACTGGAAAACAGCCACTTGGGTTATCTGCAAACCAACGCCAAGCTAGTAAAAGAGACGGCTAAAGTCAAGAGGTTTTCCTGCGCGGCAGGTCTTTCTCTAAATCGCGCTCTAGAACGAAGACAATAACCCTCTCGCCGGCAACCGTGCTGATATCCGTATGCAAGCCCACGACCTTTGCCCCGGTAATATCGCCGATCACCTGGGAGAGAAGGGGCTTTGCGTTCTCAATGAGAGTAGAGCGCATCCTCTTGATCAATTCCACCCCATCCGCGCTCTTGGTGAGCTGCTGTTCCGCAGGGGTTAGCACCCCTTTGAGCCGGACCAACACCATATCCTCGATGATATGGGTCCGGGCTTCTTGGGGGCCGCGCCCCATATATTCGATCTCAAATTTCACCATCGCCTCACTAATCTCCGCCTCCATTTCGCCTTTTGTCTTTATTATCAAGCTAACCTCTAGTCATAAGAACAGATTTAACGCAAAAAAAGAGGTGGCCCCGGACTCTGCCGGATGCCACCTCTTTAGCTAATGCACCAGAAAATAAGAAAAGCTATGCAGCCGCCCCCACCTTGGGCCGCCACTTATCAAACCGATTTTCTAGCTTGGTGAGTAACTCCATCGATATCACGCCCGTGATAGCAAAAACCAAGACACCGACAAAGACCTTATCGGTCTGGAAGGTCGCGCCGGCAACCGTGATCATAAAACCAATCCCGGCGGTGGCGGCATAAAGCTCACCGACCATGACCCCGATCAGGGCTCTGCCAACCCCCAGCCTCAAGCCAGTAAGAATAAAAGGGAGAGTAGAAGGAAGCACCACGGTCTTAAAGATCTGCCACTCCGAGGCGCCAAAGCTCTTGGCAGCGGTCAGGAGATTGTAAGGCGTGGTCTTTACCCCGTCGCGGGTATTGATCAATATCGGGAAGACCGCGCCGAGAAAAATGATCCCCACCTTGGAGAGAATACCGATACCCAACCAGATAATGACCAGGGGCAAAAGGGCTACGCGTGGGGTAGCGTTCATGGCGTTGATAAACGGATCAAAGATGTAGGCCATCCTTTTGTACCAACCGCACGCGATGCCAAAGGGGATGGCGAAGATAACCGAAAGGAAGTATCCCCAGGCGAATTCGATGCCGCTCACCCTGAGATCGTTCCAGATCTCTCCCGATGCGACTAGCTGCACAGCGGCCTTCCCAATAAGCGAAGGAGCACTCATAAACATGGGATTGATAAGTTGGAAGGTCCCGCCTATCAATTCCCAAATGGTGAGAAAAATGACTACAGCGGAGGTTCCTAAAATCTTCTTTTCCTGATTGAGATAGAATTTGTAGAGCTTGGAAGCCTCAGCCACTCTAACATCTAGTAGTACCTCTTCTTGAGCTTGCTCAGCCATAGAGTTTACCCTCCTTATTAATTGAGCCTGGGGAATAAGCGCTCTGCACTTCCTAACAGAAGGCCCCTACGATGTCAATACGAATTTAATGCAGTGCAGTCCCCCCTTCGGGCTGTTATTTTACTCCCCTTTTGGGTTCATGCAATAAGCAACCACCTTCGGCTCAAAAACCCTTGACAATCAGTTCGGCATTAAATAGTTTACATTGAAACATTTTAGGTATTTAGGAGAAGCCAATGAAACTCCTCTTTATTACTCCTCCCATGGGCAATTGGGCGCCTTGGGGTGACCGCCACCTCGCATGCAACTCATTGTACAGTCAAGTCGCTGCTTTTATCCGTGAGAAGAAGAGTGCAGATGTGGAAGTCCTTGATTGCCGTGCCCTTGGCCTGGACGACAGAGCGATGTTGGAAGAAGTTCAAAGAAGGAGACCGGACGTGGTCTTTTTCGGGAGCGTCATCCCGGCCGCAGGGGGAGCAGCCCAACTCAACCGCTTCCACGACGCGATGAGGCGCATCAAAGAAGTCGCGCCGCGGACGATTACGGTGGGCGGGGGCTTGATGTACACCGCCATTCCCAAGGAGATTATGCGAGAGAATCCTCAGATCGATTTCGCGATCGTCGGCGTTTTCGGCGACAATGAGTATCCCCTTCGGGAGCTTCTGGAAGAGCTAAAAACCCCTCAGCCGAAATTCAGCGAGATCAAAGGGCTCTGCTACCGCGAGGGTAACGAGATCGTCCTTACCCCTAGGCGAGGAGTCATCGCCAACCTCGACGAACTTCCCATGCCGGCGTATGACCTCTTTCCCATGGATCGCTATTACGGTTATTCCGTCATCCCTAATTACAATGAGGCTGTAACCTCGCGCGGCTGTGAGGGGGCATGCCATTTCTGTTACGAATGGTGGCTGGTGGATGCCAGAAACCCCCGTGATTTTACTTCCCATCGAACCCGTGGGGGGAAGAAAGTGGCGGATGAAATGGAACTTTTAAACAGGCAGTATAGGGTTAAGGCTATCACCTTCATGGATGATGACTTCAACTCGGACCGACAAAAAATGGTGGACCTAGTAGAGGAGTTGGAGAAGAGAAAACTAGATATGAGTTGGTTCTGCCTCGGACGGGCGCAGAACTTCATCCGCGACGCCGACCTTATCGCGCGCCTGCGCAAGGTCGGTATGTACCAGGTGCTGATTGGGATTGATGGAGGAACCGACGAGGAGATTGCAGAGGCGCGCAAGGGTCCGATGAAGGTCGGAGTTAAGGAGTTAAAAGAGCTGGTCCAATTCCTGCGCCAAAACGACATCTCTACCATTGCTACCTACATCAACGGCTTCTGGGAAGATGACGAAGCAAAGATCCGGCAGCGGGCCCGCGCCGTCGATGAGATCGATCCGGATATCGTGATGATCCAAGTCCTTAACCCCATCCCAGGCTCCCCCATCTATAAGCGGGCAGTTAAGGAAAACCTCGTCGAGATCCAGGACCTGAGCTTATACGATCTTGAACACTGCGTGATGCCGACCAAGTACCTTTCCCGTCATGAGTTAGGGCAACTCACCGGGTGGGCCTTCCAGTCTTTTTATAGCAAGCCTGGCAGGATTGAGCGGATCTTGAACGGTTACACCTCACCTTATGTCCGCATGAAGTTCCTCTCTTTCAAGGAAAACGCTGCAAAGTTCGAAAAGGGCGCAGCAGAGGACGCCGTAGCGATATAACGATAGGGCAGCGATGGAGCAAGAGAGACACCGGCCCCTAAGCGGCAAGGTGATTCTAATTACGGGGGCCAGCCGAGGAATTGGAGCGGCTGCCGCCAAGCGCGTGGCTGAGTGGGGGGCCTCCGTTATCATCAACTATCATCAGAATCGTGATCGGGCATTGGCAGTCCTGAAGGAGGTTGAAAAAGAGGGCGGAAAGGGAATGGTCTTCCAGGCGGATGTGACGCAAAAGAGACAGGTGGAAGAGATGGAGCGAGCCGTCCGCGAGAAATTCGTCAAGGTAGATGTCCTCGTCAACAACGCCTACTTTCCGTTCGAGATCAACCTGCTCCATCAGATTTCTTGGGAAGGGTTGATGAAGGCAATGGACCACGAGCTCTCCGCTCTCTACAACTGCATACAGGCCTTTGTCCCTGGGATGATCGAAAGAAAGAAGGGAAAGATCATCGTCATTAGCACTCGCCTGGCGCAGCAGCCCTTGCCCAGGATGGGCGCCTATGCCGCGGCTAAAGCCGCGCTGGAGACAATGGCTAACACCCTGGCGATCGAACTGGGTCCTTTGGGGATAACGGTCAATGTCGTCACTCCCGCTTTTACGCTGACTGACGCCTCGGCCATTATGCCTGAAGAATTCAAGGAGAGAGTACGTAAAACCAGACCATTACAGAAACACCTTTACCCTGAAGATGTGGCCGGGACTATCGCCTTTCTTGCAAGCGATGAGACCGATATGCTGACCGGAAGCCACATCCTCATCACCGGAGGAAGCCACTTCCAGATCTAGGGTGCTGAAAACCTTTCGTTCACCCTTCGATACGCCTGTCCTGAGTAGCAGGCCGTTTCCTTCGACAAAGCTCAGGACGAACGGCCTGCTTATCGAAGGGCTCAGGGCGAACGGAGGAGGTTGAGAATCTCTGATAATTTTCCGTTCATGCTGCGACAAACCTGTCCTGAGTTCATCGAAGGGCTCGGGACTGAAGGCGCAGTCGAGGGAGCCGGCCCCGAGCCAAGTCGAAGGGTCGAAGCATGTAAGCCACTTCTCTAACACCCTTTATGCTCACTCTGGACGATATTGTAGCAAAGCTCCAAGAGATCGTCGGCCCCCGCTTTGTCTCCACCAATCCCATTGACAAGATCAACTATCAGCACTCCCTGGCTTACGGAGCCTACAAGGCGCTCCCGGACGTTATCGTCCGGGTCGAGTCTGACGAGCAGGGCCATCACCCCCTCGCCAGGATCTTGAGCTTCGCCAATGAACACAAGATCCCGATTGTCGCTAAGGGCGGCGTTGGAATGGGAATCAGCTCTCCTCTCAAGGGAGGCATCCTCTTAGATATGCTTGGGATGGACAAAGTCCTCGAGGTCAATCCCACACTCCAATATGTCATTGCCGAGGGAGGAGCCAGCGTTTACTCCATTCACTACGCACTAAGGCAGCATGGCCTGATGCTGCCCAATTATGGGAGCTACGGTCCTTCCGTCATCATCGGCGCTATGGTCACCAAAGGTGGCGTTGGCTACGGCATGACTCGCTATGGCTTGATTGCCGACCTGGTAATCGGCCTGGAGGTGATCCTCGCAAATGGCGAGGTCGTGCGTCTCGGTGCCTTAGCAAATCAGGAGACTGACCTTGGACCTTTTCAAAAGTGGGTCAACCTTCCAGATCTTATGGGACTCTTCACCCAGTCGGCCGGTTCTCTGGGAATCATTAGTAAGGTTTGCCTTCGCGCCATTGAGGGCAAAAGAGAATGGTTGCACGATTACTGCTACAGCTTCCGCCGTGGCCAGCTAGAAAACGTCCAGGAGGCCCTCATCCAGCTTGTTAAGGGTGAGGTTGTCTATGATATCCATTTTACCGACCGCTGGCAGTACCATTGGCCCATGGAAGAAGGGCTCTACGACAAAGCCAAGATACCCGAAGATGCCTGGTTTTTCCTGAAGACGATTCTCTTCGCACGCGACCAGGAAGAGCTAGCCTATAAAGAAAGGAGGATGAGGACGATCTACGAGGAACGGGGAGGAATCGAAGTCAAGGAGATCGCCGAGAAGGCGATGGGAGTAAAAGCCCAGCAGTACGGACTGCACGGCTGGCCTGACTATCACATCATGGGGCCAGATGGTTGGTGCAGCACGGTCGTGCGCCACACGGGGATGTTCGCCGTGACCTCCAAGTTTTATCCGCTCAACTTCTTAAAAGAGATGTACGAATTCGACGAGGCGGCAAAGAAAGAGTGTGGCCTGTGGGATTCCGAGCACTCGCCCCAGCACGATAGCTACGTCACCCGCGACCTGGCGATCAAAGAGGAATATTTCGTCTTCTACAATCCTTACGACGAAGAGGACGTAGCAAAACTCCGCCGGTGGATGGGAAAGATTCATGAGTTCAGCAATAAAAAGGGCGTCGCCTGGACTGCGCCGACGCTCAGCACCAAGGGGCCTTATCCCTATGAGCGTATGGCGAATCTTTATGATCTCGTAAAAGAGATCAAACGGCTTATCGACCCCAACAATATTTTGAATCCGGGAGCGCTGTCATCATGAAAGGCAACAGGTAGGGAGGTAGAACTCATGCCCCATACCCTACGCCTTATTTACGAAGGAGGAGAAAATGGCGGTTGCAAAAAATGAATACTTCGGCAAAAGGTTGACACCCAAAGAATCAGAGGCGGTTGTCGCAGAACTCAGGGAGTCCTTGCTGGGGCTCGTGGACCGGTGGCTCCTGAAGGGACGGTTCCACAGAGATCTAGCCCAGGGAGCGTTGCCAATGGAGGCGATCCGCGTCTTCTGGCAGAACTGGTATGGCTTCGTGGCGGAGATTAATAATCTCCACGGCTGCGCCTATCAGCGGCATCTCCCCTTCTTCAAGCGCCACCCGGAACTCCAAGGCCATTTTGCCAACCACGTGGCTGATGAGATGATCCATCCAAAGCCCCCGGGCCACATCAAGATCGTCCTGGAGCAAGGAAGGATTTTCGGCCTCAGAGACGAAGAGATGATCGATTATGAGATGCTCCCCGAATGCCGCGCCTTTTTGGAGTACTACCGGGGCGTCCTTTATGAGGGGACCATGGCCGAGTGGTGGGCCTCCTTTTGCGTGGAGGAAGGAGTCGGCCATTGGGCGCGCTTTTTTGGCAACGCGCTGCGTAACGCCTATAAAATGTCCAACCAGCAGATTGTCTACTTCACAGTACATTCCGAGGCAGACCTCGAGGTCCATGCCGACGGCGTGATGGGTCACGCGGATCTGGATTGGATGGTGCTACGGAAAATCTTCGAAGAAGGACGAGGGGATTTCCGGCCAGGTTTTAGTCCCGCATACTGCCTGCGCATGGGCACAGCTTATTTTGCCTGGTTTTTCGAAGGAGTCTATCAGTTCGTTCACAAGGAAGGCCTCTACAGCGTTGAGACGTGAGTCAAGCTCCAGAACCTAAATCGCGGCTTTCTTACCACCCTTTGCTGCGCCTCCTGGCGGATTTCGGCAACAGCCGAATCCTCGATGCCGCGCTCGATTATGACTTTTTCACTATTATCCACCGCGGCTCTCACAGCTACGAAGAGATCGCCCGGGAGGCCGGCACAAACCTCCGGGCGACCCGTATTGTCCTTGATAGCCTCATCGCTCTCGCCCTTGTGGAAAAGCGCCAAGAACGATACTTTCTTACTCCCATCAGCGAGGCCTTCTTAGTGCAGGGCCAACCCTCTTACATCGGAGATTTCCGTCATGTCGCCCTGGCCCTCTGGGACGGCCTGGCCCATCTTAAAGAGACGCTCAAAACCGGCAAACCGCTCAGCCGCATGGACACGGACAGCGAGCTTCAGGTGTGGGAGAAGCTCGTTGTCGGGATCATCCCCATTGCCCAGCCAGTCGCTAGAGCATTGTGCGATATCTTAGCGATCGGGGCGAAACGGAAAGGGCTTCGTGTGCTAGATATCGCTGGGGGCTCAAGCATATTCGGCATGACCCTCCTGACGAGTGACCCATCGACCGAAGTCACCCAGCTTGACTGGCCCAATGTGAATGCTGTGGCAAAAAAGCTTAACCGCGAGCGAAGTCTGGAAGGAAAGATCCGTTTTATCGATGGAGAGTTTCGCACAGCGGCGATCGAGGAAAATTACTACGATCTTGTCCTCGCAAGCAACTTCTGCCGCTTTGAGTCACCTAAAGGAAATCAGGAATTGTTTGTAAAGGCCTATCGCGCGCTGAAACCCGCCGGCCTCTTTGTCATCAACGACTTCCTTCCTAACGAGGAGCGCACCGGTCCTACCTTTGCGCTTCGCTTCTCCGTCTATACCTTGACCCACACTCCTGAGGGGGAATGCTGGACATTGTCGCAGTATTCCCGCTGGCTTGAGGACGCCGGCTTTGGCTCCATCAAAAGCCACGGGGACATCCCTGATACTCTGCCTGGAACTACCCTGATCCTGGCGGAGAAGAAATGAATCTGGTCATAAGGAAGCCCCACTGAGACATTA
>JBOHVJ010000510.1:0-3537 GCA_050735075.1 Binatia bacterium
TCAGCCATTAGCTCCCCTCAGCCATTAGCTCCCCTCAGCCATTAGCTCCCCTCCGCCAGCCCTCCGCTACCCGCCCCTTTTGCCTTTTTACTTTTACCTTTTACCTTGCTGCCCCCGGCAGCTTCGACCTCCCTCATAGCTTTCACTGAGGAAATTCGCTAGACTTTTGGTCGTCAAACTTACATTGAACGAGCCACGCGCACGTCAGTTATGAAACCTTGAAGGGAGGACGATCATGGATATGCCAGGTCAACACGGCAGCATTGCACCGTACTTGCTCGCTGGTCTCCTTGTATGCGGCTCGACGAGCTTGCCCGTCTTCGCGCAGGAGAAAATGGGACCACTCGATGGCATGGTGTTTGTGGGCGAAACCGGCGAGATGGGCAAGACGACGGGTGATCCGGACGAGCTGAGCTTCAAAGCGGGCATGTTCCACTCCAAGGCCTGTGATCCCTATGGGTTTGGCGACGGGGCCTACACGGCGAACGTTAGCGAAGAGACCGTTACGTTCGAAGCCACCACGTTGAGTCCCACAGAGGGGAAAATTGTTTGGAATTTCACCGTGAAGGGGGAGGAGCTGAACGGGTCATTCATCTGGTATAGAGCTCCGAAATGGTATCGGTTCTTTCTTAGCAATGAGCCCGTGGATTATTGGGTAAAGGCAAAATTGAAGAAGTAGAGGTGGCCACGCGTTGCGACCGTCTCGTCCATCCCTTCGGGCCACGGCCCGGGGTCGAATCCCAGCCCGCCTCCGCTCGCGCCCTTTTGCCTTTTAACTTTTACCTTTTAACTGACCGCCTCCGGCGCGCCCTTTTCCTTCGATTCTATGGCAGGGACTTCTCGCCCGAAAGCCGGAGGAAGATTCTCGAGGTCCTGGGACACGAGGACGCGACGCAGGCGTCAGCACACCGCTAGGGCGAGGGAAACGTCATGCCGCGCACACAACGACGCCAAACCCGTACCTATCAGCGAAGTCACAAGTAAAAAGTTCAAAGGAAAAAGGTACGACACTTTTGCCTTTTTACTTTGACCTTTTAACTTGCCGGCCTACGGCTCGGCCCCCCCTGTGACCTTCCTCATAGCTTTCATTGAGCAATTTCGCTAGACTGCTAGCCGGATTATGCTAAGCGTCTATATAAAAAGAATTTTCGACGTTGCTAAGCATGGCGATGCCAGAGAGGAAAGCTATTACTCTGGTTTGGAAGACCTGGTTAAGAGCTATGCCGAATCTTCTGGCAAAAAGAAGGTTCACATCACAACCCTTCCCAAGAAGACTGAGGCCGGAAATCCTGATTTTCGGATTTGGGATGGACAACAGAATATCGTCGGCTATTTCGAGGCAAAGCCGCCCACCGAGGAGAACCTTGACCACATTGAAGAGACAGAACAGCTCAAGCGCTACCTCCATACTTTCCCGAATCTGATCCTGACCAATTTCTTTGAGTTCAGGCTATACCGTGATGGCCAGCTCGTTGACCGAGTTCACGTGGCCAGGCCGTTCATCGTCCATAAACTCAAAGCGGTCCCGCCGGTCGAGAAGGAAGCGGAGTTTCTGAGTCTGCTGGAAAAATTCTTCGCCTTCTCGCTGCCCAAGTCCTATTCAGCTAAGTCATTGGCCATCGAACTCGCCAAGCGGACTCGTTTCCTCAAAGACCAAGTGATTGCCGAGGAGTTGAAGGAAGAAGCCGAAAAAGGGAAAGGGCACATCTTAGGCTTCTACGAGGCCTTTCAAAAGCATCTCATCGGCGGTCTGACCAACGAGGACTTTGCCGATCTTTACGCCCAGACGATCACGTATGGCCTTTTCGCTGCCCGAACCCGATCAGAGAACGGATTTAACCGAAAGCTGGCTTTCGACAATATTCCTCCCACCATCGGTATCCTGCGAGATGTGTTCCGCTTTATCTCGATGGGCGATCTCCCTCAACAGATGGAATGGATTGTGGACGACATCTCGCAGGTCTTGGCGACGGCCGATGTTAAGGAGATCCTGCACAAATACTTTCACGAAGGAAAAGGCAAAGACCCGATCGTCCATTTCTACGAGACCTTTCTGGCTGAGTACGATCCGGCGGAGCGGGAACGGCGCGGCGTCTACTACACGCCAGAGCCAGTTGTTTCATATATTGCCCGGTCCTTACACATCATTTTGAAAGAATATTTTGGCCGGACAGATGGCTTTGCAACCAAGTCGGTGACCGTATTGGACCCTGCGGCAGGAACACTCACTTTCCTGGCGGAGTCATCCAAGCTGGCAGTTACCGAGTTTGTCGGGAAGTACGGTTCCGGCGGCAAGCAGACGCTCATCAAAGACCATATCCTCACAAACTTCTACGCCTTTGAACTCATGATGGCCCCCTATGCCGTAGGGCATCTCAAGATGTCGTTTCTGCTTGAAGAACTCGGCTATCGGCTCAAGAAAGAGGATCGGTTCAAGCTCTATCTCACCAATACGCTGGAGATGGAGGAACTAGCCTAGTCCAATCTCCCGGGCATGTCTTCCCTGGCCGAAGAATCAAAGTTAGCGGGAAAAGTAAAGAAGGAAACACCGATTTTGGTGATCCTGGGAAATCCGCCTTACTCAGGCCATTCCGCAAATGTCCCATGGAAGACCCAGCTAGTACTCAAAGGAAAGAAAACTGTCAAACGACGTGCCTTAACCTTCATTGGAAAATTGATTGAGGACTATAAGAGAGTCAACGGCAAGCCATTGGGCGAGAAGAACCCCAAGTGGCTTCAAGACGATTACGTCAAGTTCATCCGCTTTGCTCAATGGAAGATCAATGAAGCCGGGGAAGGCGTGTTGGGATTCATCACCAATCATAGTTACCTTGACAATCCTACTTTCCGCGGGATGCGCCAATCCTTAATGGACAGCTTCGACCACATTTACCTACTCGATTTGCATGGGAACACCCTCAAAAAAGAGAAATGCCCGGACGGCAGCGAGGACAAGAACGTCTTCGACATCCGGCAAGGTGTGGCTATAGGCTTCTTCGTCAAGAAGAAAGGTCTCAAGAAAAAAGTCAGTCATGCCGAGCGCTGGGGCTTGCGGGAGGAGAAATACAACTGGCTGCTTGAAAACGAGCTGAACACAACCAAGTGGAAGCTGATTTACCCCAAATCTGATCTTTACTTGTTCGTTCCGAGAGAGGAGGCGAACGAGGATCGGTACAACTCGTACCCTAAAGTCTCCGAGATATTCCCCGTGAGTAGCGTTGGCATTGTCACGTCGAGAGATCCTTTTGTTATCGATTTCGAAAAAGAACCGCTACGGCGGCGGGTTATGATGTTTCGTGACCCAAAGATGCCCGATGAGCTCATTCGGCAGACATTTGCATTGGAAGATACAGCTAATTGGAACCTCGGGCAGGCGAGAGAAAAAGTCAAACAGGAAGAACACTGGCAAAAAGCAGTTACTAAGATTCTCTACCGGCCTTTCGATATCCAATGGATTTTCTATCATGATGAACTCGTAGAACGCTCGCGCAAGGAAGTCATGCGTCATATGATGCAAAGCAATTTAGGGTTATGTAT
>JBOHVJ010000511.1:0-2150 GCA_050735075.1 Binatia bacterium
GAGTTTACTCTGATCTTACCTTTCTTGATTGCCTTCGTAGGTGCATCCACGGATTGGGGACTTGGTCTCTTTGTCTCTCATGTTGCCCAAAACGCGGTCCGCGAAGGGGCCAGGACAGCGGTGACCCGATTGGCTGTCAATTCGGCGGCCATAAAAGCGGAGGTTAATTCTAGGATTCCCGATACTCCCCTTTTTACCGATTTTAGAAATAACAGCAACATAATCGTTTCCTGCTCTATGCCAGGAGGTATCCCCTTTATCACGGTCCAAACGAGCGGCAGCTTCAATTTTTTGTTCTTGCGTGTCGTCGGATTCACCAATATTCCAATAGCTAGAATCAGTACGATGCGCTACGAAAGGGGACTGGTCTGTCCAGTAATCACTTAGAAATCATGAAAAGGGTCTCAAAAAGGAATTCTCGGGGTCAGGCGTTAGTTGAATTCACTCTGCTCCTACCCTTTATCATTATTCTAGTAGGTGGACTCACGGATTTAGGTTTAGCTTTTTATGTCTCTATCAGCACCCAAAATGCGGTCCGTGAAGGGGCACGTATAGCTTCGGCCACTGCGAATTTAGGCGCCAACTCCACCACCATCCGGACTGAGGTGGAAGGTAGAATTCCGGACATTGGCCAGTTTCCAAGAAGTCAGGTCACCGTGACCAACACAAACCCTAGCGGCGATCTTACCTGTGCGTCAGTTGTAACCGTGACAGCGACGGGAACTTACAGTTTTGCTTTCTTGCGCTATATCGGTTTTACCGACATGACGATATCGCGCAGCACGACGATGCGCTATGAAATCGATCGGCCACTTTGCTGAGGAAGACAATATGAGGATTCTAAGAGACAAGCGGGGAGCCGTGCTAATCTATGTCACCCTGTTTTTATTGCTGCTGGGTCTTTTATTTATCGCTGTGGCCACTGATGTGGGGTGGATGGCTTATGTGAGAACACAGGGTCAGGCTGCTACGGATGCTGCGGCGCTTAGGGGGGCAGCGGCCATTCGCAACTATAACAGTACTGGAAGCAATACTCAGGTATACAACATGGCAACAGGGCTTAACTCTAACAACACTGTCATGAATCAGGCAGCCGGGGTCGCAGGGGCTGATATAGAGTTTTGTACGGGCAATCCTAATGGTGTCCCAACCTGCTCCCCTGGCACATTTCCAACTCCAGCCGCAGGGGTCAAGGTTACAAAGACCTATTCCACACCGCTTTTCTTCTCCCAACTGCTGAATGGAGGGAATAACGCGGACATCACTGTAAGCTCGATCGCATGGCTGGCTCCAATGGGCCTTCGGCCCACTCTGCCCGTTGCCCTGTGTGCTAAAGAGATTGGATACGATCCTACCGGGCCTTCCTGTAACCCTTATGTATCTGCGGAATTTTCGCCCAACAGAACAGATAACGCAGGTTGGTGGAACCAGTTGGGTGCTCCCGCCAACGCCAGCGAATGCAAAAAAATGGTCCAGGATTCCACACGGGTTCCTTGCCTTAATATATATGATCAGATTAACCTCAATAATGGCGAGATAACTTCCTGCCATACGGAGGTTAGGACAAAATTCTCAGGATGTACCGAAAATATTTGTAAATATGGAACTCCCGAGCAGATAGAAAACTGCACGGCCATTCTTCCAATTGTGAACTGTCCCTCTTCCATCAACCAGCAACAACCCGTATTAGGTTTCGCCGCCATGTGTATCACGAATGTAGTATCCATCCCGGCTGATAAAGCAACCATTTCAGGTATCCTCAATTGTAATGCGAAAAAAGAGGCCTGCACAGTTGGTGGCCCATCATTTTTTGGTGTATATGCCGACCGTCCTGTTTTAGTGAAATGATGGCAGCCTCTAGAAATACGGATTCTATTCTTGCGCTTTTCATGGTACTGGCTCTCTCGGTCTCGGCCGACGGGGCCGTGGCTAACGACAAGCTGGCTGAGGTGGATGGGGAGGTGATCACGACTGAGCAGGTAGAAAAGCCCATCGGCGCTTCACTCGCCAAGCTCCAGGAGCAGATCTACAATCTCAAACGCCAGAGGCTCGAAGCGATGATCACTGATCGGCTCCTTGCCAAGGCAGCGGCAAAGCGCGGCATCTCAGTTCCAGCGCTACTGGATGCAGAGGTCACCTCGAAGGTCGGA
>JBOHVJ010000512.1:0-3687 GCA_050735075.1 Binatia bacterium
GTGAATGACGATCGTGCGATCGTCGGGGGTGTCGATCTTCTCGATCAGGTCAGGCACTAGCCGATCCCGCAGAGGGAACTCCGGGTGGTGGTGGACCTCCCAGCCGAGCTTGAAGTCGTGGGAGGTGAAAGGCTTGCCGTCATGCCACCTGAGGCCGGGTCGCAGGCGATAGATGGTGACCATGGTCTTTTTTTGTTTATCGATTTTCCATGTACCTTTTTTGACAGAGGGGAGTTCCTCGGCGAGCCAGGGGAAGCGTTCCAATGTAACGGGATCCTGCCCGGCAAGGCCGGCATCGACCAGTCCTGTCAACTCCGTATCCGACCGGCCGTGGTTGGCGAAGCCGGCGGTGCGTCGCCCACCCATGATAACGATCCTCTTCTGGCCAACCTGGGCCGCTGTCGCGTTGAGAACGCCCCAAGGCGTGATGGCAAATCCGGCTGCCGTCGCACCTGTGATCCGAATAAACTCCCGACGGCTGTGCCCTCTCTTACGACTGCTCATATATCCCTCCTATGCCTTATCCCATCGGTAGACATTCCAAGTGGTGGCGTTCTGGCCTCCGCTCTCTTGGCGTGGCGTAACTCCGGCCAGCCCCTTCTTGGCTACGACGATCTCGGGGGTGTAAAAGAGCGGGAGGTGGGGGAGGGAGTCGGTGAACAGTTTCACAAACTCCCATTGGAGCTGCTCTGAACGCTGTGGTGTGATGATTGAATTGAGCTCGTCGAGAACCGCGTCCTTGCGCGGATCGTTCCAGCCGGAGACATTTTCAAGGGCGAACTTGTTCTCCGGAGCGGCAATATTCTTGGTGTGAAGTCGTTCAGCCCACTCCTCCACGGTCATGTTGTGTCCTCCAATAAAGGCCCCAGGCCAGCGGTTAAGGTTTTCCGGCGAATCGAGCAGCCGGCGGGGCATGTTCTTGATGTTGGTTCGGACTCCTATCTTCTTCCAATAGTCGCTCACAATTGCCTGGGCCTGCTCGTAGTCGCGCCGGCCTGCCGTAGTGCGAAACTCGAACTCCATCTTCTCACCCTTCTCGTTCACCAGGATGCCGTCAGGCCCCGGCTTCCAGCCGGCCTCCGCGAGAAGCTGCTTCGCCTTCTCGGGGTTGTATTCGTACTTAGTGGCGGCTGCGTCTGCTTTTTTGTAAGCCTTGCGGCTGCGAGAGAGGGGAAAGTGACAGACCGGGACTTCTCCCTTGAACAGGCTTTGCACCAGCGCGTCACGGTCTATGGCGTGCAGGAGCGCACGACGAACGCGGGGATCCTTAAACCAGGAGTTATCGCGACTGAGATTGAGCCAGGTCCAGGAGGGTGGGCTGATGAAGACCTTGCCTTTCCCCTCTTTTTCCCATTGCCCCTTTAAGATCATGGCGCCGTCAAAAGAGATGGTGGCGCGCATGGAAAAATCCACCTCACCCGCCAGCATCGCGGCGAGGTTGGTGTTGGAATCTTCGACAACGCGCATGCTGATGCGATCGATCTTTGGGCGGCCCAACGCGTAGTCTTTGAACGCCTCCAACTCCATCCTAGTCGCCCCTTCCCAGTCTGTCACCCGGTAGGGACCGGCGCCCACGAACTGTTTGTTCCAGGCAGGATGGTTGGCGAAGGACTTCATGTCCCCTGCTTTAAAAGCGTCGAACAGAAGGTGGCGCGGGAAGGCACGCACCTGTGTGTATTGGACGGCATAGGCCTCGTTGTAGAGATCGTTCCAGTGGATCACGATCGTGCGATCATCAGGCGTTTCGATCTTTGAAATGAGGTCTGGCACCAGGCGGTCCATCATGGGAAACTCTGGGTGCTTAGCGATCTGCCAGCCAAACTCGAAGTCCCTCGATGTGTAAGGCTTTCCGTCATGCCATTTGAGGCCAGGGCGGAGACGATATACCGTGACCATCGTCTTCTTTTGGTTGTCGATTTTCCAGGTTCCCTTCTTGATTGAGGGCAGCTCCTCGGCAAGCACTGGAACACGCTCGTGGGTCACCGGATTCTGACCTGCCAAACCGGCATCCACAAAAGCCACATGCTCAGTATCCCGGCGGTTGTGGTAGCCCAAGCTTGCGATGCGACTTACTGTGTGGACCACCAGCGTCTTCTTGCTCGGCTGGGCTGCCTTTGCGGTCTGCAGTGGCCAGGGAGCAAGCGCAAGACCAGCCGTCGTGGTGCCAGTTATCCTTAGAAACCTCCTTCGGGTGAGTTCTCCGTCTACCTTCTTCATTTCTGACTCCTCCTTTCCAAGCGTAGGATTTTCATTGCATGACCTCCAATCTAAGCTTTATCCGTTGCAGAGTTCTTGCCAATATCGATTTCCATGGCAGCTAATCGGAGACTGGGAGGAGGATGCAGGCGTGGGGTTCAAACCGCAGGAAAACGCGCTCTCCCTGGCTCAGATCAATGGTTGGAGGCAGCTTGGCCCGAACCATTTGTTCGCCGACAAGAATCTGACAATCAATGAAATCACCGAGAAAAACGCTCTTTTCGACCGTTCCCTCTAAAATATTGACCTCGCCTCTTCCCATCTCCACCGAGACATGGAAACTCTCCGGCCTGACGCTTACCAGGGCTTTTGCTCCGGCTGGGATGACGGCAGGCACGGGACAGCGCAAATCTCCCTGTGCTGTCTTCACCATTCCCATGCCATTCTGGGATTCCTCCAAAACCGTGCCTTCAAAAAAATTGACCTGCCCGATAAACTGCGCCACAAACTTTGCGCTGGGCTTGAGATAAAGTTCCTTCGGGGTTGCCTCCTGAAGAATCCTTCCTAGAAACATCACGGCGATGCGGTCTGACATGGCCAGGGCCTCGGCCTGATCATGCGTCACGTAAAGAGCAGTGATCCCCACCCTTTTGAGCAGCTCTTTTATTTCCAGCCTGAGTTCTTCTCGGAGCTTTGCATCCAGATTGCTCAGCGGCTCATCCAGCAGCAGCAACTGAGGCTTCGATACCAGGGCGCGAGCCAGGGCCACCCGTTGCTGCTGGCCGCCGCTCAGGTAGGGGGCCGGTCGCTGGGCGAGATCGTCCATTTTGACGAGCGAGAGGGCCTCCATGACAAGCCGCTCCCTCTCGTTCTTTGGAACCTTCTGCTGCTTCAGAGGAAATGCGACGTTATTGAAGACCGTCATATGGGGCCAGATGGCGTACGACTGAAAGACCATACCAATGGGTCTTTCGTTCGGAGCAACAAAGATGCTTGAAGAGGATACGACCTGGTCGCCGATCCTGATCTCACCGTGATCCGGACGCTCGAGGCCGGCAATGCACCTGAGCGTTGTGCTCTTGCCACAACCGCTCGGTCCCAAAAGCGTGTAAAACTCGCCCGGCTTCACCTCGAAACTGAGCTCTTGCAGGGCATCGACCTTTCCATCCATAGTCTGAAAGGCCTTCGCCAATCCTTGTACCTGGACTCTCATGACGTTGCTACCGCTCCTGTGCGCTCACGCGAACGATAAAGTGACGCATGACAAGCGTGAGAGGGATCAAGACAACGATGAGCAGGACACCGAGTGCCGATGCTGTGGATACAAGACCGCGATCCCAATAATCCCAGAGGAATACTGCGAAAACCTCGTTGTTCTTGCTCGACAACATCAAAGGAATGGAAAAACCCCGTAGCGCATGGACCGCTACCCAAACCCAACCTGCCGCGAATGCAGGGAACAGGAGGGGTAAAGTTATGGCCAGCAGCGTG
>JBOHVJ010000513.1:0-14523 GCA_050735075.1 Binatia bacterium
AAAACCGAACTCAGTTCTGGAACCTTCCTGCCGTTGCCCAGAGGGTTCGATGGCGCTGAAGGGCGGAGGTCAATCGTAGTCGGGGACACGGGGCAAGCGCTTCATGACCTCCTCGAGAATCGACAGAGCCACATAGTCTTCGTGCTTCGGCCGCTCCTCAGGCTTGATGTTGCCGACCTGCACCATCCGATCGATGGTGTACTCCACCTTCGCCCGCGGCAGCCCGTCGTTCTGGGACCAAACCTTGCCCTTCACCAGCTCGTCGTACGCTGGTTCGGCGACGTCGCGCGGTATCTTGGCGTGCTTCACCGCGATCTCTACGGTCCTGGCCTTATTGGAGTACATGAACCGGTTCGCCCTTACCCACGCCCGAACGAGCGCCTGGTACTTGGCCGGCTCGGTGGCGAGCTTCTTCTCCTGAGCCACAACGAGGTTGAAGATCTGGTTTGGCTCGAGCTCCCAGAACTTCACCAGGGGGTGAAACGAAGCGTCCTTCTGGCGGGCCAGCATTAGCTGGTCCACATGGAGCACGGCGCTGTCGATCGCTCCGGCAACCAGGGGTGGCACGTCCGCTGAGGCGATCACCACGAAGGTCACCTCCTCAGGCTTGATCCCCGCCTTTCTGAGCACCATTCGACTCAGGACGTCGGCGAACCCACCGACCTCCTGGATTCCAAGCTTCTTCCCCTTGAGGTCCTGGAGGGTTTTGATGTTGGAGCGCACGGTCAGCGTCGAAGCGAACTTCGGGGCTGATCCGTAGATCGCCTTGATTCCGGCCTTTTTCGCGACCGAGACGGCGACCGAAGCCCCCACGCCAGCGCCAGCATCGAGCGCGCCGCTTACCACATTGCGGATAACATAGATGCCGCCCTCGAACGTGGTGATCTCAACATCCAGGCCTTCCTCGGCGAAGAACCCTTGCTCCTTAGCTACCCATGGGCCGATGTGAACCAAGTTGGGGGGCGTCGTGGGCATTCCCAAGGTCAGCTTGGTCGCGGTGGCTGCCAAGCTAAGGGTCGCGGGGGATCCGCACAAGGCGATTCCGCCGAGCACCAGGGCTAGTAATCTTATCACGCCTCGCTTATCCATAGCGTTTCTCCTTCCTTCTGTGGTTGCTTGCGAGAAGTTAGACGATCGGACGTTCTTATTTTGGGGCCGAGACTATCTGACAAGGTCCGGCGATGTCAACCTGATCTACTGACGTGCCCTCGCCTGCAAGGCGAGGGGTTTCCGCCATCCCCGGAAGAGACGCTAAACTTCTCCTTGTTCGCGATTCTGCCATGGGGCGACTTTTCTCTCGATTACTTTTATCAGCCCGATCAGGGTGACTCCCAGGGCCATCAACACCACGATGGGCACGAAGAGCTTGGCCGTTTCAAAGGAGTTGGCATACTGAACTATCATGTATCCAAGGCCGGCGACTGACGTAAAGAACTCGGCCACCACCATCCCTACTAGGCCACGGCCGATCGCGAGGTTGATACCAGCCAGGATGAATGGGAGCGAGGAGGGAATAATGAGGTCTAGCCAGAGCTGGCGCTCGTTAGAGCAAAAGGAGCGGGCCACCTCCAGCAGATCTTGGTTTAGATTTTTCACCCCTTGCTGGGTATTGAGCAGGATCGGAAAGAGCATGAACAGAAAGACGATAACCACCTTGGCGGGAACTCGAAAGCCGAACCAAAGAACAATGAGCGGAATAAAGGCCACTGTTGGAGTTGAGTAGATAGCATGGAGATACGGCTCCAGGGCCAGAGACAAAGTCGCGGAGCGCGCCAAGAAAATCCCGAGGGGGATCCCGACCACGACGGCGAGTACAAAAGCATAAAAGAATACCTCAAGGCTCTGCAGGAGGAAACGCTGGAGCTCTCCTTTGGACACTAACTCAACGAATGCGTGCGCAATGGCGGTCGGGTAGGTGAAGAGGATCGGGTTAACCGACCGGCCATATAGTTCCCAGGCTGTTAGGACCACGATCAGCGATAAAAATCTGATGCCCCAAGTATAGGTCGAGTTCTTCATATTGCTCCTCTCATAATTTGCTCGATGTCTTGTTTCAACTGGTCCCAGATGTAGGCGCGCAGCCGGACCGATCGGGGGTCGGACCTGACTCGGCTCAAGTCGCGCGGCCGCGGAATCTCCACGGAAAGGATTTCCCGTATCCTTCCCGGCCGGGGTGTCATGAGCAGAATGCGATCTCCCAAGTAGATCGCCTCATCAATAGAATGCGTGACAAAGAGCATGGTGTTCCGTTCCTGCTGCAAGATCTTAGCAAGCTCTTCCTGAAGGGTTTCGCGTGTCTGGGCGTCGAGCGAGCCAAAGGGCTCGTCCATTAAGAGAAGGGAAGGATTGACTGCCAAGGCGCGCGCCAGTCCCGCCCTCTGTTGCATGCCGCCGGAGAGTTGATAGGGGTAAGACCTCTCGAAGCCTTGAAGACCGACGAGTTCGATGTATCGCTGTACTATTCGAGCGATCTCCCCTCTGGGGCGTCCTCTTAGGGCTAATCCGTAGGCAATGTTCTGTTCAAGGTTTTTCCAAGGAAACAGACCAAAGTGTTGGAAGACCATCGCCACATCCGGGCGCGGCACGGTTACTGGCTCTCCGTCAAGCAGGATCTCCCCTTGATCCCGGGCAATAAGACAATCCAAAACGCGCAGCAGCGTGGTCTTCCCGCAGCCGCTAGGTCCCAGGATGCAGAGACTCTCGTAGGGCTGGACTTCAAAACTAACGTCCTGCAAGGCGATAACCTTGCCGCCGTTATAGCTTTTGGTGAGATGCCGGACAGTGATCTTTGCCATAAAAAATGGGTCTTCAGGTTTCCATGTGGCTAACCGCGCAGGCGCGGAGGGCGCTGAGAAAATCGAATGAGGATATCATTTTGAACAAACCCTCTGCGAACTCTGTGTCTCTGTGGTGAATCCTCCTTCACAGTAAACCCGGAAGAGCCTAAAAAATTGAGAAGCAACTAAAAGGAGGGCTTTTCTAATAGCCTCTTCACCTCCCGGAGAAACCGCGCGGCGATGGCGCCGTCGACGATGCGGTGGTCGGCAGAGAGCGTCATGGTCATCATGGGGCGGACCACTATGCCTTCGCCATGGGGGATCGCGCGCGGGGAGACCTGCCCGACAGCTAAGATCGCGCACTGCGGTGGGTTGATAATCGCGACGAAGCTATCCACGCCGAACATGCCTAGATTGGATACTGTAAAGGTGCCCCCCTCGTAATCTAATGGGAAGAGTTTTTTCTTTTGTGCCTTCTCCGCCAGCTCGCGGCTCTGCCTGGCCAGTTGCTGCAAGCTCAAACGGTCGGCGTTGCGGATGACCGGCGCCACCAGGCCATCTTCTAAAGCTACAGCCATGCCGATATTGATATCGGCGAAAATCTCGATTCCCCGCTCTGTGAAGGCGGCGTTCAGAGAGGGAAAATCTCTCAGGGCGCGGGCGGAGGCGCAAAGGATAAAGTCGTTGATCGAGGGAATGACCTCTTCACCCTTTTGCTTCCACTCATCTCTTTTCTTATCGACCCCGCTCATATGAACATCCATGCTGACGTAAAAGTGCGGCGCTGTCTGCTTGCTCCTGCTCATCCGCTCGCCGACGATTCGGCGCATCGGGGTGAGCAGGACTGTCTCTTTCACCTTGGGTGGTCCCGCCGGAGCGGCCGCTTGCGCTCCACCTGCCCGCAAGACATCCTCGGCAACGGCGCTGCCTTCAGGCCCGCTTCCTTTTAGCGAAGCGAGATCGATTCCCTTTTCTTTGGCGATCCGCCGGGCCGCCGGAGAAGCGGGGACTCTTTCGCCAACATGCCGCGTTTGACCCGCGGGTTCGGCCGGCGGCGTGGGTGTCGAGGTCGCAGGGCGACCCTCACCCATTCCCTCTCCCTGAGGGAGAGGGCGCTGATGAAGCGCAGCCGGCGTCGCCTTTCGCTTTGTGGGCGTAGTTTCGCCGGGCGCCAGGATGACGGCGATCTTCTGCCCCACCGGCACCTCATCGCCGGGCGCGGCGGTCACCTGAGCCAGGATGCCGGAGGCCGGAGCTTCGATCTCGACGGTGGCCTTGTCGGTCTCGACCTCCATCAGAGGCTCACCTTTGGTGACTGGCTCCCCCTCCTTCTTGAGCCAGCTAACCAAGCTGCCTTTTTCCTGCGCCATCCCCAGCGCGGGCATGATCACGTCGGTCGCCATGTTCTTACTCGCCAAACAGGAGGCTTGAGGCGAGAGGTGGTAGGCTTGAGTAAGAATATCTTCCTATTGCCTGTTGCCTCATGCTTATCGCCTTCCGTCAACTCTTTACCCTCTCCAGCGCTCCCGGGTTGTTGAGCGGGGATTGCGTCTCCCGCGTATTCGACAACGGACCAGCGAAGGTGAAATAGTGTGTGCCTGCGACCAGGAGCTTTTCTGAAGGAAAGCGAGTGATGACCTCACAGCCGTCTTTGGTCACCACGACCTCCTCTTCGAGACGCGCGGCCGACCAGCCGTCAGAGGCTGGCCAGTAGGTCTCCAGGGCAAAGACCATCCCTTCTTCGATGACTTCGGGATTGTCGAGTGACACTAGGCGGCTGAAGATGGGTTTTTCCCAGATGGACAAGCCGACCCCGTGACCATACTGTAGGGCGAAGGCGGCTTCTTCGTTGGCAAAGCCAAACTCCTGTGCCTTCGGCCACAGCTTGACGACATCTGCCGTCGTGATCCCAGGTTTGACTATGCTGATAGCGGCATCCATGTAGTCACGGCAGCGCTTGTAAGCATCGACCATCGCTGACGAGGCGCTCCCAACAGCGAAGGTTCGATAATAGCAGGTGCGGTAGCCGTTATAGCTGTGCAGGATGTCAAAAAAGGCCGGATCGCCTGGGCGGAGGACACGGTCTGTATAGACATGCGGATGGGGGCTGCAGCGTTCACCGGATATGGCGTTGACCCCCTCCACGTGCTCAGAGCCCAAATCATAGAGAGCCTTGCTCACCACGCCCACGCACTCGTTTTCACGCACTCCCGGGCGCATAAAGCGATAGAGCTCTTCGTAGGCGGCATCTACCATCATGCAAGCTGTGTTGAGCAGGGTGATCTCATCTTGGGTCTTGATCTTCCGGGTCTCCAGCATCAACTGCTGGCCGTCCACTACCTTGATCCCTTCGGCTTGCAGGGCGAAGAGAACTGGTAGCTCGATGACGTCCACGCCGACGGGCTCGTTCTGGAGCTTGCGCTTATCGAGCTCTGTTTTGATCTTGCGCGCAACATCCCGGGCCAGTCCGGAGTTCGGTGATGTGGCACCCCTCAACGTAGAGATGCCGGCGCGGGAGCGCTCCACACCGAGCCAGGGGCAGTAGATCTGATGGTGGCGCGCCGCTGAGCCAAAATCCCAGACGATCGGCTCGTCGTCCTGCGGCAGCAGCGAAAAGCGCACCAGCTTATCCATGGCCCAGGTGCCAATGTGGGTTGCGCTGATATAGCGGATGTTGTTCATGTCGAAGCAAAGGAGTGCTCCCAGCTCCGATTTTTTGAGCGCGCTTTTCACACGCGCCAAGCGCTCTTGTCTGAGTCGCTCGATGTTGACGCGCTCTTCCCAATCGACGGCCATCAGGCCGAAAGTTTTCAAACCCATAGCGAACCTCCCCGTTCAAAGTTCAATGTTCAAGGTTCAACGTTCAAAACCGTGCAAAGTTTTCCGTCATTCTTATAACGTTGAACTTTGAACCTGGAACCTTGAACTGTCTTCGTTTCATAACTTGTTGCACAGCTGCTTCGCCACCTCCACCACCGCCTCCGTTGTCGGCACTGTTTGGTCTTCCAGAACCGGTGAAAAAGGCACGGGGACATCCATGGCGCCCATGCGCTTGACGGGCGAGTCGAGGTAGTAAAAAGCGCCATCGGCGATCACCGAAGCGATCTCGGCCGTTACTCCATACCGCTCGTAGCCTTCGTCGACAACTATTACACGGCTGGTTTTTTTGGCGGATTCGATGAGTGTCTGTTTGTCGAGCGGAACCGTAGTCCTGACGTCGACGATTTCAGCGCTGATGCCAACCCCTTCCAAGATTTCCGCGGCGCGGAGGGCAACATGGACCATACTGCTTGTGGCCACGATGGAAATGTCAGAGCCCTGTCGCTTGATGTCGGCAACACCGAAAGGAATGGTATATTCGCCATCGGGCACGAAGCCTTTTGATTGATACATCATCTTGTCTTCGAAAAAGACCACCGGGTTGTCATCGCGGATGGCAGTTTTGAGTAGCCCCTTGGCGTCATAGGGAGTGGATGGGAGCGCCACTTTCAGGCCGGGTATGTGGCTGAACCAGGCATGAAGGCTTTGACTATGCTGAGCAGCCGAGCGACGGGTCGCTCCAAGTGTGGTGCGGAGAACCATGGGCACCTTGAGCTTGCCACCCGACATATAATGGATTTTGGCTGCCTGATTGACTATCTGGTCCATGACGAGAGTTACAAAGTCTCCGAACATGATGTCCACGACCGGGCGCATTCCGGTCATTGCCGTGCCTACGCCTACACCTGCAATAGCGGCCTCAGAGATCGGTGAATCGATAACGCGCTCCTTGCCAAACTCATCTACAAGTCCGGCGAGGACTTTGAATGGAGTGCCGGCCTCCGCTACATCTTCTCCGATGATAAAGACCCTCGGGTCGCGCCGCATCTCCTCAGCTAGGGCTTCGTTGATCGCCTGGCCGAAGGTGATTTCACGGGTATTCATCGGGGCAATAGGCATTAGGCACTGGGCATTAGGCACTAGACAATAGTTCGCTTCAGTGCAGCTTGTTGATCAAGGACCCCAACATTTTGCTGATCAGTTGAATTTCTCCAAGCACCTTTTGCGTATGAAGGTTTTCCAAAAAACCAACTTTTTCACACACAAGAAGCTGAGTTTCCAGTTCGAATAAAGAACCGCGGCTTATTGAAAGATGATGACGGTACTCCCCTGTCGCTTGCCTACCGTATCCTTCGGCTATATTAAATGGGACTGATACAGCGGCCCCGCGCATTTGGGACATAAGGCCGCGTCGTTCGGTTTGGGGCAGTTTCAGAGTCAGGCGATATACGTTTTCGACGAGTTCCATGCTTTTCTGCCAAACCACGAGATCCTTGTAACTGAGAATCTTGCTCACGGTGTCCTCTAATGCCTGTTGCCCAATGCCTATTGCCTCTATTTTTTTCACGCAGACACATCCCGACCCACCTCGTTGTCATCGGGATAAGGCGCGTGCGAATTCTTTCTATTGCCTAATGCCCATTGCCCATTGCCTTCTTCACTTAATCACCTTCTCCGCCCGCATCAGCACGATCGGGGGAATCGTCAAGCCGAGGCTCTTGGCTGTCTTGAGGTTGATCATCAACTCGAACTTCACCGGCTGCTCCACAGGCAGGTCGGCGGGCTTGGCACCTTTCAGGATCTTGTCTACGTGGATTGCTGCTCGGCGGTGTAAGTCAGGGATGCTTGGTCCATAAGACATGAGACCACCAGCATGAATCCAAGGGGTGTCCGAATATATCGCTGGCAATCGCCGCTTCGCGGCAAGTTCTACGATCCGTTTTGGATTACTATCGGTGTTGATGGGAGGCTGGTTCGCAACAACTAGCGCGCCCAGCTGTGCCTTGGTTGCTGCTTCAAATGCAGTGTCAATATCATTGGGACTCCGAACCTCGAGGGATTGAACCCGCACTCCCAACTCTTGTGCTGCGGTTTGCACCTCTTTGAACGCCACATCTACGGCTGGATTGGCCGGATTCAACAGCATACCCACACGGGAGAGTCTGGGAATCGTCTCCTTAAGAAGCTCCAACCGTTTCCCGTACAACCCAGGGGCGCCGATGGTCAGCCCGGTGACGTTACCTCCTGGCCGTGCGAGGCTAGCCACCAAACCACTGGCGACCGGATCGATTGTTCCAGCAAAGACGATCGGAATTGAGCTAGTCGCATTCTTGGCAGCCACGACCGCTTGCGAGCCTCCTGCCACGAAGATGACGTCAACCTTGAGCCGAACCAGTTCCGCTGCGAGGCCGGGAAGCCTATCAGTATTTCCCTCCGCCGGTCGGTATTCGATGGCGATGTTCTGTGCCTCAACATAGCCCAAAACCTTAAGGCCTTGCCGCAATGCTTCGGCGTTGGGCGATCCACGACCAGCGCCGGATGATAGATAACCTATCCGGTAAACTTTCCCTGGCTGCTGCGCCTCGGCGAGTTGAAGCAAACTCAGAGATAGAATTGCGAGCAACACGGAAACTGTTTTTCGTTTCATTGCCTTTCTCCGCTCATTATCCTTCCTCGCCCCTTTTGGGGGAGAGGAAAGAGGTGAGGGGGTCGCTTGCAATCCTAAACACCCTCACCCTTACCCTCTCCCAAAGGGCGAGGGAAATAGGACTCCCCAATCCATCGGCAATGTAAGATGAAGTGTCCATTGCCTCTGACTTCTCACGCGTAGACATGCTGATCCACTTCGTTGGGCTCAGGATAAGGCGCATTCAACGCGAAATTTACGGCTTCTTTGATTTCCGCGGAGACTTCGTTTTCAATTTTTTCCAGTAGCTTGCCCTCCGCCAGTTTGCTCTTCTCAAGCCATTCAGCGAGCAGCTTTATCGGATCGCGCTTGCTCTTCCACTCCTCCTCTTCCTTTTTCGCGCGGTAATAAGAACGGTTGATGTCGCCTACGTGGTGGCCATGAAAGCGGTAGGTGTTACAGATGAGAAAGGCTGGGCCCTCTCCGCGCCGCGCCCTTTCGATGAGCCGTAGAGCGGTTCTATGGACCGTTTCAACGTCCTGTCCATCGATTGATTCCGTATGGATTTTAAAAGCCTCGGGGCGGGCTTTCATATCACCGGCAGTCGTCTCGCTGTAGTGGGTGTACTCATTGTACATGTTGTTCTCTAGAAGATAGATGATCGGTAGCTTCCACAAAGAAGCGAGGTTCATGGCTTCATAAAGCAGTCCCTGTCCCAAAGCCCCTTCGCCAATAAAGCAGATCGCCACTTGATCTGTGCCGCGCATTTTTGCTGACATGGCCGCACCGGTAGCGATTCCGGTGCTCCCCCCAACGATGGCATTAGCGCCCAGGTTGCCTGTGTCTTGGTCAGCGATGTGCATGGAGCCGCCTTTGCCTCGACAGTAGCCCGGCTCCTTGCCGAGCAGCTCGGCGAACATACGGTCCACAGAGGCGCCCTTCGCCAGGCAATGGCCATGGCCTCGGTGCGTGCTGGTGATGTAGTCGTCGCGCCTGAGCGCCCCGCAGACCCCCACGGCCACCGCCTCCTGTCCGATGTATAAGTGCGCTAGCCCGGGCATCTTTGCGCTGAGATAGAGCTGGTTCACCTGCTCTTCAAACAGGCGAATGCGCAGCATCTGGCGGTAAAAGCGTAATAAGCGCTCTTTGTCGGCATTGGGCGATGCGGTCGCTTGCGGCTTTCTCTTGGTCTTGGTCGGTGACATCGTTATCGCGCCAGTTCGCGTTTCGAGTTTCTAGTTTCGAGTAACCCGAAACCTGAAACTATTTTTGCCCCGCCATTTTTGCCAGGACCTCGAAGAGGACGGCGAAGTCTTTCTTATCCAGCCCGAGGCCGCGCGCGGCCGTGAGAAACTCGTTTGTCGTCGCCGTCGTCGGCAGCGGCACGTTGAGGCTGCGCCCCATCTCGAGTGCGAGCAGGAGGTCCTTCTGCATCATGTTGCAGTCGGCCCACGCCGCCTCGGGGAGTTTGAGGACGAAGGGGCCGCGGTATTTGAGCATCGGGGAGGCGGCCACGCTGTTCAGCAGGACCTCAACGGCCACCTCGCGCGCGATGCCGCTTTTCTCCGCGAGCAGAACCCCCTCGCTGAAGGCCAACATCTGCGTGACCAGGCTCAAGTTCGTGGCGATCTTCATCGCCACCGCCAGGCCGTTGGTCCCGACATAGGTCGCCTTCTGGCCGATATCTCTCAAGATCGGCTCGACCCGCTCGAAAACCTCCCGCTCTCCCGCCACCATGAAGGTAAGCTTTCCCTCCTCGATCGTGGCGACGCTGCCGGAGACCGGCGCATCGAGCATTTTCGCACCTTTCGTAGACACTTGCTGAGCTATTTCCCTGCTCGCGGCCGGACTCACAGTGCTCATATCGATATAGACTTTGCCGGGACCGAGCCCCGCCAGAATGCCATCAGCCCCATCTGTGACAGCTTGTAAAGCTTCTGTGTTAGTCACCATGGTAAAGACCAAATCGCCAGCTTGAGCTGCGGCGCGCGGCGTATTGGCCCATTTCATTCCAGCATTGACCAGCCACTGGGCCTTCGATTTTGTCCGGTTGTGGCCTGTTACGGTATGGCCTGCATCCAGTAGTCGCTTGACCATCCGGCTACCCATAACCCCGAGCCCCACGAAGCCAAGATTCGCCATAGATAACTCCAATAGCTGATGGAACGGTTCGGCTCTTTTTGCCTGCCTGAAGTTAGGTTGGCGGGAAATTTTTGTCAATAGGAAGAGAAAGAGGGCCTGCCTAAAAGTCTCTCTCCGGCCCGAGGCAATACGTCACTACTACGCTCGACGGTAAAAATACGCTTGGATCTTCGCGTCTGGTGCCTCGGTCCTTCGAGAGACCCCCAGGCAGGCTAGAGACTGTGTCATAAGGTCGTTCATGGTTCGACAAGCTCACCACGAACGGACGGCGACACACCAAAAATTCAATCACTTAGCCGTTCGTCCTGAGCACGTCGAAGGGCGAACGGTGAATTACGACACAGTCTCCTAAGGGAGAAGAGAAGGGTGGTGTGGAGCGTGTGCTTGACAACTTCGGCATTGAAAGCGATACATGGCACAGGAACTGTGATGAAGGGGGTTATCTATGGAGAAACCTAGAAAATATTACCGAGATGTCCGAGAGCACCTAAAAGCCCTGGAGGAGCGGGGGAAGCTGCTTCGGATCAAGCGGGAGATTAATAAAGATACCGAGTTGATGCCCCTGGTTCGGTGGCAATTCAGGGGCTTGGAAGAGCAGGATCGAAAGGCGTTTTTCTTTGAAAATGTCGTCGATGTGAAAGGGAAACGGTATAGCATGCCCGTTTCAGTCGGCACGCTGGCTGCCTCAACCGAGATCTATAGCATTGGTCTCATGTGCCGGGCCGAGGAGATCCATGAGCGCTGGACCAAGGCCCAGCTAAACCCCATCGCGCCGGTTACCGTGCGGTCAGGTCCGGTGCACGAAGTGATTTGGCAGGGAAAGGATCTGCTCAATGGTCATGGTTTGGATATGATCCCGGTCCCCATCTCAACCCCCGGTTTTGATAATGCACCCTACCTGACCTCGGCGAACTGGGTCACTAAGGATCCGGAGACAGGCATCTACAACATCGGAAACTACCGCAGTCAGATCAAAGCTCCGAATCGGAACGGAGGCTTGTTTCTTGGGCAGCATGCGGGACAGCATTGGAGAAGGTGCCAGGCCAAAGGGGTGCCTCTCCAAGCCGCGATAGTCATTGGTGTGATCCCAAGCATAGCGTACTCAGCCACCGCCAAGCTCCCCTATGATTTTGATGAATACCGACTGGCAGGCGGTTTAGCAGGGGAGCCGATCGAGCTTGTGAAGTGCATCACGGTGGATACAGAGGTTCCAGCCACGGCGGAGTTAGTGATCGAGGGAGTTATCCCGACAGATTCTGTCGAGCCTGAAGGACCATTCGGGGAATATCCCGGCTACCTGGGCCACCGGGGGCTTGCCCCTTATATGGACGTCACCTGCATTACACACCGTAAGGATGCCATTTACACTGCTCTAATGAGCCAGTTTCCACCCAGTGAGAGCAGCAAGATTAAGCATACCGGAACCGAAAAAGTTATTTATAAATTTTTGCGATACGATTGCGGTAATACCGCTGTGCTTGACGTAGCGCTTCATGAAGAAGTCAGCGGAAGTGGGCAGGCCTATTGTGTGATCAAGATGAAGAAAGCGAGTACTGCTGATGTCTGGCGCGCGTTGAATGCTACTGCTGGCTATGTAGGAAGCTATGCCAAGATTTGTATCGCAGTGGATGAGGATATCGACATCTGGGATCCAGCGATGATCAACTGGGCGCTTTGTTTTAGCGTTCGACCCGATCAGGACATAGCCATCGCCAAAGGAAAATCGCCAGGCTTGGATCCCTCTGCTTATCCCCCGGGCATTCCAACGCAGGAGAGTAGAATGGCCTCAACGTCGGCACTTTTGATTGATGCTACTCGGCCATGGCCCTATCCGCCTGTATCATTACCGCGAAAAGAATTTATGGAAAAATCAAAGGCCATTTGGGAGGAGTTGGGATTACCTCCACTGAAGCCGCGAATGCCGTGGTACGGTTATAGCCTTGGGGCCTGGACCAAGGAGGATGAGGAAGAAGCAGAGCTCGCCATAAGGGGGGAGCACTTTCTTACTGGCGAAAAAACCAAGGGTCGGCGCGTCAAACCTTAGTTTCGTGGGATAAGTTTTGTGTTTTGAGTTGGGGTTAACTCGAAACTAATACAAACAGACTTAAGTCAGTTAGATTTTCTCGGGGAAGAGAGCCTTCAGGCCGTGGGCAATGGGCTTGTGCCTTGTTAAAGACGTTTGTATTAGGAACTCGAAACACGAAACTAAATTAGAAAAGACCGGGGATCCAGCGCTTTACTCTGGCCGTATAGCCGGTGTAGGGCTCGCCGAGTCGCTCGGCCAATTTTGCCTCGTCCCCAAGCGCCCTAAAGTGAAACCAGATTACAGTAGCGACAGTGATGAGCGCCGCAAAATATGATCTTAGGGTCAGGGTCAAACCGATCAGGAAGATGATATGTCCAAGGTACATGGGATTGCGGGTGTAGGCATAGGGTCCGGTCGCAACTAGGCGGTCAGGGGGCGTTTCTAACCCGGGTCCGCCCCCGCCATGTTTGATTCTGTACAAGCCGCACAAGCGGTATTGCAAAAAACCCCAGAGCATTAAGGGTAGGTAGAGGGGCTCGAGCCTTAGGCCGCCTTTGTTAAAAAATAGCTCCCAGATAAGCGTCATTAGGGGATAGAGAACGAATGTCCTAAGCGGAGTCCTGCGGAGGAGCGCAACCATAGAAACAGTTGTAGAAAGTTTCGAGTTTCTTAACAAGATCAACTATGCCATTTGACCAAACAACAATTCTGGTAGCCGTCTCTCTCCTCCTAGCTGCTTACGTCAAAGGCGTAAGCGGATTAGGATTTCCCATGATAGCTACCCCGATGGTTGCCCTCCTGCTGGACATCCGCACCGCCATCACGATTCTGATTATTCCCAACATCGTAATGGACATCACTCAGGCATTTCGCGGCAGCTTTGCCCCCGCCATCTTTCGGCGCTTTGCGTGGATGCTATTACTCACCGTCGTGGGGGTTTTTGGGGGCACCAAAGTGCTCGTCACTCTACCCATTTGGGTTCTTGACTTCACCCTGGGGAGTGTGGTTCTTGCCTTTGTCCTCTCCAACCTTTTTCGCTTTGAGCTCCGCATCTCCCCTGATCTTGAGGAAATGGTTTCTCCGGTGGCTGGTCTTGTGACTGGTTTTATCATGGGCGTCACAAATGCTGGTGGGCCTGCTATCGCAATATACCTCTATGGCCTCCAACTACCGAAGACTGAGTTCGTCAAGTCGCTTGCTACGATCTTCATAGTCAACAAAGTGAGCCAGCTTGTGGCGGTATCAACCTGGAACCTTTTTACGCCGCTTACGCTGCGTCTGTCGCTGATGGTTACGCTGTTTTGCCTGCTGGGCTTCTACGCCGGTCTTAAAACCCAGGACCGCGTGAACCAGCAGACCTTCAACCGCGGGTTGCTAGCCTTGCTGTCCGTAATCGGCGTAACCTTGGTCGCGCGCTCTTTACGCTAGCCGATCATGATCTTGATCAACCCCAGACGACCTTGGCGGCTTTGACCACCCCTTCCAGCTTCCGGCGTTGATCATCCATAGAAATCGAATTGCCGACAATGGAGGAGGAAAAGCCGCACTGCGGGCTTAAGCCCAATCTTTCGATTGGAACGTAGCGGCTGGCATCAGATATCCGATGCCTAAGCTCCTCGGTGCTCTCAAGTCGTGCCCGCTTGGTCGTAACTAACCCCAAGACCACGAACTTGTCGTCGGATATATCTTTTAGAGACTCAAAAGAGCCAGAGCGTGTATCATCATACTCGAGCAGAAGGCGGTCTGCTTTCACAGTCCGGAAGAGTTGATGGCCGATTGCCTCATAACCCCCTTCGGACAGCCACCGGCTGCCCTGGTTCCCGCGTCAGACGTGCAGGCCAAAGGTCACCGCGGGAAAGCCGTTCATCACTGCATTGTCTAGTTCGATTCCCAGAGTAAGCCATTTGTTCAAGCTCCAGCCCCGTGCTTCATAAAAACCGCGGGTCTTAGGGTCGAGCAGGAGACCGTAATGAGGGGCGTCTAATTGGATATAGGCGGCGCCAAGGCGGACTAACTCTGTAACCTCATCACGCAGAATCCCGACGATGTCGGCGAGGAAGGCATCCAGTGTTGGATAGGCGGCTTTGGAGTATTTGGCAGACCAGAAGTTAGCCCAGAGTCCAGGGCTGGGC
>JBOHVJ010000514.1:0-11882 GCA_050735075.1 Binatia bacterium
ATCTCCACCAGGATGAATCCGAGACCCACGCACACAAAGTAAACGAGCTTGCGAGCTGGTAGGCGGGCAAACTGCCGCCCATCGCTAAAGTAACGTTGGCCCACACGGAGCAAGGGAACGAAGATGAACAAGAGCAAAGCGACGCTCGCCATCGCGAGCAGCATAAAGAGAATAAATACGGCATCGAAGTTGTACACCCGCACCGGTTCAATCTGTCCGCGCAACCGCAGAGAACTCAGGAACGTCGAGAGCTTGAATGTGTTGAAAAAGAAGGGCTGATTATCGGTCGGCGGACGGACATTGAATGGATACGCTCGATATAGGTGTTACCTGCCCTGTTGCTCGGCCACGAAGCGGAACTTCACCTCTGCCTGATTGCCTGAGGAAAATAAAAAGAGCAAAGTGGGTACACTAATATTGAAATCGTTAAGCGAGATCTTTGTACTCCCCTCCGCGGTGACTCTTCTCCCCTGATGAGTCACCTTGACTGGTAGCCGGAGTTCCCTTTTGACTCCATGGAGTTCCAGAACCCCCCTGATCATCAAGTGCCATGCCTCTTCGGGCGACCTTGGTTCTCTCACATCGTCGATGCCGGTAGTTGTGAAGATAATCAAAGGATAGTCCTTCACCTCCAAGTAGTTCTCTTGCACATCCTGATCTCTAAGGCCAAGGTTGCTGTTGTAACTTGCCGCATCGATTACGAGCCTCACCCATCCAGTGCCTTTTAGGTCAATGACCTGCCCCTGGGCCTCGCCCTCCCGAAGCGTGAATTCACCATTCACAGCTTTACCAAAGGGATCGGAGATCTGGGTTATGATCTGACTCTCTTTTGGCAGAAGGCGGAAGCGCAGGAGTTCCCCTTGGGCCAACAACGCAGTGGGCGTGAAGCTCAGACCTAGCAATGTGGCGAGAAACAAATAGATCAGCACAGCTCCTATTTACTCTCCAGGATAGGTCAAATCAATACAGTAGCTTCCCTCTCCGCTTAGAGACTGTGTCGCAACTCCCTTCATGGTTCGACGGGCTCACCACGAACGGAGTTGAGTCATAGTAAAACAACTACTTAGACGTTCGTCCTGAGCGAGTCGAAGGGCGAACGGCGAATTACGACACAGTCTCTTAGAAGCTGGGCCGCCTGAGCAAGAGCCGCACCGCCGGAAGGGTCAACGAGAAGAGACCGATAACCACGAGCGTCGCTGCAATCGGCCGCGTAAAGAAGATGGCGAATGAGCCATGCGACATCTGGAGCGACTGCTGGAAGGCAGTCTCCATTAGAGGCGTTAGAACGAGGGCGAGCACGACTGGTGCCGGGGGAAATCCCCCCTTTCGCATCGCGTAGCCAATTGCGCCGAAGACAAGCATCACACCGACCTCAGTTACGCTATTATTGACAGCGAAAACACCTGTTACGGAGAAGGCCATAATAAGAGGAAGCAGGACGCTGGGCGGGACCCGGAGGAGCCTAGCCCAGAGGCCTACGAGCGGGAGGTTGAGAATAAGAAGGAGGACATTGCCCACGTACATGCTTGCAATCACGCCCCATACGAAGTCAGGGCGCTGCTCGAAGAGGAGCGGTCCGGGACGGAGTCCGTGAATCATCAGTGCCCCAAGCATGACGGCCGTTGTTCCGGACCCGGGGATACCCAGGGTAAAAAGCGGGACCAGGGCGCCTGCCGTCGCAGCGTTGTTAGCACCCTCCGGGGCCGCAACACCCTCAATCGCCCCTTGACCGAACCGCTCCGGGTGGCGTGACAGGCGTCGCTCTAGGGCATAAGCCAGCATCGAGGCGATCGTCGCCCCTGCACCTGGCATTACCCCAACCAGGAACCCGACCACAGTCCCCCTCAGGATTGCCCATCTCGAGACGAACCAGTCCGCAGCCGTGGGAAGGAGATTCGAGATGCGCTCCTTGTATAGCGGAATGCGCTCATCACGCCCTACGCTCTCTAGGACTTCCGCGACCGCAAAGAGCCCAACCGAGACGCTGACAAAAGAGAGGCCATCCGCGAGGTGCAACGCGCCGAAGGTGAAGCGTTCCTCAGAAGACATGGGATCGAGCCCAATCATGCCAAGGAGCATCCCGAACGCGGCCGCCGCTATCCCCTTCGCTGGCGAGGCGCCAACCAGGCCACAGACGAGCGTCAGCGCCAGGAAAGTAAGCGCGAAGGTCTCGGGCGGACCGAAACGGAGCGCAAGCGCAGCCACCATCGGGGCGAGGAGCATGAGTCCAACAACGCCGAGGGTCCCGGCGATGAAAGAAGCGAAGGCCGCCATCCCGAGGGCTGCCCCGGCGCGCCCTTGCCGCGCGAGCGCGTGGCCGTCGAGGCAGGTCACAACTGAAGCCGACTCGCCTGGAAGGTTGACCAGGATTGAGGTCGTTGAGCCGCCGTACATTGTTCCATAGTAGATTCCAGCCATCATGATCATCGCCGTGGTCGCGTCCATACCGAACGAGAAAGGGATAAGCATCGCGACCCCCGCAACCGGCCCGATGCCCGGCAGCACACCGATGAGCGTTCCTGCTAAGACACCGAGGAAGCAGTAGACAAGATTGGCTGGCTGGAGAGCAATGGCGAAGCCTGAAAGAAGCCCAGATAACACGTCCATGGCTTTGGGTCCTACCAGCCAAGAGGTCCGTTTGGAAGTGGTACGCGGAGCCAGATCCGGAATGTAAAAATCAGAAGCAGTGTGCCACCGAAGCCAAGAGAAAGCGCACGGAAAGGACGGTTTCGATCAAGAAGAAGGATGCTAAGCGTAAGGAAACCGGCAGTGCTAAAGAGGTAACCCACCGACCCCAGCGCGAGCGTGTAGAGGAGCAAGATGGAAAACCCGATGACAGCGCGCCCAAGCCCGCGCGAACCCACGGTCTTTGCCTCGTCATCGCTCCCAGGCCAGGCGACCAACCATAGTCCGCAACCCGCCAAGACGACTCCCGTCCAGAACGGGAGAAAAGCAGGTCCCAGGCCAAAACCCGCCTGGGAGGGCAACCGGCGGGCAAGGATGCAGGCGGTAATCCCGAGGGCCAGGACCACAACGCCGGTGATCCGCTCGCTTACCAGCCGCCACACGGCATACCTACTTGATCAGGTTCATCTCCCGGAGAATCTCACGCGTCTTTTCCTCGTCGCCATCGAGATAACGCCGAAACTGCTCCGGAGCAAGATAAAAAGGCGTGAGATTGTTCTCCGCGAGGTATTTCTCTTGCCAGGTCTTTGAATCTGACAGGCGCTTGAAGGCAGAGACCAGTACGGCCTCAGCATCCTTGGGAAGACCCTTCGGCGCCGCGACCCCACGCCACTGCGTAACCATGACATTGATCCCGGACTCACGGAGCGTCGGGACATCTGGAAGGATCTTAAGCCGCTTATCGCTCGCCGCGGCCAGAACTCGTGCCTTGCCCGCCTGAATCTGTGTGAGCGCCTCACCCGGATTCGCGGAGGCGACATCGATGTGAGCGCCGAGGAGATTGGTCATCACCTCGCCGCCGCTCTTGAAGGCGATGAAGTTGAACTGGACGCCAGTCGCCTTCTCGAGAAGGTGGGTGATAATCGAGTCGATGCTCGGCGCGCTCGACCCTCCCACCTTCACACCCTTCGGCGCCCGGCGCGCGGCCTCAATCAGGTCACGCACTGTCCGATACGGGGAAGCGACAGGGACAGCCAGGACAAATTCGTCTAGTGCGAGCCCGGCAACCAGCGTGTAGTCTCGATAGCTGAGCTTCATCTTGCCGAGGAGCGGCTGGATGATAAACGAGTTGGTCGCCGTTGTGAGCGCGTAAGGATCGCCGGTTTTCTGCCCGACATGCGTATAGCCGAGGACACCTGAAGCGCCGGCCCGGTTCACGACCACGAGCGGCTGGGGAAGGATCTTCTCCCTCTCGATGATCGCAGCGATCGTGCGCGCCATGATGTCGCTTCCACCACCCGCGGCGAAGGGGACCGTAAACTCGATCGGCTTCTCGGGATAGCCAGCCCCAATCGCATGAACGCCCGTAAAAGCCCACATCAAGTACAAGACAATCAGCACGTTCCATCGCAACTTCTTCATCATAACTATCCTCCTGTGTGAGAAACCCTCTTAAGGCTCCCGCGTATCTTTGAGCGCTTGTTCGTTCGGCTCAAGGCCAAGGCCCGGTCGCTCCGTGAGCGTGACTGTACCTCTGAGCGGTGCATACACCAGAGGGACCTCGGCCGGGAAGCGGTTAGTGGTCGCCTCGATCCGAGTGGTTTTCATGGCGCTCTCTATTGCACAACGGCATCCCTCTGTCAATCCATGGTGGGTTTCACTATCAAAAGGGATCTTAGAAACGGAATGGCTTTCGTTGGTTATTCGTTGTAAGAGATAAATTTTAGCTCCTTCTTGATTTTCCGAGTCAAAACCCCTTTTATGGTAAGGATGGGCCGAGAACAAGTGAACAATGAAAAGTCTTAGTGAAATCAGGACGGCGATGCTGAGCCTCATAGTGCTTTTACTCCTCAGCGGGGCTGCCCTGGCGCAGTCGATATCAAGGGAGGAGATCTTTGCCTACCTAACCAGCGATGGCCCATCGAGGGGGAACGGCAATGCCCCTGTCGTTCTTATTGAGTTCTCCGACTTTCAATGCAGCTTTTGCAAGAAATTCTGGCAGGCAACTTTACCCCTAATCGACAAGAGATATATTAATCCTGGAAAGGTCAAATTTGTCTATCGACACTTTGCGATTCTGGGGAAGCCTTCAGTGGCGGCGGCCCAAGCGGTAGAGTGTGCAGGCGAGCAAGGAAAATTCTGGCCCTACCATGACAAGCTATTTTTCAGCGCAGGCTCTGCTTTGGCTTTTGCGGACGGAAAGCTTAGAGATTACGCCAAGGAACTGGGCCTCAAGACGCAGCAGTTTAACCAGTGCCTCGATTCGGGAAAATACCTCAAGAAGGTTGAAGGTGAGACATCCATGGCGGCTTTCTTAGGTGCCCGAGGGACTCCGGCTTTCTTTCTCAATGGCCAGTTGATGGTCGGGGCCCAACCCTTTGAGTCTTTTGAAGCGGCTATTGAAAAGGAGTTAAAAAAGGGCTCCTCATCACAAAAGGCGAAGCCTTGAGATATCTTACGGTCTCTTTACTAATTGCCAGCCTGCCTTTAGCCATTTCAACCCAGACAAGGTCGATCTCGTCTTGCGCTGCTTTTTTTGCTAGATTGAGCTTCGATCGGAAAGGGTGAATGAATGGTTAGGAAGAGGAGGTTTATCATCGGAGGAGCTATCATCCTCGTGGCTTTATCCTATCTGATCTACGGGGGCATGCGTCAAGCCATTGTATATTTTGTAACCCCCTCGGAGCTGAAGGGGCAGGAGAAGACATCCAAGGACAGGTTCTTACGGATGGGAGGGATGGTGGTACAAGGATCCTTACAAAAGGATCTTAAGAACCTGACCTACCGGTTTCAGATAACCGATGGTGCAGCATCGGTCCCAGTCTATTTCCGCGGCGTCCCTCCTGATCTGTTCTCAGAGGGAAAGGGAGCGGTGGTGGAGGGCAGAATCGGAGAGGATGGCGTTTTCCTGGCCACGACAATCATGGCTAAGCACGCGGAGGAGTACAGTCCGCCCCAAGAGGGAAGAGCAACTTATCCTCGAAGCTTTATCCCTGATAAGGAGGAAAAGCGCCCTTGACCGCAGCCATCGGTCATACCAGCATTCTCGTGGCGCTCCTGCTGGCGCTATGGGGAATGATCGCGCCCATTTTTGGATCTCGAAGTGGCAGAGAGAGATTCTTTGCCAGCACGAGGGCCGCTATCCTGGGTCAATTCTTACTGGTCACACTGGCCAGCTCCTCTTTGATCTATGCCCTGGTGACAACCGATTTCTCCATCAGATATGTGGTCTCGAACACCACGCGAGCTACTCCCATCTACTACCGGGTAACCGGTCTCTGGGGGGCTTTGGAAGGGTCGCTACTTCTCTGGGAGTGGATCCTGATTATCTTCTCTGGCTTGGTGGCTTGGATTTATAAGGACCGCCACCGTGAGTTGATGCCTTGGGTCTTGATGATCTTTTCGACCGTCTCTGCCTTTTTTCTTGCAGTCATCGCCTTCGCATCAAATCCCTTCGAGACCATTTTCCCTGCGCCGCCTGACGGCCGCGGGCTCAACCCCTTACTCGAAGACGCGAACATGTTGACCCATCCTCCTCTTCTTTACACGGGTTTTGTTGGTCTGACCGTCCCGTACGCCTTTGCCATGGCCGCCCTCATCCGGGGAAAGCTTGACGAGGCCTGGATCGTAACCACTCGCCGATGGACTATAACCGCCTGGTTCTTCTTAACCTTGGGTAATCTCGTTGGCGCGTGGTGGTCCTACCATGTTCTCGGGTGGGGGGGATACTGGGCCTGGGACCCGGTCGAAAATGCAGCCTTCATGCCATGGCTCCCAGCCACAGCGTTCCTTCATTCTGTTCAGGTGCAGGAGCGCCGGAGCATGCTTAAACTCTGGAACGTTTCCCTGATTATTATCGCTTTTAGCCTGACCATCTTCGGCACCTTCCTCACCCGCTCCGGCATTCTCTCTTCCATCCATGCCTTCTCCAGTGGGCCTGTAGGAACCGTGTTTCTCGCGTTTCTTTCTTTGGTCCTTTTAGGCTCTTTCGGCCTCCTTGCATATCGAGCAGATCTGGTCAAAGGGCAACCAGAGTTGGATTCTGTGGTGAGCCGTGAATCGGCATTTCTCCTTAACAATGTCGTTTTAGTCTCCGCGCTCTTTACGATCCTTTTAGGAACCATCTTCCCTCTAATCTCCGAGGCATTGACCGGCGTCCAGATAAGTGTTGGGGCGCCCTACTTTAACTCGGTCACTGTGCCTCTCTTCCTCCTCCTGGTCTTCCTCATGGGCGTCGGCCCTATGATCGCCTGGAAAAAGGCCTCCTGGGATAATCTAAAGCGGAACTTCCTTTGGCCTTCGGTCGCCTCGCTTCTTATCGCGATGGCTCTCTTCATTGGGTGGGTCCGAGACTTCCTCCCCCTCCTCGGCTTTACCCTGTCGGGCTTCGTGGCGGCGACGATTCTCTTCGATACCGCCATTGCCGTGCGTACCCGGCGCAGAATTGCCGGTGAGGGAGTTTTCACTGCCCTAGCCACTTTGATCCGACGCAATCAACGACGCTACGGCGGGCTTGTCGTCCACCTCGGGATAGTCCTCATAGTTTTAGGGATCGCGGGTTCTATGAGTTACAGCATCGAGCGGCAGGCCACGCTCAATCTAGGGGAGATCCTTGTGCTCGGACACTACAAGATTCGATTCGAAGGGCTAAGCGGCTCCCAACAACCTACCCATTACCGGGTCGAGGGGGCCTTCCGGGTCTTCAACAATGGACATGAGTCCGGCCTTTTTTCCCCGACGCTAAAATTCTTTCCCAACCAGCAATCACCGGTCGGGCGGGCGGTATTCCGCAGCACATTTACCGAGGATCTCTATCTGATCCTCTCCGGTTTCAGTGAGGTGGGGCAAAACCGGGCCACTCTCAAGGTTCTCGTTCGGCCGTTGGTCGCGTGGATCTGGCTTGGCGGCGTGGTCATAGCTTTGGGCACTATAGTGGCTGTCTGGCCGGTAAGGAAAGGAGCTGAGGATAGAGGATAGAAGATCGAACATGGCGCGATCCTCGATCCTCAATTCTCGATCTTCGAGAGAGACAATGCTTTGGCGGCGCATCATCATCGTCCTAGCAGTCATTCTTCCGCTCATCGGGGTCCTTGCCTACGGCTTTCGTCGCGATCCCCGCTACATCCCTTCCCCCTTACTCGGTCGTCCGGCGCCACCCTTGTCCGTAACCCTTTTTGACGGGAAAAAAATCAGCCTCGATGATCTGCGAGGAAAGGTTGTCTTTCTAAACTTCTGGGCTTCGTGGTGCCCCCCTTGCAGGGCTGAGGCCAGAGATCTTGAGGCAGACTGGCAAAGACTCAAGGATAAGGGCGTGGTCTTTCTTGGAATTGATCTTCAGGACACTGAGGAGGCTGCCCTGGCCTTTCTAAGAGAGTTTAACATAACATACCCTAACGGCCGGGATACCTCGGGTAAAATTGCCATCGACTATGGCGTCTGGGGAATTCCCGAGACCTTTTTTATCGATCCTGATGGACGGATTACCTATAAACATGTAGGCACCCTCGGATCGGCGATCATCACGGCCAAGTTAGATGAAGCCCGCCGCAAGATTGTCAGCGCCAAAGAGGGAAAGGGGTCATATCAATCGATACGCTGAAAATAGTGATCAGTGGGACAGCAAGCAGTGAGCAACACTCTTCTCTTTCTCCATCTTTGCTGCCCAATGCTAACGGCTCAAAGTCTCACTTCCCCCTCACCCTTCCCTCTCCCCCTGCGAGGAGACTGTGTCGTAAGTCCGTTCATGGTTCGACAGGCTCACCACGAACGGACGACGGCGCACGGAAAATCAATCACTTAGCCGTTCGTCCTGAGCTTGTCGAAGGGCGAACGGCCGATTTGCGACACAGTCTCGAGGGGGAGAGGAATAAGTGAGGGGGTGATGCACGAACCTCAACATTATGCTCGGATCCTTAATCTTACTTGTCAGTCTGCTTCTGACACCAACGGCTTCTGCGCAGCAGGTAGATCTGGAAGAGGAGGTGCGTAAGATTGCCACCGAACTGCGCTGCGTCGTCTGTCAGAATCTATCTGTTGCTGACTCCCCTTCGGAACTGGCGCAGCAGATGCGCGGGGTTATTCTGGAACAGCTCAAAGAGGGGAAAAGCCCGGAACAGATCAAGGCCTATTTTGTCTCGAAATACGGTGAGTGGGTGCTCCTTGCCCCAACGCCCAAGGGCTTCAATCTATTGGTCTGGGTACTCCCCTTTGTTGCAGTAGTTAGCGGGATACTGTTAGTATTCTTCGTCGTCAGGCGCTGGACCAAGAAAAAAAATAGCCTCAGACCCATGAAAGTAGACCCGGCCCTTATTGAGCGCGTTCAGCGTGAGGCGGCAACAGAGAGACCTTTGCAGGTGGACATAGAGCCAGAGAATCCTCAATCAACCCTCCTCCGGGAGCAGGCTAGGCTTTACGCCGATCTTAAGGAGCTTGAGTTTGACCACGAGGCGGGAAAGCTTTCACAGACCGACTACCATGATCTGCGCCAGGGGCTTGAAACCCAAGCCGCCATAGTGCTGAAGGAGCTAGATGCGGCGTCGAAAACAGTCCAGAGTCATGAGTCCAAAAGTCCTGAGAGCAGAGTAGGAAAGACAGAAAAGCAAGGATCAGAAGTCAGAAAATCTTCGCTTCGAAGCTGGCAGCTAGCAGGAGGAGTCTTTCTATTGCTCTTCGGGGTTACGCTCGGCGTAGTCCTGACCAAATCGCTGCGACCGAGGCTGTCTGAGACAGATAATATTACCGGCGATTTTCTAACTGGTACTGGTCCTACCCTTCCATCTCTTCTTGCTCTTCTTGCTCAGGGACGAGCTGCCTTCGAGCAGCAGGAATGGTCTAAGGCCATCGATGCCTTCAAAAAGATACTCGCCAACGACGCGAATCATTCTGAGGCGAATAGCTATATGGGATTGATTCTCGCCCAGGCTGGCCACGCGGATGGCGCCCTCTTGGCCTTCGACCGAGCGCTTTCAAGCGATCCTAACTTCCCCCTCGCCCTGTGGGGAAAAGGCATGCTCCTTCTTCGCGCGAAGGAAGATTTCGCCGGGGCGCGTGAGATGCTGGAGAGGTTGGTAAGCATCATGCCACCGGGACCAGAGAAGGAAGAAGTTCAGAGAACCATCGGGGAGCTTGGTGAGCGGGGAAGTGGACAGAGGGAGAGAGCGAAGAAGGCCGTGGCAAGAGGCACTCAGGCGCAGATTCAAGGCATCGTTTCCATCGATCCTAAGCTCAAAACAAAGATAGATGGCCAAGCTGTCCTATTCATCATCGCCCGCTCGCCGGACTCTGGTGGCGGCCCTCCCCTGGCAGTCAAAAAGGTCGAGCGTCCGGTCTTTCCCGTGTCCTATTCCCTGGGTCCTGAGAATGTCATGATACCAGGAGTCCCTTTTTCCGGTAAGGTGATTATTTCTGCCCGCTTGGATAAGGACGGTAACCCGCTGACCAGAGAACCAGGAAACCTGATCGGCGAATACAAGAACAACCCCGTGGAGGTAGGCTCTCAGAAGGTTGATATCGTTATCGACCAGGCCATGTAGTCATAACCTACGGTCCGCGTTCTCACCCATGAGTTGGTCCCCTAAGTCTCGCTTAGTGAATTCTTGCGACTTTCAATCGTCTATACAGTTCGACGATAGACAGGGCAGAAGGGAATATGGAAGTTGCCCCGTTGACGGGGTAAAGGATCTGCCCGAGCATAGATCGGACTGAGGACGGGAGCCCGATTCTCTATCAGATGGATGAGACTGTCTGTAGGGATCGGGCTTTTTGTTTGCTGCAGAACTTCCATCTGGTAGGGGTTTCACGGTTTTCGATCCTATGATTGATAACTTTCCTTGATTAAAGGGAGGTCTCCATGGACTATTCCAAAGAAAAAAATCTGATGGACTCCAGACTCATTTCTTCTCCTTCAAGCGCACCAAAGCCCCGGCTCCTCGATCAGGTTCGCCAGGCAATCCGCACGCGACACTATAGCTACATGACTGAGAAAGCCTATGTTGGCTGGATTAAGAGGTTCATCTTCTTCCATAACAAGCGCCACCCCGGAGAGATGGGAGAAGCAGAAATTGGGCAATTCTTATCGAGCCTGGCGACCGATGCGAGGGTCAGCGCTTCGACTCAAAACCAAGCGTTGAATGCCCTTCTGTTTCTTTACCACGAAGTCATGGAGAAGAAGATCGCTGTCAAGCAACCGCTTCTAAAACACCTTGAGGGAACCAAACGCCAGCACGAGCAGGACCTAACGAATGGTCTGGGTCGCGTGGCTCTCCCTAATGCGCTCGACAGAAAATACCCCCATGCCGGTCGAGAGTGGGGATGGCAGTGGGTTTTTCCTGCACCGCAACACTACACGGATAGGGTCACCGCCGAGAAACGGAAGCACCACCTTCATGAGTCTGTTTTGCAGCGGGAAGTGCGGCAGGCTGTTATCAAGGCAGGCATCGCTAAGCCCGCGAGTTGCCACACGTTTCGCCATTCTTTTGCGACTCATTTGCTTGAGGATGGGTATGTCATACGGACAGTCCAAGAGTTATTGGGACACAAGGACGTGAGTACCACGATGATCTATACGCATGTACTTAATCGAGGCGGTAGGGGAGTACAGAGCCCGGCTGACAGCCTGGGTTTAGGGTCGGACTCCTGAGGCGACGAGACGGAATACACGGAAGTAGCTTTCAGCCTTTGCCGTTCTCCAGGATTGGCTCACTCTTTACAATTTATTGTGATCGTTATAAAAACCGCCAAGTGGGTTAATATTCAAAATGTGCTACACGGAAGTAAGGCCGTACTACACGGAACAAGAGATTCATAGTTGGGCATCAACCCAGAAAGGAGAACGACATGGAAGTGAACAAATGGATGATTGACCCCAAGGACGCCGTGCTGCTGCTGATCGACCATCAGAGTGGTCTATTCCAGCTCGTCCGGGACATCGACCAGCCGACCCTTCGCTCGCACGTAATCGCGCTCGCGAAGGTCGCGCGGCTTGCCAAGATCCCGACTTTCACCACGGCCTCGGTTCCCGACGGGCCGAACGGTCCGCTCATTCCTGAGATCCATGACTACAATCCCGACGCGGTCTACGTTCCGCGGACCGGCCAGATCAACGCCTGGGATAATCCGGCCTGGGTTGAGGCCATCGAGAAAACCAAACGAAAGACGCTCCTCATCGCTGGGACGCTGACGAGCGTGTGCATGGCATTCCCCACGCTCAGCGCTCTCGTGGCCGGGTACAAGGTGTTCTGCATCATCGACGCCTCGGG
>JBOHVJ010000515.1:0-33410 GCA_050735075.1 Binatia bacterium
GAGGTGGGATTATGGAATGCAATGGAGGTGTGTCATGATCCTAAGAGCAATCGCGCTCGTTGCAGTCGTGCTGCTAACCGCTGGACCTGTTTCGGCTCAGCTCGACCAGATTCTCAAGGGACTGGGCGCAGGCAAGGGTGGACTTGACGATGTAAAAATCGGCTCGGGCTTGAAAGAGGCGTTGCAGATTGGTACCGAAAATGCGGTCAATCTGACGGGGCGGACCGATGGTTACTTTTTGAACAAGGCCATCAAGGTCCTGATGCCCGAGAAGATCCGGACCCTGGAGAAAGGGCTACGGGCGGTGGGTTACGGCCCACAGGTAGACGAGTTCGTTCTCAGCATGAACCGGGCTGCCGAGCGGGCGGCGCCAGCTGCAAAAAAGATCTTCTGGGAGGCCATTATAGATATGAGTTTCGATGACGCCCGGAAGATTCTAGGTGGTGGTGATACTGCTGCCACAGACTACTTTAAAGCCAAAACCACTAACAAGCTCACAGCCGCGTTCCGGCCGGTCGTCGAGAAGTCAATGAGTGAATATGATGTGACTCGACAGTACAAGGAGCTCGTTGGCAAATATAAATCCATCCCGTTCGCCAAGAGTGTGACGTTTGACGTGGATCAATATGTTGTGACTAAGTCTCTTGATGGATTATTTTACATGGTGGGACAGGAGGAAAGTAAAATACGCAAAAACCCGGCTGCGAGAGTTACGAATCTTCTGAAAGAGGTATTTGGTTAGTGGAAACGATCCGTCGCCGCCGCCGCCACCTCCTTCACGATTGGCAGGGGGCAGAAGCCCTGAGACTCTACTCCAAAGACCGGATTGAACTTGCTGCGGAAGTTTTCCAGGGCTATGACCGCGGCTAATTCTACCAACTCTTCATCCGTGAAGTGGCGCTTAAGACGCTTAAAGAACTTGTCCGTAACCCGTTTTCCCGTATAGGTCATCCGCTCAGCCAGTTCCAGGGCCAAGCGCTCCCGCAAGGAAAAAAGAGGGCTTTTCTTGTAATTTCCCATCAGCGCCTCCACCTTTTCTCCGGGAGCCCCTTGTTGCATCGCACTGGATGCATTGATGTCGATTCAATAAGGGCACCCATTGATGCTGGCTGTCTTAACACATACGAGGTGGCGTAGCTCAGGCTCAATGAGCCCTGAGGCCCGGATCCCCTCGGCCAACGACTGTACTCCTTTTTGGATCGTGGGTCTTAGGGCGTACAGCGGCGCGGTATTAAGCACAGACCCATAGCGATCCTCCTGCTCCTGGAAAATAGCCCGCACCTCTTCAGGTGCCTTATCTTTCGTTACACCTTTAATTCTAGCCATACGTTCTCCTCCTTCAATGCTCTTGGATATGGCACCGACCTAATTATCTCTCCTCCCTTAATATCCATCTTGCTATCTCGTCATGCCGAGCGAACCAGACGCCTGGGAAACCCTTTATATATTGGAGGACCTCAGCCAGCATGGCTGACATGAGCGGCCGACCGCCGAAATGGGCATGGACCGTGAGATTGATCATCCCTATCGTCTCAGTTCTGTATAGGTAATCGAACGTGTCCTTGTACACTTGGTAGAAGTCCCTGGGGCTCGCCCGGAGCACTCGATTGTCGGTAAAGTCGCTGTGGGGTATCGCAACGATAGTTCCCTTCGCTGTCTTGATTGGGTAGGGCAGGTCGGTATCGTTGTAGTCCCCATGCCACAAAAAGCCCTCCTCAACGAGAAATTGGGCAGTAGTCCCTGTAGGGGTGCAGCGCGGACTCACCCACCCCACAGGCTTGACCCCTGCGGCTCCCTCCAAGATGCGGCAGCACTTACGAATGACTTCCCTCTCTTCTTCAGGCGAAAGATAGGGCAGAATTGTGTCCTGAGTATAGGAGTGGCCAGCCAACTCGTGGCCCTTATTGCTGAGTTCTTTGACCGCGTCTGGAAAGAGTTCTGCTGACCTCCCGCTGAGGCAGACGGTAGCTCGCATCCCAAATTCGTCAAGCATTCTCATGAAGCGCCAGATGCCAGTTTTTCCACCGTACTCGCCCCATGATATCCCGTGTCGATCGGCTGCTCCTTCCCGGAGAGGAGTAGTCATAGGGGAGTAGCTCGGTGACTTTCCTTCAGACCAAGTCTCAAACATGACCGTAACTAAAACGGCGATCTTTGCATCGTTGGGCCAACGCTGACCGTCTAGCTTCACCTTATCTTATCTCCAACAAAGTCTTTTCACGCGCGAAAGCCGTTCTGCCATAGCTCTGTGACCCTTTGGAGCTCTTGCGAAGAGATCGTGAGCTCGCCCGCAGCGGCGTTCTCGCGCATTTGCTGGGCATTACGGGCGCCTGGAATAACGACGCTAACGGCGGGATGGGCAAGGCAGAAAGTAATGGCCGACTGCGCGAGCGATCTCCCCGATCTCTCCAGGAAACGGAGAAGCTCTACTTTTTCAAGCTCCTTTGCAAAGAGATCGCCGGGAAAATTGCGTGCCCGAACATCCTCACCCTGGAACCGCTTCTGGTCATCCACTGTCAGCTTCCCGGTAAGAAGGCTCCGGCGCAGCGGCGCTCGAGCAATCACGCCGACGTTGGCTTTCTGGGCCAGCGGGAAAAGCTCCTGGGCTGGTTGTTGAACGAGCATGTTGTACTCCACCTGGATGGTGTCGGAGCGCCCCCCCCTCACTGCGGCCACGCCTTCTTCCATCTTGTTGATGGAGACGCCGTAGTGCCGGATCTTTCCCTCTTTCTTGCGGCGTTCCAGTAGTTCCCAGACCTCCCCGCGCTCAATCGCCTCGACGTTCGGGTTGTGGAGCTGATAAAGGTCCACGTAGTCGGTCTGGAGGCGCTTGAGGCTTTCGTCCATCACCCGATCGATGTAAACAGAAGAAAAATCGGTCTTCCCTCGGTTCGGCCCGACCATGATGTTCCCGCCCTTCGTGGCGAGGATTACTTTATTACGCCGTCCCTTCAGCGCCTTGCCCAGAAGCGTCTCGGAGTAACCGGCGCCGTAGGCATCCGAGGTGTCGATGAAATTCACGCCGAGTTCAAGGGCGGCGTCGATGGCGCTCAGGGACTCGGCGTCCTCCATCGGCCCGAAGTGACCCGCGTGGACCATGGTCCCGAGCCCTATCGCGCTCACCTTTAAACCCGTTCTGCCTAGTATTCGACACTCCATCGTTCCTCCTATCTGCGTGGTCCTTTTTTATACAATCATAGCGAGTAAGTTCACATTTCCTCGTGAGGGGGAGCCGGAATAGCCTCAATGTAGCGAATTTGAATATGTTTCTGTCAATGCTCAAGGTTCTGCAGGCTTGGCCTCTTCTTCAAGCGGTCGATCCAGCCGCGGACACTGACGAGGTCGGGCGGCAGAGAGATCCCGAGTTGATCCAGGAGGATGATTCTTGGAGCGAAAGAAATGTCGGCGTAAGTGAACCGGTCTACCAAATATTCTTTTCCGTCCAGCGATTTCTCTACAAAGGCAAGACTCTCGAGAATCCGCTGGCGACATTCGTCGAGCTCTGTCGGTTGAAACTGGCGCCAGCCCTTATCATGAATGAAGATTCTCTCTGCAGGTAGCAAAAAATTGTTGTCGCCATAGTCCTCCCACTGGCGGACCTTAGCCCTCCGGGACGGATCGGGGTAGGTAAGAGGCGCCTCCGGATAGCGCTCTTCCAAATACTCATTGATGATCGTGGAGTCATAAACCAAAGTGTCCCCATCTAGCAGCACAGGGACCTTGCCTTGTGGGTTCAAGGCTAAAAACTCCGGTCTCTTTTGCTCCCTGGCTCTCAGATTGACCAAGATCGGTTCCCAGGAAATCTTTTTTTCGGCGAGTGCGATCCGCACCTTCTGGCACCAGGGTCAGGTGGGCCAGTGATACATCTGGATCATTGTGATTTGCCTCCCGCGAGCACCATAGGATAAATTAGTATCGAGATGCAAGATCTGGAGATCTTGTAGGCTCGACTGGGCCCGCGGACATGAGAAGACGGTGCCACAGTTGAGTCCCTGCTGCCATTAGCAGGAAAAAGCCTCCCGTAGCCAGGAAGGCAAGCCGAAAGCCAAACACCTCTGCCAGCCAGCCGACGAGGATCGGCGTTACGAACGGGCAAAGATTCCAGCCCAGTCCTATGCTCGCCATGGCCACCGAGCGGTCATGCGCCCTGCTCCACTCCGACGCCTGTACCTGACAGAGGAGGTCCATGACCACTCCGGCCGCTCCCAAGGCAGCAATACAGGTCCCAAGAAAGAGAGGGTTTTCTGCTAGCCCGCTGCCACCCACGAAGAGACCTAGAGAAGCCATGCCCAGGGCGTAAATTCCTCGTTGCCGAGCCAAGGTGATGAGCGAGCCTAAGGTGAGACCGACCAGGACTGCGCCCATGGCCCGAAAAGAAAGGACCACTCCGATCCATTGTTCCGCATAGTCTAGATGGGCAAGGTAGAGGGGATAAATCGACTGCGTGAGGATCGGAGGAAGGGCCGCTGCATAAGAGATAGAGATGGCAAACCAAATATGTCGATAGCGGAGCCATCGTGCCATTCCCAATGTGATATCCCAGATGGTCCTGCCGCTTGGCTTTGCCTCGACATAGGGAAGAGCCAAGCCCAGAAAAGTGCAAACAAGGGCCAGTCCCATGAGCAAAAGAAAGCCATTATGATAACCCAATAGAGCCGCCACCACACCACCTAGACTGAGGCCGATCAGATTTCCCCCATAGTTGCCGGCAGAAAGCTTTCCCAATTTCTTGCCAACGTTCGAGCCGGGCAGTTGACTGGCTAGCGACTGCACTGAAATCCAGAAGATACTGCGAGAGAAGTAGGCTATCGTCTGGGCCAACAGGAGTTGGGGATAATTCTTTGCCACAAGCAGCATTGCTGCCGAGACTGCCATCAGGAGGTAACAGCCCTGCAGTATTCGGCGCTCGCCGAAACGGTCGGAAAGGGCGCTGGCAAGGAAGCGGATCACAAACTCTGCCAAAACCGGGACGGCAATGATGCTGCTGATCTTTAAAACCGAAAAGCCCAGGGACAGCGCATAGAGCGGAAGCAAGACCTGAAATATCCCCATGCAGGTGTTCCAGAGGGCAGCGCTGATGTAAAAGGCGAGAAGGTTGTAGCCCGGATTGTGAAGGGTCATGCGAGGCAGCTATGTATGAACGAAATTTGTTTTGGAACTGAAGACTATCTGATAAAGAGCTTTGACGTCAAATACGGTCGGTACCTCAGGGCGGAGACTACGCGCTAGTGGTTTGATCTTCACTCACCTGTAGCAGGTAGGCCTGGATGAAGCGGTCGAGGTCGCCGTCGAGGACACGGTCCGCGTCGCCCATCTCGATCCCGGTCCGGTGGTCCTTCACCATCCGGTACGGATGGAGGACATAGGAACGGATTTGGCTGCCCCAGGCGATTTCCTTTTTGGTCTTATGGAACGTTTCCATCCTTTCCTTCTGTTTCTCCAATTCGAGCTCGTACAGTCGGGAGCGCAGGATCTTCATCGCCATCGCCCTGTTCTTGTGTTGGGAACGCTCGTTCTGGCAGGCGACCACAATGCCTGTGGGGAGGTGCGTGATGCGCACGGCAGAGTCGGTCTTGTTGACATGCTGTCCGCCCGCGCCACTGGAGCGGTAAGTGTCAATACGGAGATCGGCCTCGTTGATCTCGACCTTTATGGTCTCGTCGATCTCAGGATAAACAAACACCGAGGCAAATGACGTATGCCGGCGGGAGTTGGCATCGAAGGGCGAGATGCGCACGAGGCGGTGAATGCCGGCCTCCGCTTTCAGATAGCCGTAAGCATACTCCCCTTCTACGGTGAAGGTAACGCTCTTGACCCCCGCCTCCTCACCTGGCTGGTATTCTAGGATCTCTTTCCGATAACCCCTGCGGTCGGCCCAACGAAGGTACATTCTGAGGAGCATCTCAGCCCAGTCCTGAGCCTCAGTGCCACCCGCCCCAGGGTGAAGACTAACTATGGCGTTTCTGCGATCGTCGGCACCGCCCAGGATTTGGCTGAGCTCAATCTGGGCTACCCCCTGAGCTACCTCGGCTACCTTTGCCGCGGCCTCACTTAGGGCCTCTTCGCTCTTTTCATCCTTGGCTAAATCGAGAAAGAAGCGTGCCTCCTCGAGGCCGCTGCGGTACTGCTCACAGCTTTCCAGGATCTCTCTGAGATTGGCCTGTTCTTTAAGGATACCCTGAGCCTTCTCGCCGTCGTTCCAGAAATCTGGACGGGAGGTAATCTGGTTTAGCTCTTCAACCCTCTTCTCTTTTGCATCGAGGTCAAAGACGCCTCCGGAGAAGCTCAAGCCGCTCTTCTAGGTGGGTCAATTGCTCTTTGGTCTCCTCGAACATATGCTAGCTCCATGACAAAAGTCTTGCCGCTCAGCGGCCGGAGTATCCGTCCGCTGTAGCGGCTATAAACAAATTATACCCTTAAAGCCTTTCCTTCACAAAGCGCCCGCCAGATTTTTTTTTCCATGTTCCGCATGATCTTCGCATCTTTCTGGGAGCGTTCGTGATCGTAACCCAGGAGATGGAGAATCCCGTGGATCAGCAATCTCGTCACTTCTTCCTCAAAGCGTTTCCCCGTCTGCTTGGCTTGCTGTTGAGCCTTCTCCAGAGAAATCACGATGTCCCCCAGAACCCTTTCTCCCGTGGGAAGGCTCTCACCCAAGGGGAAAGAGAGAACGTCGGTGGGCTCGTTTCTGTTTCGGAATCTGTGGTTCAAGGTCTTGATCTTTCGGTTGCTCACTAAAAGCAGGCTCAGTTCCGATCGGTGCTCACCGAGGTAGACGAGTATTTTTTGTGCCGTTTCCTTAAGTCTGGATAAAGAAAGCCTCTGGCGGCGGGTTTGTCTTAAGACGTGGACGGCCAAGGGAGTTCTCTGCCGAGGATTCGGGAGTTAAGGAGACTGGTTTGAATCCAAGTGACGTGAGATCGCTACTTTGGCCTATGCAACCCGAAAATCTGGTGGTAAAGCTCCATGGTTTCCTTTAAGCCCGAACCCAGCGCGGACGGCTGGACAAAAACAAAATCTTTCTGGAACAGCTCTTGGATTCGAGGGTGGCGTTTAATCCCCTTTCGAATGCTGATGCGCCCCGTTAGGTCGGAGATCATGGCTTGAGCGTCTGCCGTTAGGAGCCAGTCATAGAAAAGTATTCCAGCATGAGGATTCGGAGATCGTCGCATCATCGCGAGCAGACTCGGTTCGGCCGCATAGGGATCCAGGATGCGGAAATCGATGGGGGCGCCCTTCTCCTTGAACTCAGTAATCCGGCGGCCGCGTGCGGCGATGGCGATAGCCGATTCTCCCGCAAGCGTGAGTTGAGCCCGCATCACGCTGCTCGAACCGGGCATATGGAGTTGCTGTTTTGCGAGAGCTCTCATGTAGTCGAGCCCCTTTTCTTTGCCCATGTGCTGGAGCATGACGTGTAACCACGCATACTCATCTGTCCCCAGGTTCATTTTTCCTTTCCATTTGGGGTCAAGCAGGGCTTCATAACTCAGGGGAACCTCGTGAGGCGGCACCATCTTTGTATTGAAGGCAAGCACGATGGGCGTGACCTCATAGGCCGACCAATAGCCCCCTGAGTCAATGGCTCCCGAAGGATAGGCATTGCCTTCGGGCGACACGTAGTGAGTCGATAATTGCCCTTGCTTCAGGTTCCACATTTCTACTGCGGCCGACATGATAACGTCCACGGCGTACCGACCTGCCTTGAATTCCGTGTCAGCTCTTCTAAAGACTCCCGAAGGCGTAGAGCGAAACGCGTTCGTCTTGACAAAAGGGTAGGCCTTTTCAAAGGCTCCCATGACCATTGGATATTCAGACAAGCTCATGGAAGTATAGATCACCGCCTGGCCCTCTTTCTTAGCTCCCTCCTCCAGAACGGATTTTCTTCGAGGTGCAGGCAAAGCGCGGATCTTTTTGATGACGTCCTCCGCGGTAGCGGAATGGACAAGGTCCGCAGTAAAAAAGGCGCTAACCCCCAAACTGAAGAGAAAAAATGATAACCGAAGCAATGCTTTCATAAAAACTCACCTTGTGTTGCCTACTTTTCGGGCCCGCGGCGCTCCTTCGGCAAGGGCCTATCTCCCCAGCCCCAAGTCGAGATGTCAAACAGATTGCCGTCGGGGTCTGACCCGCGAGTCTCAGCGTAAGTTGTGCCTTGGGGCCTGGCCTTGGGCGCGCCTTCGGGATGAAGTTCCCGAATCCGTTTCGCGATCGCTTCCTGATCTTCGACATGGAAGCCAAAATGATAGAGGCCGGCAGCATGGCCAGGTTCCTTTGGGTCGTTGGCGTTGAGGATCGCTAGATTCACCTCTCCATCCGACAGGTGAACAGAGCCGTTTTTCGTCCGATAGAGTTCCTTTAGCTCGAACACAGTTTTATAAAAATTTGCGAGCCTTTCGGGTTGATGAGTTAGGATGGCGAGGTGGCGGAGCTTTGCCATAATGGGCCCTCCTTAAATGAGATGTCCTCCTGTAACATTTCGCATTATTTCGGTCAACCTAACCTGTTTTGACGGAGAGCAGCCTAACGCGTAGCAAGCCTGCCTCAGCATCACCAATGAATTTTACTACGGTGTTACAAGGGCTTAAAAGACGTGATGATGAAGTCTTTGGCGAGTGCAAAAAACACGGCGTACCCGTCACGGCCTTGTTAGGCGGAGGTTGTGCCCTGGACAGCAATGATACCGTAACTATTCATGCCAATACCTGCCTTTCGGCAGTTGAGTGCTTTGGCAGATAAGAAACGAAAGCGCCAAGCTTTCCTAAATCCTTGAAGCTGGATCTGGATCAAAACCTGCTTGACAAGTATGCCTGTAATATTTAAGTTGTATGCATATACAGTCGCTCGGAGGTCTTTATGCCCATAGCAGCGAAGCTGAAGCGAAGATCCTTTTTTGTAGATGCTGGCACGCTCCATCGAGCTAGGAAGGCCCTAGGGGTAAAAACCAGCGCCGAGGCCATACGGATCTCCGTCCAACAGATCGCTGAGATGGAAGAATTCTGGGAGTTCATGAAGAAGAGCAGGCGCAGTCTGAAACCCGGAAGCCTTGAGAAGCCCTAGGATACTGTCCACCCGGTAACCTACATACCATCTGGCCGCACAAACATGCATTTCGCCATCCTAGACACCAATGTTTACATCGGCCATTGGGAAAGAGGTTTATACCAAGGGACGTTCGAGGCTGTCCGTCGAGCCTATATCGTTCGCCACTCGGCGGTGGTCTTGTCAGAACTTCGCCGCGGAGCTCGGACCCGAGATGCCCAGAGGGTCGTGGAATCGCTCTTCCGAATTGCTCCAGTTTGCTGGGAGCCCACAACACTGGATTGGTGGGAGGCGGGAAGGTTAGTCCGAAAGATCGGAGATGTGCAGGGCTGGGACCGAAACAAGCGGCGAGATTTTCAAAACGACACCTTGATCGCCTTGACGGCCCGCCGCCACGGGGCCAGCCTGGTCACCTCCGATCTCTCGGATTTCGACTTGCTTGCGCGGGAACTGCGTATTCAGATTCTGCCTGCAGAATAGGAATGTCCGGAGCCAACTGGCTGAGGAGTTAGCTCGTAAGCGGCGCGAGTATGGGATCGTGAGTCAAGCCGTGGAAGAAGGCCTGCGTCTTTAGCGAGCCCCTTTCATTCTCGCTAGTGTACAAAAAAGATACTGACCGCCGGCTCCAAACTAAAATGCCAGGGTAGATGCGCACAAATGAGGTAGGCGCTCTGCCTAAGGCAGATTAATTAGTTGGTCCTCTCTGGGACAAGGCCTGACGCCCCAGGTTTTTTCAACCTCTACCTGGTACTGGCCCCGTGCCGTATCACCCTGGCGTCGGTTAAGTTATCATCTCATTACCAAAGGTCAACAACTTAAAGATAGCTTTGAAAAAAATCGACTCTGACCCCTTATCGTTCCTGAGCATTTGCGCGAGGCCCCGAAGAGAACTTACTGGATAGGATAAGCTGAGGCTGTCAGTGGATAGCAAGGCTATGGAGAAGCTTGCAGCATCCCGGACAAAACCAGCCGCCCGCCTGACAGTGGATGGAGTCCGATTCAAAAAAGCGGTATAACCCGCTCGGTCAAGATTTATTTTGGTTAGTTGGCTCCAGACTCGACTCCGACCGCACGGCCTCCCTATCCACGTATTCAAGCCAAACTCCGATTGCCCTTCAAGATATTTTTATCCTTGAAGGATAAAAGTTCTGAGTGGGGAACACCACAAGACCACGTTGAGCCCTTGTTAAATGTGAGCCGTAGAATGGCAAATATCAGACCCCCTGACCCCTCTCTCTTAGAACTCAAAATTCATAACCAAAACTGGTTGACCGATCGGTCGCTTCTTCCATTCACCCATTAAAGCCAAACCCCAAGATCCCTTCTCAACAGACCGTCTTCCCTCTTGCTAAGGTTCCTTCCTTTACATAGAATCGGCTAAGATGCGGTGTTTGCCTGCCTGCGCAACCTCCGGTGGTAGGCTCCGCTGTCTGGCTTCTGCCATGTACTGGGCCACCTGGCCGGTGATATCCGTGGCAACCATGAGCGTAGGACCTCCATGAGAGCAATTAGGAGCAAGTTATAGATCACGTGACCTCGTCCCTCTTTACCACTACCTATCGCCTGTTGTTAAGATCTACTTTTGATGACGCCATGCGCTGCCGGCCTCCAATGTCGATCTTTTCTCATTTTCGCAATTGCGAAAACGTGAAAGTAAATCACTTTGACATTTCGGGAATTCCCGAAATGTGGAAGCGATCTTTGTGTTCGTTTATCAGGCAAACTGGCCGCAAGTCGATACTCATGTCCGACCGCAGAGCTCCTTTCCCCTCAAACGATATTTGCGGATTTGCGCAATTGAGCAAACATGACAAGTTCAGCGAGAACAGTGTTGCCGGCACTTCGGCTCATTCACCTATTCAAGCCAAACCCCTATTCTCTCTATTCTCTCTCCTTACTCTTCAGTTGTAGCCTGGAGCCGTTCGTTGCGACTGCCCAACGCATAGCAGTTTTATCCCTAAAGCCTGGGAGTAATCAAGTTGCGCGAGGATTCTACCAGCAGCGACGGAGCGAGCATTTTCTGATAAACCACCTCATCTTGCTCGTCGATCAGAACCGTGACATTGTTGGTTGAATGTGAATCGATGGCAGCGTAAAGTTTCATCTCGTCTCCTCCTTTGAGTTGCAGGGGTTGGCTTTGAAGCCGAACCTTACAGCCTTTTGGAGAAGCCTTCTAGATGATTGTCAGGAGTCTTTTTGAGATTGCGCTTAATGAAGCAGGGGGGCGCGGCATGGACAAGCGTCGGGCGGCAGGAGGACTTCGAACAATCCTGTGCGCCATCGTCGCCGCGGGTTCCGTCGCCGGCATCGGCTGCGCGGCGCAGCCGGCCCTCGGGCCGCCGTCCCTACGCGCACCTGACGTGCGCTACGAGCCCACACCGCCGGATGTGGTGCAGGTCATGTTGGGGCTGGCCAAGGTGAAACCCGGCGATGTGGTGTATGACCTCGGGTGTGGCGACGGGCGCATCGTCATCACAGCAGTGCGCCAGTTTGGCGCGCGCGGCGTCTGCGTCGACATCGACCCCCAGCGCATCGCCGAAAGCCGGGAGAACGCGCGCGCGGCGGGTGTCACAGATAGCATCCGCTTCCTGAACCAGGATCTCTTCGTAACGGACGTGGGTGAGGCGACGGTAGTCATACTCTTCCTCTCGCCCGATCTCAATCTCAAAGTGCGCCCGAAACTGCTGAGCGAGCTCAAACCCGGTGCCCGCATCGTCTCGCATTGGCACGACATGGGTGACTGGAAGCCGCAAGAGACCGTGCACGTTCAGAGTGGCGGTTGGGAGCGCCCCGTTTATCTCTGGATCATCCAGGCACACTGAACGCCGCGCCTTATGTCCGTATCCCTATTTCTTCTTCATCCGTTTCATCGAGCAGGAAAAGGATCAGCGAAAAGGGGAGATCTCTTGTTTTCAATGCAATCCGAATCCAGCTCGCTGGCTTTCGCGGATGTGCAATCGTTCCCTCCTGTTCTGCCTATCGTCTGAAGGGCAGGGGGCAGAAAAGGAGATCTCCCCCTTTCTGATTCCTCGGCAGAGGTCCTAAGATATGAAACAGACGGGCGGCGGGCCAGATACCGGCTAAAGCACCCGCGCCAAGTGCGGCAGATTCTCAGGGCCTATCGGAATTTATCGACTCCGCCTCGCGTTCCGGGTGATTGTTGCGGATTTGCGCAATTGAGCAAACGTGGCAGCCTTCCAACTAGGAAGACTCCCCCAGGAGTCATTTTGACGTTTTGAGAATTCTCAAAGCGTGGAAGTTGAGACATTTCATCCTTCATCCTTCCTCACGACTCTCGCCTCATGCCTTCCGTCTGTTAGTCCCAACGGGATTGGAACCCATGATGCCCAGCGTGGAATATCAAAGATCGTTCCCGGCACCGATCCCGTCCCCGAGATAATCTAGATCTGAAAGATTGTACAGTGTGAAAATTGTCTGACCCTCTATACCTACCCCAAGATCCTTTCAGCCCCTAGAAGTCTTCTTTTTCAATATTCCGGGATTTCTTCTGAAGATCCGCGGGAGGGCCGTCAAGATAGTTAACAAAGCAATGCCTGACCCCGGGCTACCCTCCTAGATACCGCGCCTCCTTCCTTGAGCTACCATATCATCATAATAACACCCCCAGGTATCCCAGGGATAACCAGAGCGATCTATATATAATCTGATCCAGTTATCATACGATTGAGGCAAGTGCACTCTCCATATTCTAGGATCTGATTGAAATCCTTTCGTTCTGGACCAGGGTAGCCAAGAGCTTTTGTAAAAATCAACTACCCGCCTCAAGGCGTCATACTCAATTTGAGTGTTCTTCTTTATCCATAGCTCTTTAGATAATTTCCCTCTTCGTGCTTCTTCAAATACTTGGAGAAATCTAGGCGCATTCGAAATATTATGGAGTTCAAAAACTGCGTCGTACCACAGCTCTTCAAAAGACCTTTTCCTGCCTGTTCGACTGCCGCTTGAATATGTTTCCCTGACTCTAATGAAGCCTCTAGCCTTATGGGTGGGAATGCTGTGATCAGAATTATATGCATCGGGTTTATCCGGTGGATCGGGACTCCAGTCAATCGTTGTCGCCAGATCTTCACCCGCATATTTTCTCACCGCCCATTGCCAAATTGCGTCCCCTTCCGTCACATACCTTTTCATTGCGGGCCTGTCTCTGAGCATTCTTTGAACCTGATCTTTTCCGTGCTCAAGGGCTTCCGCTGATAATTCGTTATTCGCTGCCCATGAATCCCGGAAACCCCAAATAAAAAGGAGAAAGAGTACAAAAATCTTTATAGTTCTTAACAAAACAGTATTCCTCCTGCCGTCCTCAAGCCGGATCTTTCAACGCTAGCCTATCCTGCGTCAACTTCTGCCAATGCTATTACATGTTCTTTTGTCATACCGATTTGTCCTCGTCTGGTTTGCAAGAGGTATACCAACAGACTACGGAACGGGTCCGTTTTTGAGGGAGTCTACAACAAGGACGCTTCTATCCTGTTAAGATTTCAGGCGGAATGGTTCCCATGACCAAAAGTATACGCTGGGATGCTAGGGCTAGGGCGAGAGTCTAAAAGGACATTTTTGTTTATTCGCCTGCCATTTTTGTGGAGCAATCGTGTTAACCTGGTAAAGCTGAGAAGGGCTGATCCAAGGTTAACGTGTCTCGCAAAGATGGGGACTTAGAGAAGATTGATTCGATTTAAAACGATCCGCTTGAACGGGTCAGGTCCGGGGGGAGTCAGGCCTTGTCCGGGGGGGGTCAGTATCCGGGGGGGTCAGGCCTTTCACTCTGTACAATCTTCCCGTGGGGATGTCAGATCTTATGTCGGCCACCTCCGCTTCTCTTAACGTGAGGATCGAACAGGAGAAGGGGAGAGGTTAGTTTTTCGCCGTATTTTTCACTCTAACAGCTTCTTCTTTCAACAATCACCCCGATGAGCCCGTCTTTTTTTCCACGGATTTTACGCGATCACGCGGCGGGAGGGCAAGGAGCCACTTTGGGGGAAAGGAAAAGGGATAAAGGATGAAAGAGTGAGACTTCCACGTTTTGAGAATTCTCAAAACGTCAAAAGGTAGTCAAAAAACGCGAGGGGCGGAAAAAGACAGGTTACTCTTTCTTCACCCGAGCCATGGAAGCTCCTCGCATGGTAGCAGAGCTATGTGGGAAGAATCAAAGGTGCGTGGACTAACCCGAGGCACGGACTCAAAGAATACAAAATTACAGGCTTTTTACGCCATTTAATCTCGAACGGACAAGCGGATTTTAAAAGTCTTCGCTTCTTCTTTTGAAAGCTGGAACATGGAATCGTCGGGAAACAAGTGAGAATTTGAAGCTGCCTCTACTAATACTTGACAAAGTTCAGTGATTCCTATATCCCAATCAAGCCTAATCAACGCAAGAATAGAACGCTCAGGAAAGGAGAAAGGTCATGGCTAAGATCCGTCATTTGGCAATCAGGACAGAGGATACTCACAGACTGGCCACTTTTTACAAGGAGGTCTTCGGCTTGGAGGAACTCCACAGAGATAGGAGAGAAGGGGGAGCCATCTTCCTTTCAGACGGCTATTTTAATCTCGCCATTTTACCCAATGACGAGCAGAACGCTCCGAACGGCCTTTACCATTTCGGTTTTCACGTCGACAGCGGCGATGAAATCGTGGAAAAAATTAAGAAACTAAATATGTCCCGACTCCCTAAACCCAGACCTAAGGGACGACCTTACGCAGAGACTCGCGCCTCAGACCCCGATGGTAACTTCTTCGATATATCCGAGCATGGCTTTCAAGAGGTAAGGCCGTTAGGGGAGAAACAGAGCAGTTAGCCCAGTACGTTTTCCCCGTATTTAGGTGTTCCTCTGCTGAGAAAAATCACAGGATTGTCATTATCCCTCCTGGCGGTTTACCTGCTGAACGGCAATTCCCAGGGGGTTGCTGCAAGCTTAAGCCGCAGCAACTTTGCCTCAAGCGTCACCAGTGAAAGCATGGCCGCGGTATGGATAGCCAAGGACCGAGGCCTCTTCCGCAAGCATGGGCTGGACCCACAGTTTATTCAGATGCCGAGATCTGCCCTGACTGTAGCGGCACTGATTGCTGGGGAGATCGATATGGCGGTTATCGGTCCCGGTCATCTCATCAACGCCGCGACCAGCGGCGCCGACCTCATTGGAATCGCCAACTTCGTCCAAAAGCTGGACTATAGACTGGTCGGCAGGCCTGAGCTAAAAAGGCCGGAGGACCTTCGGGGAAAACGGATCGCCATTAGCGGGACCGGTGCTGTCTCCCATATTGTGTCGCTATTGGCCCTGCAAAAACTTAGTTTCGACCCAAATCAGGGCAAAATCACTTTTCTCGCCATTCCCGGGACCGAACTCAACCGCCGCATAGCCCTTGAGACTGGCAGCGTGGATGCCACGGCGCTAAACGGTTCCATCGGGGATCTCTACGCAGGCCGTGGCTACAGCATGCTTTTCAACTTCAAGGGCTCTGGCCTGACCATGCCGCAGACGATGCTTGTGACCACGCGCCGCACCGCCGCCAATAAACCGCAGCTTGTGGAGGCCTACCTCAAGACGCTTATCGAAGCCACTGCATACCTGCTGGAACCACAGAATAAGGATACTGTCACACGCATCATGGCCTCAAACCTGCGTCTAAATAGCGTGGCCGACGCGGAAGAGGCTTACCAGGCGGTGGTTAACTCCTATGAGCGAGTCCCCTACCCAAACCTCGATGGGATGAAGAAGCTCCACGGTGTGCTAAGTTCCATCAATCCTAAACTGGTGGATGTCCGAGTCGAGACAGTTGTGGATACTGGATTTTTGAGCAAACTCGAGAGCTCGGGTTTTATCCAAAGCGTTTATAGAAAGCCCTAGAGACAGACAAATCGCGTAGCGGGTTCATTCTGAAAAACTGCAAAGGTTCTAAAATAATACAGCAAAGTCAGTAATCGATGGATCTGTTCTTCTCGATCGTATTGTCTGTTGCCTTCCCCAAAGAGGATTCTCCATGAAAACCGAAAAGACCGAAGTTATCGTTATCGGCGGAGGTAGCGCCGCTTTTGAGGCCGCTGTTTCCGCCCGTCAGGGCGGCGCGGAGAAGGTCGTGATGCTCGAGAAGGCGCCGGAACCGGAGTTCGGTGGAAACGCCCGCTTTTCCCACACCGGTTTCCGCTTTGTCTATTCTGGAGCAGATGAGATCCGCCAGTTCCTTCCTGATCTCGAACAATCCGAATTTCAGCGGATGCAAGTTACTCCCTATACGGCAGAGAATTTTATGGCCGATCTTCTGCGGGTGACGCAGGGACGGATTAACAAAGAGCTCGCCGAGGTATTGATCAACGAATCCAATGGGGCGATCCACTGGATGCTTGATTTAGGCATCAAGTGGGAACCGGCTAGCTATGTTGTGGTCAATGGCCGCTATTACTTTGAGCGCGGTATCGTCATCCATCCTACCGGAGGTATCGGGGGAGGCCTGAGTCAGTTGTTGCAGTGGCGCGAAATTGCCGCCCGCATGGGTATCGAGCTGCGCTATGAGTCTCGGGTGTGCGCGCTCCACGGCAATGACCGGCGTGTTGATGGAGTGCGTGTGTCAAATCCGATTGAAGAGTATGATCTTCTGGGCAATGCGGTCATTCTCTGCAGCGGGGGATTTCAGGCCAATACAGAGATGAGGGCACGATACCTGGGCCCGAATGCGGATCTAATGAAGGTGCGCGGCAGCAAGCACGACACAGGCGAGGTCCTACAGATGGCATTGGCCCTGGGGGCAAAACCGGCAGGCCATTGGCAGGGCGCGCATGCGACGCCCATTGACAAAAACTTTCCTGATGTCGAGATCAGCAACAAAGCCAATCGCTATGGTTACATCTACGGTATCACGGTCAACTCTCTGGGGCAGCGATTTTTTGATGAGGGTGAGGCACAACATTCCTACACCTACGCCAAGACAGGTTGGGCGGTGTTGAGCCAGCCGGGCGCCGTTGCCTACCAGATCTTTGATCAAAAGGGGTTACCTCTGCTCAATCAGCGATATTACAGTCATGCTGAACCTATTGAGGCACTCACGATATCGGAACTTGCCTCCAAGATAGGGATCGAGCCCGTCGTCTTGGTGCACACAGTGGATGATTTCAACAAAGCCGTGCGCGATGATATCGAATTCGACCCGACTAAGCCGGACGGCAAGTGTACGACGGGCGCTGTCCCGCGTAAATCTAACTGGGCCATTCGGATCGATAAACCTCCTTTTCAGGCTTATCCGGTGACGGGGGGGATTACGTTTACTTTTGGCGGGCTATCGGTGGACAGAACGGCACAGGTGCTCAACACCAGCAACCAACCAATCCGAGGTCTCTATGCATCGGGCGATATTCTAGGCCTCTTCTTTCACAACTACCCCTCTTGTACCGGCCAGACGCGGAACGTAGTATTTTCACGACTAGCAGGGCAACACTGTTTGAAAGGATGACATAAGACATTGCCCCACCTTCTCCTCGCATCTCTCTTCATCCTGCTGCACCCTATCTGGGGGAGGCTGGCCGGCGGACCGGATCCTAGACCTGCTTTTGCCCAGGCAACCGGGCCGACTCCGGTCGCGAAACCATTCTACGACGGGAAAACCATTCATCTGATCGTAACCACCGGTCCCGGGGGAACGACGGACATCGCGGGACGGTTCGTGGCCCGCCACCTGAGTGGGCATATCCCGGGAAATCCCAACATCATTGTGCAGAACATGCCAGGGGCAGGTGGCGTAGTGGGGGCCAACCATCTTTACAACCTCGCGAAACCCGACGGCCTCACAATAGCGATCATGAGCCGTGCAACCTATCTCGATCAAATGGTCGGCCGCGCTGAAGTTCGATTCGATTTTCGCAAGTTCAGCTGGATCGGCAGTTTTAACCGTGCGCCGATGATGATGGCCTGCCGGACGGACACAGGGTATACCAGTATCAACAACATTCGAGCCGCCAAAGGCCCGCCCCGCTTCGGACAAAGCGGTACAGGGAGCATCGGATTTATCTTTAGCAATATCGTTGCCGAGGCACTGAACCTTAACATCAAGCACGTTACTGGGTATGGATCAGGTCGGGAGATTGACCTTGGGATTGAACGAGGGGAAGCCGACTGTCGGGCGACATCAGACATCACCATCATCCGCTCTCCATGGCCAGGGTGGATCGAGAAGGGCTTTATCACTTTTCTACTCCAACAGGGGCCGAACAAGAGCCGCCTATTGCCTCAGATTCCCACAGTCTATGAATTAGTTCCTCCTGAGGCGAAGCCGGTCCTCAAGTTGATGGACGTCATGCTCGCCTATACGGAGTTTGATCGTCCCTTTGCGGCGCCTCCAGGAGTGCCAGGAGAACGGCTGCAGATTCTCCGCGAGAGCTTCGGGAAAATGGTTCAAGATCCAAAATTCTCCATCGAGGCAAAGAAATTAGTCGACTGGGACGGGAGCTATCTCAGTGGGGAGGAGCTCCAGAGAAAAATCGAGCAGACGGTTACCCAACCTCCTGAAGTTATAAGACGGGTCAAGGAGATTCTTGCAGCCGGCTAGATAGGATCTACGAGTTGCCCCTGAGTCTCCTCAGTTGCTTGGCAGAGTGGCGAGTTCCTTAAGGAGCCACTCGACCGATGCCTTGTCGCGAGGATAGGCGGCAACGGCCACGCGCGTGCAGCCAGCAGCAAAGTAACGGTCAATCGTACCCCACAGCTCCCCTCCACACCCTACAGCGATAAATGAGGTCACCAACTGCTCGCTCGCTTCGTCTTGGGCGCGTTCCGCCTCACCACGATCGAGCAAGTCTTTAAGCGCGAGCAATTCCTCACGGAATTCCGGCCGCTGGGTTTTAATCATCCTGACCGGATTGTTTCGGAACCGGACCATGAAGGCGGACCGGGCATGGGCGAGCGCTTCCTCGCGGCGTGCCCCGGGGCAGCAGGTGACGATAGCTATTAGCTCCAGCTTGTTGGGATCCCGTCCCGCTTGCTGAGCGGCACTGCGGAGCTGCTCCACTTGGAAATTCGCAACGTAGTGCGGCGTAACAACATTTGTGATCAGCCCGTCGGCGACCTCTCCGGCCAGTGCTACCATGCGGGGCCCGGTTGCGCCGATGTAAATAGGCAGGTCTGGACGCAGCGGGCGGAAGGCCAAACGAGTATGAACCCCGGAAAAAAAGCGTCCGTTATGGGTGAAGGGCTCCCCGCTAAGCGCCTTGCGGATGAATTTCACGTACTCCCGCAGTCGCGCAAGCGGCGCCTCCAGCGGAATGCCATGCCCCAGATCGTTCCAGGGGTGGTGGCCAATGCTCAGACCCAAGCTCGCACGGCCTCCCGAGAGGTCGTCGAGCGTCCCAATAGCCATGGTTATCTGCAACGCGGAACGACTATAGACGTTTATGATCGCCGTGCCCAATCCGATGGACTTGGTCACCGTCGAGATGGCCCCGAGCAACGCGACAGAATCCTTGCCGATATCTTCGTTTAGCCAGACGCTGTCAAAGCCATGCCTCTCGGCCTGGCACGCCAATGCCAGAATATCATGGCTCGTTAAGTCGTTTCCGGTTCCTTCATTTTTGAGGTCCACACCGATCCGCTTAAAGTTCATCACGATCTCCCGCGTTCGCTCGAGCGTGACTGTCACTTTCACGCAGGCTGTTGAAAATTTCTCATGCTTCGACGAAGCTCAGCATGAACGGATTTTTCTTAACATTTTCAATGTCTGTTCCGTTCGCCCTGAGCCTGGTCGAAGGGTGAACGGAAGTTTTTTCAACAGGCTGTCAGGCATTTAGCACCGACTCACATCCTGATAGTACCCACCCCATCTTTGTTGCTGATCTCCGTGCCGTACGGGAGCGACAGGCGTTGAAGCCTTTGAAGGATTCGGTCCCCTATTTCCCTGTCAGCCAAAAGAGGCCTTCCCCGCTGTCCTCGAGGTCTGCCGTGCCCTTGATCGATCGGGTAGAGCTTTACTTGGGCGAGTTTTTTTGCTCTGAAGCGACAGTGTGCCACGATGTTTTCCCAGTACAGGGGCTCTCCAGGATGTCCCTTCGTGTCTTTATCCGTGCGGGCGTCCAAGAAGTCGGCGGGCGTAGCCTTTGCATCAAGATTGAAGCGTTCGTAGGCGTCTGCTGGGAAAAATCTGACTGTCTCGTTCTGAAAAATGAAGTTTCCCAAACTGTAAAAAACCGGTTTACCTTTATAGATCTCAATTCCGAGCGGGACATGAGAGCCGTGGCCCACGAATAGGTCAGCGCCGGCGTCCAGGGCTTCATGGGCAAAGATGGAGACGAAATCCGCTGGCTCCTCAAGCTCGCTGCGTTTTCTTGCCGTCAAGAGGCCCTTGCCGCCGAACTCGTGACAGTGAAGGCTAACTACCACCCAGTCAGCCTGGCGGCGAGATTCTTGGATCCATCTTAGATTCTGCTCAAGGTCTTGCGCGTTGGGCTCGGTGCTGATCGAAAAGCTTGTGCCGCGGACGAACCGCTGGCTTAGAAAATCGAGTTCCGACTCTTTTTCTTGCGGGATCTCCGTTGCGCTGAAAAAATGTCGCCGGTTTCTCTCCTTGCCGCTTTCGAATCCAAGTTCGCGGCTCATACGCCGCAGTTCCTCGAAAGCTTTGGAATCGACGGAATGAGTTGTCTTGAAGCCGAGGGGGTTGATCCCAGGCCTTCCCTTCAAATCGGGACGTTGCTCGCCCGCTTTGTTCCAGGACCGATAGGTGGATGTCGCCGCGATCAGGGCCACGCGGCCGCCAGGGGTTTCCAGGTATCCGGGTGACCTTGCCTCGGCAAGGTTTCTTCCTGTGCCGGCATGGACCAGACCTGCTTCGTCGAGATGTTTGATGGTTGCTAGAATTCCGCCTTCACTGTAATCAAAGGCGTGGTTGTTGGCGCAAGATACGATCTTGATCCCGATCCACTTGAGGTCCTCAAGCAAGGACGGCTCAGTCGTCATGAAAGTTCCCTGAGTTATGCCCGGAGAGCCCTCATCCCACGTGTGTACCGTAGTTTCCAAGTTGGTAAAGGCCGCATCAGCTTCTCTCAGGATATTTACCAGGGCCTGAAATCTCTCCTCGCGGAAGATGGAAAGCTGCCGCGTCAACATGCTGTCCCCGGTTAAGACAATGGTGAAATCACCCTTTTCCGAGTCGTAAAGCATTCTTTTCCTCCATCAAGATTGAATTGCGTCTAAGTGGAGCCCTCCTTCCGGCATCTCGCAAAGCCAGAAAATGGAGGGAGGACCAACTTGATCAGGTCTGAGGCTTGTCGGAATCGTTTTTGTTGTTCGCCTGGGTTTGAATCTCATCCCGTTCGTAGGCGGTTATGATATCCTGCACCAAGCGATGGCGCGCCACGTCCCTTTCGGTAAAGGTGATGAACCTGATCCCTTCGACCCCCTTTAGAATACGCCACGCCTCTTTCAGCCCGGACGGCTTTCCGGCGGGTAGGTCGATCTGAGTGACATCGCCAGTGATGACCGCCTTGGAACTATAGCCCAGACGGGTCAAAAACATCTTCATCTGTTCTGGGGTGGTGTTCTGGGCTTCGTCGAGGATAACAAAGGAATCATTGAGGGTCCGGCCGCGCATGAAGGCAAGTGGGGCCACCTCGATGGTCCCCCGTTCTACTAGCTTGCGGGCCTTATCGAAGTCCACCATATCATGCAAAGCATCATAAAGCGGCCTCAGATAGGGATTGACCTTCTCAGCCAGATCGCCGGGTAAGAAGCCCAATTTTTCCCCGGCCTCCACTGCAGGGCGGGTGAGGATGATGCGGACATAGTTGTTCTTCATCAACTCTGCCACGGCCATCGCCATAGCAAGATAAGTCTTTCCGGTACCCGCCGGTCCGATGCCGAAAACGATGTCGTAGCGACGGATCGCATCGATATAGGCCTTTTGGGCGACACTTTTTGGAGTGATGGTGCGCTTGTGTGAAGAGATGTAGATCGTGTCGAGAAAGATATCCTGCAGGTTGGCCCTGCCATCGCCGCTCAGGATGCGGATGGCATAATCGACATCGCTGCCATAGACCGGATAGCCCTTCTCCAATAGGCCATAGAGTTGCTTTATAACCTTGGTCGAGAGTTCGGCCTCCAGCGGATCGCCCTCGATCTCCATCGTTGACCCTCGGATATGAATCTTTACGCCAAGACTGTGCTGGATAATCTTGAGGTGTTCATCATGGTTTCCCAGGAGATCACGGAAGAGTTTGGGATCATTGAATTCCAGGTGGACACCTCCGGTATCATTGCCAATGGCTCTCTTTCTGACTCTGTCCTCCTTCATTCGGTTTCTCCCATGATCTGGACCACGATCTCGCGCGTGCGCGGGCGATTATCGAAATCCAAAAGGACGACCTGCTGCCAGGTGCCGAGGAGCAGCCGGCCGCTCTGGATCGGGATCTGAAGCGAGGGACCAAAAAGAGAGGCGCGCAGGTGAGAGAAGCCATTGTCATCGCCCCAGCGGTCATCGTGATGGTACTTTTTGTTGGACGGAATAAACCTCTCTAAGAGTTCCTTGAGGTCCTTGACCAGTCCGGGTTCATATTCGATCGTGGTGAGGGCTGCTGTTGAGCCTGACACAAAAAGCGTGGCCAGCCCTCTCTGGATTTTCTCGGCTTGGATCTGCTCCTGGATCTTGTCGGTGATGTCGATGATGTCGCAGTGTCCCTTGGTTTTTTCTTCCAACTTTTTAGTATGAATTTTCATAAAATCAGCCATTAGCTATCAGCTATCAGCTTTTGCTGACTGCTGATCGCTGATTGCTCTATTTTGCCTGTCTTATGATCTCCTCTGCCTTTTTCAATGCCTCTCCGACCTTTGCCGGCTCCTTCCCTCCAGCCTGAGCGAAATCTGGGCGGCCCCCACCTCCTCCACCCACGATCCTCGCCAATTCCTTAATAATATTTCCAGCATGGTAGCGTCGGGTTAGGTCGTCACTTACGGACGCGACGAGGTTTACATTTGTCTCCCCTGGGCTCGCAAGGATGATGACCCCTGACCCCATCTTCTCCTTGAGCTGGTCTGTGATCTCCCTCAGTTGCTTGGCATCGATCCCGTCTAGTTGGGTGATGAGGACTTTGGTTCCGTTAATGCTTTGACTTTTTGCCAGCAGATCGGGGATTTGATTCCTGCCCAACTGGCCGCGCAGCCGCTCGATTTCTCGCTCCAGGTCCTTTTGCTGCTGCAAGAGTTTTTTGACCTTTTCGACGGTTTCTTCCGCGCCTGCGCGAATAAGCTCGCCGATCTCTTTCAGGCTCTGTTCATACCTACCAATCAGATCCAGCGCCCCCACCCCGGTCACGGCTTCTACACGCCTGACTCCGGCCGCCACTCCCCCCTCGGTCTGGAGCTTAAAGATACCAATCTCACCGGAGCGACGGATGTGCGTGCCGCCGCAGAGCTCGGTCGAAAAATCGCCGATCTTGACGATGCGCACCCGGTCTCCGTACTTGTCGCCGAAGAAGGCAAGCGCCCCTCTGCGGATCGCCTCGTCGTAGCTCGCCTCTTCAATCCTCACTTCGGCGTCCAGGCGGATTCTCTCGTTGACTTTTTCTTCTATCGTCCCCAATTTTTCCTCAGGGATGGCCCCTGTGTGGCTAAAGTCAAAACGCAATCTGTCAGGCGCTACCAAAGAGCCTGCTTGACGGACATGACTGCCAAGTTCTTCCCGGAGGACAGAATGGAGGATATGGGTCGCTGAATGGTTGAGCATGGTCCTCTGACGATATTTAGGATCCACTACAAGGTGGACCCTATCTCCCACTTGGATGCTTCCTTTTTTGATGCGCCCCCTGTGCACGGTGAGCTGGGGTGTTGGGTGCTGCGTATCAACGACCTCCATCTGGTCGCCCCGTGAGGTCTGTATAGTCCCTCGGTCGCCGACTTGTCCCCCGGATTCGCCGTAAAAGGGGGTCTCTGCGGTGATGAGATCGGCTTCGGTGCCCTCGCCGACCTCTTCCCTTCCCTGACCTTCAGCATAGAGTGCAAGGACCCTGGATTCCACATCGAGGCGGTCGTAACCAACGAACCGAATTTCCCGATCGAGCTGGATCCTAACATCGGTCTGTGAAACTTCCCTCGCCTCCCTGGCGCGGCTCCTCTGCTCCTCCATCAGACGCTCGAAACCTGTCTGGTCCACTGAAATTCCCTCTCCTCTGAGAATGTCCTCTGTGAGATCCAGAGGGAAACCATAGGTATCGTAAAGACGAAAAGCGAGCTCCCCGGAGAGGATTTTTTTCTTTTGGCGCTTGAGCGCACTGAACGCTTCTTCTAATAACACCAGCCCTTTCTCCAGGGTTTCGCCAAAGCGCTCCTCCTCGCCACGAATCACCTCGCGGATTCGCGCCTCCTCGCCACGGAGTTCCGGATAGGCCCCGCCCATAACCTCTACAACCGTCGCCGCCACCTCGTGGAGAAAGGGTTCCTTGAGTCCGATCATTCGCCCATGCCTAGCAGCGCGCCTAAGCAGCCTTCTGAGCACATAACCCCGACCCTCGTTGCTCGGTACTACCCCATCAGCGATCAGGAAACTTACAGCCCGTGCGTGATCGGCTATGACGCGAAAGGAGACGTCAGCCACAGGCTTTGCGCCATATTTCTTGCCCGTAAGCCCTTCAGTCGTAGCGATCGGGTCGCGCATAAAATCAACATCGTAGTTGGAGAGGACTCCTTGAAGGACCGCTGTAATCCGCTCCAGCCCCATGCCTGTATCGACGTGTTTAGCCGGCAACTCTTCCATCTTTCTGTCTTCATTGCGGTTATACTGGATGAAGACCAAGTTCCATAGCTCGATGAAGCGGGCGCAACCGCCGTTCACCTGGCAGCGATGGCCCTTTTCCTTCTTCCGGTCACAGGCTGCGCTCCCGCGATCGATGTGGATTTCACTGCACGGCCCGCAGGGGCCGGTCTCACCCATTTCCCAGAAATTCTCCGTTTCTCCAAAACGCAGAATGTGATTAGAAGGCAGGCCGCTCACCTTCCGCCAAAGTCTTTCCGCGTCATCGTCCTTCAAAAATACTGTGGCCCAAAGCTCCTCTTTGGGAAGGCCCCACTCCCGGGTGAGCAGCTCCCAGGCCCAGGCGATCGCTTCTTCCTTGTAGTAATCGCCGAAAGACCAATTCCCCAACATCTCGAAGAAGGTGTGGTGGTACGTGTCGCGTCCTACCGCCTCTAGGTCGTTGTGTTTGCCGCTGATGCGCAGGCACTTCTGCGAACTCGTAGCGCGCACGTAGGGGAGCCGTTCTATGCCGAGAAATACATTCTTAAACTGCACCATCCCCGCGTTGGTGAAGAGCAGCGTGGGATCCTTTTCCGGAACCAGTGACGAGCTTTTCACGACCGTGTGGCCCTGCTTGGCAAAATAGTCCAAGAATGATTTTCGGATCTCGTTGCCAGTTAGCATAGGTTTCTAGTCATCCCCAAAGGGTCGTCCTAAGATTTCTGCGATCACGGAATCCCGGTAGCCGCGGCGCTGGAGAAAGTTTACAGCACGATGCAGGATCTTTCTATCCCCTAGATCCTTACCCTTAAATCTTTTTTCCAAAAGCGTTCTTGCTCTCTCTTTTCCTTCCTCCTTATCAAAGGTCTCACGCAGAATCTGGGTGATCAGGGATTTGGCGATTCCTTTCTGGCTGAGCTCCCTTCCAATACGCAAGGGTCCATACCCCCGGCCCTCTACTCTTCCCAAGGCCCAGCTTCGGGCAAAGGTCTCATCGTTTAGGAAATTCAACGAACGGAGTTTTGCGAGAGTGGCTTCGATAATTTTATTAGGAAATCCCAATTGAGTCAGCTTGGTCCGAACCTCTGCTTCACTGCGGGCTCGATAGCCGAGGAACTTAAGAGCGCGCTTGAGCGCCTCCTCAGCACTTCCGCGTGGCTTAGTGGACTTCAGCGGCGATTCGAGGTTTGAGGATCGAGAATTGAGGATCGCTATTTTCTATCCTCCATCTTCAATCTTCGATTTTTCCACGATGTCATCTCCCTTTTGTCTTTTCCCTCTTTTCCGGAGCCGTCCCCTCCACCCCAACACGCTTAAGCCCGACCTTTTCCAAAATCCTGCCGCTCAGATCCTTGGCGGTCTCAGTGTGTTCTCTCAGAAATTCCTTGGCGCTCTCCCGGCCCTGACCGATCCTCTCGCCATTAAAAGAATACCAAGCGCCGCTTTTCTCCAGGATCCCCCTCTCACTTCCTAGATCGACGAGCTCTCCTTCGCGCGAGATGCCCGTGCCGTAGAGGATATCGAACTCCGCCTCCTTGAAGGGTGGGGCGAGTTTGTTTTTGACCACTTTCACTCGGGTGCGTCCGCCGATGATCGTATCCCCTTCCTTGAGAGCACCTGTGCGACGAATATCCATGCGTAGAGAAGCATAGAACTTGAGCGCATTGCCTCCAGTAGTGGTCTCGGGATTGCCGAACATGACTCCGATCTTCATCCGGATCTGGTTAATGAACGCCACTACGGTTTGAGAGCGTGCGATGGTCGCGGTGAGCTTGCGCAGGGCCTGGGACATGAGGCGGGCCTGAAGCCCCATATGGGCGTCTCCCATCTCTCCCTCGATTTCCGCCTTCGGCACTAATGCGGCCACCGAGTCGATGACCAAAACATCAATGGCGCCGCTACGGACCAAGGTCTCGGCGATCTCTAGAGCCTGCTCGCCGTGATCGGGTTGAGAGATCAGGAGATCGTCCGTCTTCACTCCCAGTTTTTTGGCATATGCAAGATCGAGCGCATGTTCGGCGTCGATGAAGGCGCCCATCCCACCTTGCTTCTGGGCCTCAGCGACGATGTGGAGGGCCAAGGTGGTTTTTCCCGAGGCCTCGGGGCCGTAGATCTCAATAACCCGGCCGCGGGGCACCCCTCCTATCCCCAAAGCGATGTCGAGGCCAAGGGAGCCACTGGAGATCACGGGGATGTCTTTGATCACGCCTCCCTCTCCCAGCTTCATAATGGCCCCTTTACCGAATTGTCTCTCGATTTGGCTTACCGCAAGATCAATGGCCTTCTCTCGATTCACATCCATGGCATTCCTCCTTGATCCCAGATGGACTAGTGGCTGAGAGGGATAACCTTTAGGGGGGAATAGACAGCCCCTTCCGGCCTAAGAACGCTCTGAAAAAAAATTACCGCTTCCACCCAGGATTCGCCAAAATCATAGTCTTTCCAGCGTTCAATTTCCTGTTTGAGCTTCTCCGATTGAGTTGAAAAATCGCGCCAGCGTCCAATGGTGAGATGGGGCCTGAAATCTCTTTTCTCCCGCTCAAAGCCAATCGGTTCGAGGGCCCTCTCCACTTCCATCGCCAGAGAGCCTAGAGTCTTTCCCTCTAACCCCACCCATAGAACCCTGGCCCTCTTTATACCAGGAAACACCCCTATCCCTCTACCAATAATGGTAAAGGGTGGAATGGCCCGTAGGGCCTGTTCTAGTCCGTTCGCGATCGGCGCAACTTTCTCTTCTTCGACCGCTCCGAGAAACTTCAGCGTAAAATGGAGATTTTCTCGCCCGACCCATCGGATTCCTATAAGGCTCCGCTTAAGTTGGGATTGAACCTCGCAGATCTTCTCGACCACGTTTGGATCGATTCGGACTCCAACAAAGGCACGAACCACGGTTAACTGTTCTAAAGAAGAGCCGTCCTTAACCAGTTAAGAGCGGCTTGCGAGGCGCCGAGAATAATCCGCTCCCGATCACCTTGAAAACGGAAAAGGCGGGCATCGCTCTGCACGTTGTTGGCGAGTCCAACCCAGACTGTACCCACCGGTGTTTCCGGACTTCCGCCTGATGGCCCGGCAATTCCAGTGACGCTCAGACCGATGTCCGCTTCTGCCGCCCGTCTGATGCCCGCGGCCATCTCCACGGCTGTTTCCTGGCTTACTGCCCCATACTGTTCCAAAGTAGCTCTCTTAACCCCTAAGAAACGGATCTTAGATTCATTGGAATAAGTAACCGCTGAGCTTTTAAAGTAAGTCGAACTTCCCGCGACGCGAGTAATCCGATGGCTGAGGTAACCTCCTGTGCAGGACTCGGCCAGAGCCAAAGTCCAGCCTTTTTCCAGGAGCAGCTTTCCGATGATCTCCTCTAAGGTCTCTTCCCCTTCACCATAGATATAGGGCTTGATTAAGTTTTGAATCTGCGCTCTCAATTCCTTAAATTTTTTTTCTCTCTCATGACCTCCCCTGACCGTCAAACGCAGAGAGAGATCCGGATAATGGGCGCGAAAAGAGAGCCTTACGCCTTCGGTAACTGAGATGGGCTTCAATATGTCATCTAGCCTAGACTCCGTCAAGCCATAGATTTTAAAAGTGCAAGTTGATATTTCACCCCCTGCTTTTCTCTCCTTTTCAATCCATGGCAGCACGCTTTCCTTGAGCATCGCCTCCATCTCTTTGGGTACCCCTGAAAGCCAGAGGAGTGTCTTTCCTTGCCCTACAGCGATGCGAAAGCCCGGAGCAGTCCCCACAGGGTTAGGGATAATGGCGGCCCCTTGAGGAAATTCTGCTACCACCTCGCTTATAAGATCATCTACAGTCGGCCCTAGTCCGCCGGTACCGATGATGAGATCTCCAAGCTCCACCCCGCGTCGAAGCGCCCATAGAACTCTCTCCTTTGTATCTCCGACCTCAAGGATGGCTACTACCTCGAGCCCCAAAGAACAAAGCTTGTCGGCGATAGTGGAGGAGTTCGTATCCACCCTTCCCGTAATGAGCTCGTCGCCGGTACTTAGTATCACTGCCCTTTCCATCATAAGAAGCTCCAAAAGTAGAGGAGGCGAAGGATGAAAAAGGTGTAAAGACCAGCAACCAGGTCGTCTAGGATCACGCCGACACCTCCTTGGATTTGTTCCACCCGACTAGCGGGGAACACTTTCATGATATCGAAAAACCGAAACAGAAGGAAAGCCGCAGCGAATGGCTTGACCTCCGGAGGGGAAAGAAAGTTAGCCAACAAGAAGCCGGCGACCTCATCAATGACGATCTTTCGACAGTCCCTTTGATGAAAGATCTCTTCCCCCCTTGCACAGAACCACGTAGCGATCAAAATGAACGCAATAAGAGTGAGCAGAGAAAGAGACCATGAGGCGGTCGCCAGACGGTTTAAGGCAAGCGAAAGGGGAATGGCAAGAAGGGTCCCAGCGGTTCCGGGAAACCAGGGGAGATATCCCGTGCCAGCGCCCGTGACGAAGAATAGAATTGCAGCCCTTTGATAGGGACCCATCCAGAGACAGAGTAATATTAAACAGAAACTATTGTAAAACTCTCTATCTCAAATCTCTGTCTGCTTAGGAGTGTGGGGTGGAGGCCAGTGCCGTGAGGAGGAAGAGCTTGGAGCTGTCGAAAATCTTCCGAAGTGCTGGCTCAATATTATCTTCGGGCGGGAATTGAAACCTTAATGGGTCCACGAATTGTTGATCCTTGTAAAGCTCGAAGTGGAGGTGGGCGCCCGTGGTTCTGCCCGATGACCCAACATAGCCAATAATCTGCCCCTTCTTTACCGTTATTCCTTTCCTGATCCCCTGCGCGAACCCTTGTAGATGGGCATAGAGAGAGCTAAAGGCAGAGTCGTGCTGAATCTCGATCACACGGCCATAATCACCTTGAGCCCAACCCACATTGGTTATCTTACCGTCCCCGACCGCCCGGACCGGGGTTCCCCGCTTTGCGGCGAAGTCCACACCGTAGTGGGGACGATCCATTTTTAACAGAGGGTGGAAGCGGGAATGGGAGAAGGGAGAGGTGATGCCGATGAATTCGAGGGGAAAACGGAGAAAGGCGCGGGCCAGGGACCTCCCATCAAGATCATAATAGCTCCCTTTTCCCCTCTCCTTTTCAAAATACAGAGCAAGGTATTTCTGCCCTGAGCTTATCAGCTCCGCGGCCAATATCCGATACAAAGCTTTACCTTGTCTCCCTTTACGGGAGCGCTCTTCGTAGAGGAGCTTAAACGTATCCCCCCTCTTGATCTCCTTATCAAAATCGATCTCCCAAGCAAAAATATCCGCCAATTGGGAAAGGAGAGTCGGATTCAGGCCGACCCGGAGTCCATCATCGAAGAGCGACCTTTCCACTACACCCCCTACGGTTTTAAACTCAATATCATAAGGCCTTTCCCGCCTACTGAATACTATCCTTTTATCTCCCCTTTCCCACGTCAGCATCCAGTCTTCGCCATGTTCGATCTCCAAGGCTTTTAGATCCCTTTTCCCCTTCCCTGATAGAATAGGGCTGTTCTTAGTAAAGTAAAAATGCAGCTCCTTTCCTGGATGGAGTCCGTTGGTAGGGTAGTGTTTTTGAACGGAACGAAGCCACGGTTTCCTTTGCTCTTTAGACAACCCCAACTGGCCAAGGAGTTTTGTGAGGGTCTCACCTGTTCGGGTCCGATGCGTTACACGCTCCAAACTCTCATGCACTTCAAGGGGGGGGAGTGTTTTCTGGGGTAAGGGAAACCCGCGGCCATTGGGGTTTCTTAACGTCCCAATTGCTTCTTCTAAAGAAGTCGATTCCTTGAGCGCCTCTAGGTGTGTGTCCCCTAATGCTTGGACAGGAATCCCTAGCCATAGGAGAAGACAAAGGAACCCCAAGGAAAAAGCGCTAGGCGACTTGGAAGATATATATTTATAAACGATTTTAGCCATATAGAGTTCCAGGCAAAAAAACTCAAACCGTTTAACCTTTTTTATTTAGGATGTCAAACAAAAAATGCGGCAGATTGCTATTCCGAGCTATAAGTGCTGGAAAAACCGCCTGAATATAATTTCCAGAAGAAAGAGAATCACGACAATAAAAATCAGAGGAGCCCGCCAGGGCTTGAAGGTGCGGATGACCTCCTGGGTCTTTAGCCTTTCCTCTTCTCTAGGATTGATCTCCCCCCCGGTGGATCGGGCGACTTGCTCCAGTAAAGGGATATTATATTCGCTCTTCGGAATTTCGGTCCTGGGGTTGAAGGTTAGCGTATAACCGAGCGGTGGATAGGAGAGCCTTTGCCTTCCTCGCTCTTCGACGAGCCCAATGCGATAGTCTCCAGGCGCAGCAATAGGGAGTCCAGTTTGATAATGGCCTGGGGCTAGTCTCGTCAATAACCCTTCTCCCTTGGCCTCCTTGCCAGTAAAGGAATAGCGGAAAAGACTGCCATTGCCTGGCTCCTCATAGAGATAGAGGTCTAATACCGGCCGATCTCCCAGGAGATTGATACGTATCTCATGGGGTGGTAAAGATTCCTTTTCCTTGGCCGGGCGCAGCCACTCAAAGACCTTACCCCAAAATCCCTCCAGCCCTCCCCATCGAATCCACTCCCTGGTCCAACGTCCGTGCAGATCCGTAGTAAAGGCGACTGCTTTGCCCTTCCCGTAGTTCCAAGAGGCCAAGAGGGGAGCCTTCTTCTCTTCTCTTGGAATAATCATATCCAGATGCGCCCCTCTCTTTATCTCTGTTTCTATGTAACCTTTTAAGTGTGGATAAGACCTCTCAGGGAAGCCGGCCAAAATTTCAGAACCTCTCACGGACACGGGAATGAAATCTCTCTCCACGAGAGGTCCTTCCTCGGGTTTTTCACGCATCTGCTGCAAGACGATCTGAGGCAGCGTCGTAGGATCATAAGTGTGGTGGAAAAACCCTGCACCATATTGGGCGATCCGCTTCATCAGAGGAATATTGGCCTGGTCCCCAATGGCTACAGCGGAGACGGTTATCTTGAGCTCATTTTTCATGGCGGTAACCAGATCTATGTAATCGCTTCCGCTGCCGCCGGTCTCCCCGTCACTTAGGATAATCACATGCTTCTGGGCCGCAGTTTGTCTCTCGAGCTGGCGTTTTGCCTCCACAATAGCGGGATAGAGATAGGTTCTGCCACCTGCTTTCAAACGTTCGATTTGTGAGCTAAAGGTCCCGCGAATCGTTTCCACAGAAGCCAATGGGACGACAACAAAGGGCTCGATATCAAAGCCCACCACCCCCAGAAGGTCTTGATTCTTGAGTTGACTCACGACTGCCTTTGCTGCCTCTTTGGCGTAGAGAATCCTGTTCTCTTCCCGCATGCTTCCGGATTTGTCGATGACGAGAACTACAGCCCGATTCTTCTCCTCTTTCTTAGGCTCTTTGATGTCCACGGGCAACAGGGTCTCAATCGGCGTCTGGCGATAGCCACCAGGACCGAAACTCCCCTCACCTCCCAACATGATAAAGGCATTTCCCGCGGCAACGTGCCGTTCTATCCCTGCCAGATAGTCGGGGGAAAATTTTTCTCTCTCGACATTGTTAAAGATGACGACGCCGTAGCCTGCTGGAGAGGGGGGTGACGTATTGAGAGTATGCGACGTGACCTCAAAGCCGCGCCGCTTGAGGATCTCTTCTAAGTACCTTCCTTCACCGCTGCGGCCATTAAGCAGGAGGATCTTTTCCTTGGCTTGCACCGCCACCCAAGAGGTAGACTCATTGTCCAGGGTGAAGATGTCTGATTTGGGAGACCGCGAGACAAAACTGGCGCCGAAAGAGGCTATAGACCCCTCGGGGGGAGTGGTCTGATAGGTGAGGAGATGGCTTCCCGGCTTAATTTTTATCGCCTCGGTCTTAAACGGCTGGCCATTGCGCCTTAATGTAAGGATCCCTTCGACCTCTTTGGCATTGTGGTTCTGCACTATGACCTTCAGGTTAATTCCCTCTCCGCTTGTGGCCTGGTACGGCGCAAGGACTTTTCTGACCGCCACATTGGCTACCCCAGGCGGCTCGGGTGGCAACAGGGGAAAAACCTTGATGCCAGAGAGCGCAAGGGAAGAAAGCAAACGCTCCACCGCGCCTTGAGTCTCCCAACCATCCGTGAAGAGAAAAACGGTCCTCGGGCCTGGGGGAAGACGCAAGAGGGCGGCAAAGAGAGCTTCCAGGTTGGTCTGCTCAGGCTTGATGGGTGCGCTCGACACTTCCCCTCGCACCCACCGGGCCCAATCCGTTACCTCCTCGACCGCACCGCCGAAAGCGAAGGTGCGGTCGCCGGGCTGAGGAGTGAGGCTTTGCCGAGCCATCCAGAGCCTCATCCCTTCGGGAATGCTGCGGGAGAGATCGAAGGCGAAGATGCGCTCGCCTTTTTTCGTTTCTTCCCCGACCTGCTGCGGATCTGTCAGTATGAGGACTAACAGCAGCAGGGTCACAGAGCGCCACAGGATCACTGCTAAAGAACGCCCACGCAACCGGAGCCAAAGAAAGGGCAAGAGGAAGAGAAGCCAGACAAAAAGAGGCTGGGCAAATTGGAACTGAGAGAGAAGAGGTGTCATGCCGGGCGCCGCTCCCCGTCATAATTCGCCTTATAGCCTGCCTGAGTTAAGGGCGGATTCAAGAGCCACTCCAGCAAGAGAAGCAGGATGGAGAGCAAGAGAAGATAAGGC
>JBOHVJ010000516.1:0-4407 GCA_050735075.1 Binatia bacterium
CTTCCCCTTCGATAGCCAGACGCGCCACCTTCCCGACCGCCTGTGCCAAATCCCGCACTGTCCGGATGTACTGGCGGAATATGGGACCGACCGGCACCATCCTGACCTTCATGACCAGTTCCTGGAATTGCAAGAAGAGGGTGTCTATGCCCAGGCGTGCCTCCTGGATCTCCGTCCGTCCTACCTCCTTCGCCATCATCTCGGTGAGCCGTCCCCGGGCGATGGCGATCTCACCAACCAAGTTCAGCATGCGGTCCAGCTTCTCTACGTCCACCCGGATGGTCCCCGAGCGTTCGCCCCAGGCCTGGATGTCCTCCTGTCTACGTCCCCAAGGTTTGGTGCGGCGGTCGGCAACGGCCGGGTCTGGGCCCAGCTCCTCCTTGGAGGTGACTGGTATCTGCTCGGCCAACTGCCAAAGGAGCGCCGTGTGCCCCGGTCGGATTTCCTCGCCGCCTGCCACGGCTTTAGGCACCATCTGACGGAGGGCATCTACCGATCGGAGTAGGAGCGTGACAAGATCTCTGGTAACAGGGACGGTCCGACTACGAATGCGCTGGAGCAGCTCCTCAAAGGCGTGGGCAAACTCGGCCAGCCGCGGGAATCCTAAACTGGAGGAATTACCCTTTATAGTGTGCGCGCCACGGAAGATCGCCTCTAGGAGTTCCTCGTTCTCTGGATGAGTCTCCAGGGCGACAAGCGCTTCTTCCATCTTGCCGAGATGCTCTTCAGACTCGGCCAGATAGGTCTGCAAGATCGCTTCCCGATCGATCTCCATTCGTAATTTCCTACTATTTCCTACAATAACTTGACTAAGGCAGTTCCTTCGTCTGTATGGAAGATGAGCTTACGGCCCTGCCGGCCTCCCACATCCTCCCCGATCACAGGGACCCCTTGAGTCTCCAGCACTTTGCGGGCCACTTGGATGTTCTTCATTCCCAGATGGTTGTCTCTGTTATGGAATGCCTCAATCACGCACGCCCCGCCGAAGAGCTTTGCCTGAAGGTGCTGCTTCTGGCATCCAAGGGCGAGCAGCTTCTCGATAAGACGCTGGACAGCCACGTTGCCGAACCTTGGGGAAGCCAGACCGTCCCCGACCCAGAAGGGAAGGAGATAATGATTGATTCCCCCTATTCTCTGCACGCGGTCCCATACACAGACAGCGACGCACGAACCCAGTATCGTCGTAACGGCGCAAGGCTCTGGCGAAGCGAAGAGCTGGCCGGGAAGAAGGTAGACTTTCACACGCTCACTGCCATCGTTGCCCGCCACCTCTGCGCGTTCGCCGTTTTTTGGATGACCTTCCAGGCCCGCCGGCCTCCGGGATTCAGAGCTAGAGCTCATGCTGTCATCACGACGCTCGCGCCCAACTTGGAGTGGAGTTCCGTGCAGTAAAGGGCCACGGCCGCGTGGGTTGCTAAAAGATCGAACAACTCGTGGTCGAGCGCCTCGAGATCAGGCTTCTGCTGGAGCAATCGGAAGATCGCAATGACTCCCGAGACTTGCCCATCCACCTTCAATGGGATGCAGGCCGTCAAGTGGGTCTCCTGGGGTGACATACTCGATCCGGCATTGCCATCGTGCAGATACAGTTCCCCAGTGAGCGCGGCACGCCCGATGCAACCTGTGCCAAGGGGGATGGCCTGGTAGCGTGCAGGTTCGATCCCAACGGATGCCACCAGCGACAACACCGATTTTTTGGGGTCCAGTTCGAAGATTGCTATCTCCTCTGATCCGATCAGGTTAACGATGATCTCCTGGATCACCCCCAGCACCTCCTGCCGCTCCAGAGTCGAGTGCAAGCGAAAACTCGCGACGTAGAGGTTGGCCAAGTTGGCGTTCTGCTGCTCCACTGCCACGTATTGCTCAGTAAATCGCTGGACGTCTGTCTCGACGTCGGCCATTTGCCGCCTTAATTCGACCTGTTCGCCATGATGACGATTGATCTCTTCCTTCAACGCGAGGAGCTGCTCTTGTAGACGGAGCTTTTCTTCCTGTAGGTGCTGTTTTTCAGCTTCGAGTGAGGCCACGAGACCAAGGGTCTTCTTATAATCGCCTAGCAAGTCTTGGACGTAGCGTCTGGTGTCCTCGCCCACCTTGCGCACGTACTCACCCTGGTGTTTTTCATCCTTTTTCATAGTCGGATACCTACCGTTCTATTCGCCGAGAAGATTCTTGATCTTGGTGAGGAGTTCCACACTGTTGATTGGCTTAGTGACATAGTCGCTACAGCCACTTTCATAGCCGGTCTCCATGCTCTCCTGCTCGCCCCGCGTTGTCACCATAAGGATGGGAATGGCCTTGGTCTCCTCTTGTTGGCGGAGCAGCTTAACAGCATCAAACCCGTTCATGTTAGGCATGACAATATCCATGAGGATGAGATCAGGCTTCACCTCCACGGCTTTTGCAACGGCTTCTTTGCCGTCCCTTGCTGTCACTATATCGTAGGCGCCCTTCTTCAGGATCATCTGTTCCATCATAAGGACGGTCTGGGAATCGTCTACCAACAGGATTTTTTTACGCGCCATCGCTTTCTCCCTTTCTAAGTAGTGTTTTTATAAATAAGAATGTGTTACCCCAAAGGTTAGAGAAAAGAGAAAGTAGCCTTCTCTAACCCCAGCTTTCCTGGAGAAAGCAAGATACTTGCCAGGTTGCAACTATTTGAAATAAAAGACGTTTGTTAAGCGCGAGTTGTGACAGGTCGGTCCATTAGACACCAAAATTGGACAAAAATGTAGAATATCTTCCCCGGGCCGTGTGTCCTAACAACTGGAAAAGAGGAAGGAATTAATCAATCACGGCGACGCCGGAAATCTCGACCATACAATCGGGATTATAAAGGTTTTTTACTTCTACCAATGTAATGGCTGGGAAAAATTTGCCAAAGAGCTCCCGGTAGGCGGAACCGATTGGTTTCTTATTTGTTAAATAGGCTTGTAAGTCAGTGACATAAATCGTGAGCACCGCAAATTGGTCTGGCCGACCGCCAGCCCCCTCAATGGCGAGTTTCAGATTAGCCAGAACTTGACGAAACTGGGCGACAAAATCGCCTTTACCGACTACCGACCCTCTGGCATCAAAAGGCGCCTGCCCGGCAACAAAGACAATCTTGCCGGATGTAACCTTCGCCACGTGGGAGTATCCCACGGGATTCTCCAATCCAGCAGGGTTTAGCAGCTCAAATGGCATAGATACCTCCTGACAATCAGTCTTCAGTCCTATCCCAAGCTGAGATAAATCGCTTCGTTTCTTCCAGAACATCTTTGGAGGCTGGGACATATGGTAAGATGAGACGGGTGGCGCCGGCTTCCTCATATGGTTTGATCTTATCCCGGATTTCTTTAACGGAGGTTGCGGCGATGAGAGGTAAGCCTTCGAAGAGCCGATCCGTTATTAAGGCCCGAGCAGCGTGAAAGCCTCCTTCCTGCCACGCGGACCGCATGGCCTCGACCTCTGCGCCAAAGCCCATGCGGCTTAAAAGATTCCGGTAGTAGTCCGCCAATGCATAGTAGGTAAGCGCATGGCTTAGGGCCTCCCGTGCTTGAAGATAGTTCCTGGCAACCGAACATCGCACTTTGCAGATAATCTCCAGCGCATTGGGATCCTTCCCTGCCTCTTTAGCACCGCCTCTTACCTCCTCGGCGATGCGACGGATCTCCATAGGATTGGCCATATTGATCAACACGCCGTCCGTAAGCCTGCCGGCCATGCGGCTCATCTTTGGACCAAAAGCTGCGAGGTAGATCGGTATCGTTCTAGCGGACGGTTTAAAGGCCATTTTAAAGTCCTGGGCGGAAAAAAAATCCCCGTCGAATTTCAACTTCTCCCCTCGCATCGCCGTGCGGACAATTTCCACATACTCTCTGACGCGGCCTAGCGGGTTATCGAAAGGGACACCGTGCCACTTGGCGATTGTAGGATTGGAAACCCCAATTCCCAAGAGAAATCTGCCCTGGGATAATTCGTCGAGCCCGACGGCCTGGAGGGCAAGGGTAGCAGGCGTGCGCCCGAGAATATGATAGACTGCTGATCCGATCTTGAGCCTTTTAGTCGCCGTCGCGATAGCGGCGAGCATCACCGTGGGATCCTTGTTATTTGCCTCGCCTCCCCAGGCGCAACCGAATCCATGGGCCTCAGCCATCCGGGCAAGCTCGGGGATCGCATCCATCGGCAACTGGGCGCCGGAATTAAACTCGATATCTATTTGCATGTTTGGTGCGATAACACTAAAAATTCCTTAGATCAAGGTATGGTCCTAGGGTCTAACAGTCCAACGGTCTCGTAGTCAGAAAGTAATGGCAGAGTTCGAGAAGAACGGGAGTCCGAGATGGCCCTCTATGCGTTCGACGGGACATGGAATGAAGAAAGGAATGCCGGCGAGTATGGCAAAACCACCAATGTAGTTAAGTT
>JBOHVJ010000517.1:0-4761 GCA_050735075.1 Binatia bacterium
ATCCCTCGTTTCTTCCCGCAGCGGAGAACCCATCATATTGGATCGCTACTCGCTGAAGTTTGCCCTGCTACTTGGCGGCGTGCTCCTTTCGCTTTTGCTGTTCGGAACGCTTATTGTCATCAATCGGAGACGGATGCCGCAGTTCTTCACTTCGCTTCTGGCTGGACCTGCTCGCATTCCGGGCCTGCTTGAATCCGTGGTCATCTCCGGAAGCCTATCTATAATTTTGCTTCCGTTTGGTTCTGTATTCGTGCCCTTGCTTTCGGGTTTGTGGTTTATGGGCGGCGTCGTGATCACATATATGGGTGCGGCATTACTCATTCACAGTTCATTAAGCCAAAGTCGCGCCGCCCTTCTGCGCAAACGCGCCTTGTTTGTACTGCTGGGATTAGTTCTATCGACTTTCCTGTTTGAGGCCGGTCTTCGTATCGTTTCTCGATTCACTCCTTACCGAATCCTGCCTGCAAACCTACGGTGGGAATTTCATCCAATTCCAGCTGTCATGCCCGGCGTGGGCGGGGTATCGCGATACTCAACAAACAGGGACGGAATCCGCGGTGATCCGTATCACCCTGACGGTCGATATAATTTGCTTGCTGTTGGAGGGAGTACCACGGAATGCATTTACTTGGATGACAGCGAGGCTTGGCCTTACCTTCTTCAAGTAAACCTGAATCAAAGAAATCGGCGCCTTCCCGTATGGGTTGGCAACGTCGGTCGGTCTGGATATGGATTAGTGGAGCATATCCATGCGTTACGACATTTTGTGCCGCAATTCAGAATTGATGCTGTCGTAGTGATGGTTGGAATTAACGATCTCACGCCAGCCTTGCGGCACCCCGAGAAATATAATGTCCGCTATTCGGAGCCGAATTATTTCCGCCGCTTTGAAGACACCTTTTACACTAGACCATTAGTCGATGCGAATATTCCCAGACCTTTCCCGGAAAACCTGGCTTTGTGGAATCTCGTGGACCAGGCCTTATTAAAGGAACCTAGAAGGATTCAGGATGGCGAGATCCGAGTTGAAGACCAAGCGGGTCTCAATTACGTTCGTAGACGCCAGCTTTTTCATAACGCCCCGAAACTGATACAGCAGGTTCCAGACCTATCTGCTGCTTTGGATCAATACGAACGTAACCTAGTTAGATTAATCACGACGGCGGCTGAACAGGGGATTCATCTCATTCTCACTACGCAGCCTGTAGCTTGGAGTGATCATATTTCAGGAGAAGCAGAGAGCCTCCTGTGGATGGGATTGTATGGCGATAAAGAAAGCCCGATGGGACGTTACTCAGTGAAAGCTCTGGCCGTAGCCATGAATTTATTCAACCAAAGATTACTCGCCGTCTGTAAGCATTACAAGGTAATGTGCGTGGATTTGGCCGGCAATATGCGCGGCAACGAAAGATACTTCTACGATGACGCCCATTTCAACGAACTCGGATCAAGCAAGGTCGCGGAGATACTGGCCGCTATTCTAGAATCAGCCGGGATACTCGAAGTGCGTTGACGAGTGGCTAGTTTTCAGCTCTTTTCGTCTTGGTAACAGGCCCGCGGCGGATCGGTAAAGGGAACCGGGAAATTAAGCTGGAGATGCGTACAATTCACAGGAACGCTCATCGAGTTTGGTGCTAGGAGTTTGCCACCTCAATAGGGGCTTCAGGATAGGTTGGCGGTGCACTCATGAAGGTCTTGGCGGACCATGTCGCGGTGATAACAGGCGCGAGCAGCGGGATTGGCGAAGCCATCGCGTTGGAACTCGCAGAACAAGGCGCGACGCTCTGCCTCTTAGGGCGCAATTTAGAAAGGCTTCGAGCAGTGATTGAGACCGTTCGGGCGATGTCTCCCCGCGTTCTGAGTTATCAGGTCGATTTAACAGACGACGAAAAGGTCAGGGATTTGACAGAGGATCTACGGCGAGACGCTGGATCTGTTGACATACTGATCCACAGCGCCGGCGTCATTTCCTTGGGTGAGATCAAGTGTGCGCCTGTCAAAGATCTCGACTGGCAGTACCGAACGAACGTGCGCGCCCCATATGTTCTCACCCAGGCCTTGTTGCCTATGCTCAGACCCCTGCGGGGCCAAATTGTATTTATCAACTCGAGCATGGGCCTGAATGTCAAGGCTAACTCAGGTCAATATGCCGCCACCAAGCACGCGCTCAAGGCTATCGCTGACAGTCTGCGGCAGGAAGTTAATGCCGAGGGACTGCGCGTCCTAAACGTGTTTCTCGGACGCACCGCCAGCGCAATGCAGGCCTCGGTGCATGAGATCGAGGGCAGGCCCTATCACCCTGAACGTCTTATGCAGCCAGGGGACGTAGCGATGGTCGTGATCAATGCTCTCAGTTTACCATGGACCGCCGAGGTCACAGACATCCACATCAGACCGTTTGGCGACGTTTTGACGGCAGGACCCGTGTCATTCGCTTGGAACACTTCGCCAAGAACGTGACCGTGGAGCGATAAAGATGCGCGTGCTTAAAGCGGCTTGGGCGTGTTGGAAAATCGTCGGCCGTAAGATCGGAGACTTTCAGGCAAGGATGCTCCTAAGTGTTTTCTATTTTGTTATTCTTGGTCCCTTTGCCCTGGTGCTGCGTTGGCGAAGCGATCCCTTGGCTATAAAGCCTGGTACTTCGCGTGGCTGGCGATCCAAGAGCGATGGCGACTATAGCACAGGGAAGCGGGCAGGGAGTCAGTTCTGATGGACATTCTCGGGATCTCTTGTTACTTCCATGATGCCGCCGCGGCTTTGCTACGTGATGGCCAACTTGTCGCCGCGGCCGAGGAAGAGCGATTCACCCGTAAGAAGCATGATTACGATTTCCCCCAGCATGCCATTGATTTCTGCCTGAGGGCAGGCGGGATCCGGGCGGCCGACCTGGACTGCGTAGCCTTCTTCGAAAAGCCATTCATTAAATTCGAACGACTCATCCTGTCTAGCATGCAGACCTTCCCCCGCTCCCACCGCGTCTTCCGTGAGGCTATGATCACATGGCTTGGGGAGAAGCTCTGGATCAAGAATCTAATCCAAAAAAAGTTCGGTATTCCCCCTTCCAAGATCCTTTTCAGCGAGCACCATCTGTCCCACGCTGCCAGCGCCTTTTTCTGCTCCCCTTTTGAGGAAGCGGCGATCCTCACTGTCGATGGCGTGGGAGAGTGGACAACGGCCAGCCTTGGTATCGGTAAAGGTCCAGGCATAAAGCAGCTCAAAGAGATCCGGTTCCCCCATTCTCTGGGGCTTCTCTATAGCGCCTTTACGGCCTTTCTGGGCTTTGAGGTAAATGAAGGAGAATACAAGGTCATGGGGATGGCTCCCTTTGGCCAACCGAGATATAGGGACAAGGTCTACAAGCTCATCCATATCGGGAGTGATGGCGGCTTTGAACTCAACATGGACTATTTTTCCTTCCATTATTCCCCTGAGAAGACATTTAATGTAAAGTTTGAAGAACTCTTTGGTCCCCCACGAGATCCCAACGCTCACTTTTTCACTCCGGCGAGTGGCTACCCTTCCTATTTCGGAGAAAAGCCTGGGAACTATAAAGAACTGGGCAAACAGAATCAGCATTACGCTGACGTTGCGGCAAGCATTCAAGCAGTGACGGAAGAGGTTCTGCTAAAGATGGCTCAATACGTGCACAACGAGACGGGTCTGAAAAGGCTCTGCATGGCCGGAGGGGTAGCTCTAAATAGCGTGGCTAACGGTAAGATCCTAAGACAGGCCCCCTTTGAGGAGATTTACGTACAGCCATCGGCGGGCGACGGCGGAGGAGCCATCGGGGCGGCCCTCTATGCCTATCACATGGTTATGGGTAAGCCACGAAAGTTCGTCATGGAACATGCCTATTGGGGAGAAGAGCATAGTACTGGAGAGATCGAAAGGTTTCTTGAAGAGAATGGGATTCGTTATCACCGGCTCGATAACGATGACGAGCTATTCGAGCGGGTTGTTGACCGGCTTCAAGCAGGGAAGGTCATAGGATGGTTCCAGGGGAGGTTTGAATGGGGACCTAGGGCCCTAGGTAACCGTAGCATTCTCGCGGACCCGCGACGACCGGAGATGAAGGATATTGTAAATACCAAGATTAAGTTTCGGGAGCCGTACCGACCTTTTGCCCCTTCCGTGCTAATGGAGAGGACAAACGAGTTTTTTGACTTGCCTCAGCCAGCCCGGCACTATCCCGCCCGCTTCATGCTCTATGTGGTAGATGTCAAGGAAAACAAGAGAGACAGGGTCCCTGCTATCACCCACGTCGACGGAACGGGTAGACTTCAGACAGTCGACCTGGCAACCGCTCCTCGATACTATAAACTCATTCAGCAATTCGGCGACGCGACTGGAGTGCCGGTGATCCTAAATACCTCCTTCAACCTTAAAGGGGAGCCAATCGTGAATACGCCACGCGAGGCCTTCAGGACCTTTAGCCTGAGCGAGATGGACCTCCTAGTCCTTGACCGCTATCTCGTTGAGAAGAGTTGATGGGTAGTGAAGATCGAGAGGCTGTAGGTAGGAAGGTCCGGTTCTTCTATGAAGGTTGTTTTTTCCCGGCTAAGAGGGAGTTTGAGACACTCTTTGATCCCGTAAAGAAAGCGCAAAGGGGGTTCTACGGCAAGCTTCTCTATGAGCAGTTGCCCCTGGGAGCAAGAACTTTGGATGGCGGTTATGGAAAATAAAGTAAGCAGATTGAGTATCGCTGGCGAGCTCCTCCGGTTTTTCTGGCAGAACAAGTGGTGGTGGCTGACGCCGATGATC
>JBOHVJ010000518.1:0-21986 GCA_050735075.1 Binatia bacterium
GTGGACAAGAGAAAAGCGTTCGAAGTATACTCCAGTTACTATCTCTCCACCTCCGGCCAGACTTACTGGTCCGACACGCACCAATTGAGCACGTATATTGACAACTACCACGAAGAGTTGGACAAGCGGCTCAACGCCAAGGAGAAAGGGACTGAAATGATCACTGAGATCTATGCGCCCAGAAAAGAGCTGCCCCGGTTCCTGGAGAGCGTCCGCAAAGACTGTCGGGAAAACAAGCTGGACGTGATCTTTGGAGTTTTTCGGCTCATTGAGAAGGACGATGAGAGCTTTCTGGCTTGGGCGAAGGAACCCTACGCCTGTGTGATATTTAACCTACACGTTACCCACTCGCCGCAGGGATTAGAAAAGGCCGCCGCTGACTTTCGCCGCCTCATTGACCGAGCAATTGAGTACGGGGGAAGCTATTACCTGACCTATCACCGCTGGGCTACTCGCAAACAGGTGGAAACCTGTTATCCGCAGTTCCCTGAGTTCCTCCGCCTCAAGAAAAAGCACGATCCAGAGGAGCGGTTTCAAAGCGACTGGTATCGCCACTACAAGACAATGTTTGCCGATGCTATCTGAGAGCTTTCCCAGAGAGCCGCTCATGGATAACACGCTGGTTAACCAACTTAAGGAATATTGGTACGTAGCGGCGGAATCAACAGAACTGCGATCTCGCCCGCTGGCCAGGACCATCTTGGGCGAGCGATTGGTCTTGTTCCGGCAGGCTGACGGGACTCCCGCTACGCTTATAGACCGCTGCGCCCATCGAAACATGGTGCTCTCGCGCGGCCGGCTTCAAAACGGTTCTCTCGAATGTCCCTATCACGGTTGGCGCTATAGAGGTGACGGTCAATGCATCCACATCCCTTCCTTACCGGAAGGAGCGATATCGCCGGGAGGCATCGCCATACGCTCTTACCCTACTGCCCAGAATGATGGCTATGTGTGGGTCTACATGGGCTCGATGAAACCGGCCGGACCTCCACCACTCTTTCCGCATTATGGGGAGCGGGGGTGGACCACTTTCAAAATGAAGACGCGTTTTCAGGCTGGCGCGTTCGCATGTTTGGAGAACTTCCTCGACTGCCCGCACACGGTATACGTGCATCGGGGTTGGTTCCGCAGTCGTGAGGCCAAGGAGGTCCGCGCGCAAGTGATGCGGAACGGAGAAAGTGTGGAGGTGAGATTCTTCGACGAGCGAGATGCAAAGAGCGTGGTTTCCAATCTTCTGTTCCCCCGCGCCCATACGATGTCTCACACCGACCGTTTCTTCATGCCCGCCACAAGCCGCGTCGATTACTCTTTTGGTCCGAACCGACACTTCATTATTACGTCACAGTGCACACCGATCTCGGACTATGAAACAGAGGTCTACACAGTGATCACCTTTCGTTTCGGTAAGATCGCTCCCCTCGTGCGGCTCTTATTCGAGCCACTCGCACGAAGAATCATCCGCCAGGATGTCCGAATCCTCGAGGCACAGACGGAGCAACTCCGGCGCTTCGGAGGGGCACAGTTCACTTTCGTCGAGACCGACCTGATAGGTCCGCATATCTTGAAGCTTTGGCAAAACTCCGTCGATTCAAACAGCAACGGAGATAGTAGTTCCATGACAGACCACCCAGCCATGGCGAGGCAGGAAGTGGTGCTCCGATTCTGAAGCCGTAGGTCGAGAGGGCAGCACGGATGTTGAACCAAACCATCCATTCTCGCCGAAGCCTCGCGCTCTTGGGCGCCATCGGAACATTGGCAGTGGTGTCCGTCTTTTTCTACTATCGGCAAAATTTCAGCGGGCAGATTGGTGGGAGAATGTCTGTCGCCAAGCTGCTCTGGCTCGACTACGCTATTATTGCCTGGCTGATTTTCCCCTTCTTCGTATGGCGCTCTCCTTCCGTAGTGCCAAGCCTGAGATGGATTTATGGAGCTCACCTGGTCAACTTCGCAGCTCGGGCTGTGATCGAATTGTGGATGCTTTACGTCACGATTTCTTGGATTCCTCCATACGGCATCACGCAGGATCTATTCTCAATTGCGCTTATCACCGGGCTATTATGGTGGAGGCGTGAGGAACTGCGGTGGTCCCATGACCAGGCAAACCAGGCAGCCCTCAGGTTCCTGACGTCAATCCGAGTCGGCTTGAGCTGCGAAATAGTTTTTGCTTGGCTTTTCTACCGCACTATCGGGGGCGAGATCGGTATTTACTTCGCAAGCCCTGATCCTGTTTTCTCCTTCATCAATGGTCTAACGTGGGCGGCCGTGTTTTTGCTTTATCCGGATTTGCTTCGTACTCTCTGGGCCGCTCGGGACGTGCTTTTTCCTGTTGTGGAGTCTGTCAAAGCCGAAAAGAGAATTCATGCATAGTAGACAACTTCGGGCCGAGGTGATCTCGGCTTCAGAGATAACTCCACAGATTGTGGAGCACCTCTACAGGCTCTATGAAAGCTGCTACGAGGGCACCGATCCGGTTCGATTCCGAGCGGATCTCGAAGAGAAGCATTGGGTGATCCTGCTACGTGATGTCGAGACCCAGATGGTGGCGGGCTTCTCCACCCAAATACTCATGGATGTCGAGGTGAATCAGCAACCTATCCGCAGCCTTTTTTCGGGAGACACCGTTATCTATCCTAACTACTGGGGCTCGCAGGAACTGGTTCGTGGCTGGTGTCGCTTGGCCGGGCAATTGAAGGCCCGATGCGGAGATCGGCCGCTCTACTGGTTTCTGATATCCAAAGGATATCGGACCTACCTGTACTTGCCCTACTTTTTTCATGAATTTTATCCACGCTATGATCGCCCAACCCCTCTATTCGAACAGAGGCTGATCCGAGCCCTCGCAACGGCCAAGTATCCTAAGGAGTTTAACCCCCAAACCGGACTCATCGAGCATCCGAGGTCACATGACCGCCTGAAGTGGGAGCTGGACTCAACGCAGAAGCGACAGCACAATCCACACGTTGCTTTTTTCCTCCAACGCAACGCGCGCTACCGAGAGGGGACCGAGCTCGTCTGCGTGGCAGAGATCTCGGCCGAGAACATGCGCTCTATCGCAAGGCGAGAGATAGAGGCTGCGGTTCAAACCTCGGAGCCACTGCTGCTGTACCCATAATGGATGCGCTTAAATACTTTGTGGCAAACTCGCTCTGGCTTGCGAGCGGATTAAAAGCGGCTCGTGTCTTTCGCAGGGCGCTGCGAGAGCCGCGTAAGGCACAGGAGGCTATCCTAATGTCCCTGCTCCTGCGCAATGCTAACTCCAGCTATGGGGGACGATATAGCTTCCATCGCCTCCGCTCCATACGGGATTACCAAGATGCAGTCCCTATCGTCTCCTATGACTCTCTCGAGCAAGAGATAGAGGCCATCAAGCGGGGGAGACAGGGAATATTAACCGAAGAACCCGTTCTCATGCTGGAAAAGACTGCTGGCTCCACTGCAGCCTCCAAATACATCCCCTATACCGCCAGCCTGAAGCGCGAGTTTCAGGCAGCCGTGGCTCCTTGGATGGCAGACCTTTACAGTCATCGACCCAAGATGCTCTTTGGAGGCGCCTACTGGTCCGTCAGCCCTTTGGCTACAGGGCGGGAGGTGACGGAGGGCGGTCTGCCCGTGGGTTTTGAAGATGACACCGAGTATTTGGGCACATGGGAGCGTAGGCTTCTGTCTCGCCTGCTGCTTACGCCTAAAGAGCTACCCCGAGTACTGGACGTAGAAACGAGCAGGTACGTGACGCTCCGTTTTCTTCTGGAGACGCCACGACTAAGCTTCATCTCTATTTGGAATCCAAGCTTCCTTACTCTCCTCATCCAATTCCTCAGCAAAAAGGCTGACCGCCTGCTTGAGGATGTCCGCCGGGGCACGCTGACTCCACCCGCTCTGTTGCCTTCTCATCTCCATTTGGCTCTCTCTAAACGGCTCCACCCCCGCCCGAAGCGCGCCAACCGACTTGAGCAGCTTTTAAACCGTCATGGGACATTACCCCCCTCTGAGGCATGGCCCCCCTTGGCAGTCATAAGCTGCTGGGCTAGTGCCAGCGCCGCCCGCTTCCTGCCGGAAATGCAAAGTCTTTTCCCTAAAACTGAGATTCAGCCGAAGGGGCTCTTGGCAACGGAGGGAGCGGTTTCCATTCCACTGACAGGACATCCCGGCGCAGCGCTCGTGGTTACCTCACATTTTCTTGAATTCATAGATGAGGAAAACCCAAGGGTAAGGCCATTGCTAGCGGACGAACTAGATCTAGGACGAACCTACTCGGTCCTCATCACCACTGGAGGTGGACTCTATCGCTATGCGCTCGGAGACCGAGTCCATGTAGTGGGCAGGATCCAAGCAACAGCGCTAGTGGAATTCGTCGGCAAGGTCGAGCAGATCTCCGATCTTTGTGGCGAGAAGCTCAACGCGGCCCGTATTGAGGAGATACTAGACCAAGCTCTTCGTGAATTCCAAATTGAGCCATCGTTTGTCATGCTCGCGCCCGAGTGGGGGAGACCGCCGAGGTATATCCTTTTTCTGGAGGCACAGGGTTTGCCTAAAGAGCTTTTCGACAAGTTAGTACTGCGAGTGGAGACTCGCTTGGCCGAAGGACACCACTATGCCTATTGCCGCCAACTCGGCCAGCTTGGACCGCTACAGGGATTCCGACTACTCGGTGGCGCAAGCCGCGCCTACTTGGAGCGATGTGCGCTGCTTGGCCAGAGACGTGGAAGTGTCAAGCCTACGGCCCTGCATTCGAAGCCAGGCTGGTCTGACTGGTTTCTGGAAACGTCGCCGGAGAGCTTGGTAAGGGAGTGAGATGGGTCGTTTTGTCTTCGAGCCTGCGACAGATCAACATGACGCGGAACTGCGGCGGCTTCTTGCCGAAAATGAGATGGAGGGCGATATCAGAATTTCCTTTCGGCGCGAGCCGAGCTATTTTCTTGCCTCTAACCTACTGGGATCTTTTTGCCAGGTGGTAGCCGCCCGAGATACTGGCTCTGGGAAAATCATCGGCGTAGGCACGCGGTCTGTTCGCGCGGGCTTCATCAATGGCAAAGTGGAATCCTTAGGGTATTTAGCGGATCTACGTCTCGATCCCCGCTATCGTGGTGGCCCTCTCGTTGCCCGAGCTTACCGTCACCTGAGAGCGCTCCACCAAGACGGCCGCGCGAAGCTCTACTTTACGGTTATCGCCGAGGGAAACCGATTGGCGCTGGAGACGATCGCCTCAGGCCGGGCAGGCTTACCGCCTTACTGCGACTACGGCCGCCTTCTCTCTCCAGCCATCAACCTCCTCCGACGAAAAGCCCCTTTCGTCACGGATGTGCAAATTCGACGCGGCTCGCGGAACCAGCTCTCCGAGATCGTCCACTGCCTGAATCGAAACCACCAACGCCGTCAACTCGCCCCCTACACCACCATGGACGATTTCATATCCTCTGCTGATCCCTCGCGCGAGAATGGTGAAGCAGGAGCATCAGGCGCTTGGTTGCGGGACTTTAGGGTAGAGGACTTTTACGTGGCCCTCCGAGATCACAGGGTCATAGGCGTCTTGGGCAAGTGGGACCAAAACGGTTACAAGCAAACCGTCATAACAGGCTATCGAGGAACGCTGAGGTTTCTCCGCCCGCTATATAACCTCGGGGCCGCATTGACAGGAGGAGCGAGTTATCCGCCGCCGGGAAGACCACTCCACTCCTTTTATGCAAGCTTCATTGCCGTAGACAACGATGATGTAGAGGTGTTTCGCGCCCTGCTCCGCCAGCTCTACAATGACCAGGTGGGCACGAGCTACCACTATTTTGTTCTGGGATTACACGAGAAAGACCCTTTATGCGCAGCCCTGTTGGACTATTCTCTGACTTCCTTCGCGGCCCGTCTCTTCCTGGTCCACTTTGACGACGGCGAGGAGCTTTTCAAGTCTCTGGACGCCGGCCGGACGCCTTATATAGAGGCGGCCCTGCTATGACGATGGAGCCGATGCGCGCAAGCGCCGAGCAAAGTGTTTCAGTTGCAACCGCGATAAAATGGACCGGGGCGATCGCGGCCGCGGCCGAGCGGCGCTGGAGCATCCCCTCTGTGCGTGACCCTCGAATTCCATTCGCCCTGATCCTAACCCTCTATGCTGTCCTCGGCTCCACGCACCTGCACTTCAATCGTAGTCCTGGGCAGATGGCGCTTACCGTCGTAGCCGCCTGTCTCCTCGACATGGCGCTTGCGTACCTGCTGCGGGGCCGGCAGCTCATTCTCCCTTTAAGCGCCTTCATTACCGGCCTCTCGCTCGCGCTGCTGCTCAACTACTCGCACAACTACTATCTGCTCTTTCTTCCCGTCTATCTCGCCATCGGCTCCAAGTATTTCTTTACGTACGAAGGGCGGCACGGGTATAACCCTTCGATGTTCGGCATCGCGGTCTCGCTTCTCATGGGGGGCGACCTCATCAGCACTGCGCCTGCGTACCAGTGGGGTGGGAGCTGGGCCATGTCCGCCTTTATCCTCACGGCCGCGCTGAGCCTCTTCGTCTTTAAGATCGGACGCAGCGCTCTCATCGTCTCATTCCTGGGGCTTTATCTCTTACAGATTCTCCTGCGCGCCTACATCATGCGTTGGTATCTTCCACCGCAAGCGCTGATCTTCGGCACCCTCACCTCCGCCCCATTCTTTCTGTTTGTCTTCTACATGATCACGGATCCGCAGACTTCCCCTTCCACGATGAAAGGCCAAGTCTGGCTCGCCCTGGCGCTTGTTCTGGTGGATCTCTACTTCCACAGGCTGACGAGCCTCTATACTTTCTTCTATGCGGCCTTCATCGTGGCCACGGCGAAATATCTCTATCTGCACTTGAAGCGCCTGTGGCTGAATGGATTATGGGCGACACTCCAGCATGCGCTGCTGGACAGGCAGAGCCTGTGGGCCTTGGTAATCGTCGCGGCCATCGGCCTCGCTATGGTTGCATCCTATCGATTCCTTATCCGTCCCGCCGTCGCAGTGGAGCATCTTAACTTCAACCTAGAGCCGATCCCGGCCCCATACTCCGGCCTCGTCTCAAGCTTTAACCCTGAGATTCTTCGTCAGGTAGATACCAGGGTTCAACATGTCGCCAAGTGGTTGCTTTCGGCTGGCGATATGGTCGCGGCCGGCGATTATGATAATGACGGTATGCTCGACCTTTTCTTGACCAATCCCTTAAAGGCAGAGGCATACCGCAATGGTCTTTATCAGAACCTCGGCAACTTCAAATTTCGGCGCGTCGAGATCCCTGCCCTGACAAGGATCAGCCGCGATCCAGGCAAGTTTGGTTTGGTGTCGGGTGTTCTTTTCGCCGATTACGATAACGACGGAGACCAGGATCTGCTGCTCATGATCTCCTACGGAAAGATCATTCTCTTACGAAATCTCCTGGAAGAAACCGGCAAGCCTGCGTTTGAAGATATCACTCAGCAAGCAGGAATTGATGAACACACCATCAGTATTGCAGCTACATTCTTTGACTTTGATCGAGATGGAAAGCTTGATCTCTTTATCGCCAATGCGCTGAATCCCTATCTGGATCAATACCGGCCTCCTCGTCTACTCACTATTTTCCACCTCCCGGAGCCGGAATATCCTGGAGACCGGCGCATGCTTCCGTTTATGCACCACAGTTGGGACAACGCGAAAAACGGCGGTCTCAATGTCCTCTATCGCAATGTGGGCAATGGCCGGTTTGAAAAAATGGATATCAAGGCATTGGGGATGCCCGAGACGCATTGGAGCCTGGCTGTCGGGGCCGGTGATCTCAACAATGACGGATGGACAGATCTTTACGTTGCCAATGATTTTGGTCCTGACGATCTGTATCTGAACGAACACGGCAAGCGCTTTCGCCGAATACAGGGCAGATTCTTCGGCAGTGTAGGACGCGACAGCTATAAGGGCATGAATGTCTCCCTAGGGGATATCGACCGCAACGGTTATCTGGACATCTATGTTTCCAACGTTCACGTACCCCTCCAGGCTGAAGGAAGCCTATTGTGGATGACCTATCCCTCAAAGGGCGATCCCTTTGTACCTCGCTTTCGAGACGAGGCCTGGCAACGCGGAGCGTTGAACGAGCATCGGTTCGGATGGGGCGGGGCCCTCGGGGATCTCAACAACGACGGCTGGCTTGACATCATCCAGACCAACGGGATGGTTGATGATACGCTCGACAAGCGCTTTCCCAACTGTCCAAGCTACTGGTACGTCAACGAGAAGCTGATGCGCTCAGGGCCGGAAATACACACCTATGCGGATATGTGGGGAGATCTCCGCGGCTACTGCATCAACGGCAGAGAGTCCAATCGCATCTACCTCAGTCGTGGCGGAAAGAAAAGGCTGCAGTTTGTGGACATCGCTCCTCAGGTGGGATGGAGAGAAGAAAGTCCGTCGCGCGGCGCATTGATGGCGGATCTGAATAACGACGGCGCACTGGATGTGGCGATCACTCATCTGTACGCCCCGCTGTCGCTCTATCGAAATACGCTCTATGACGCGAGAAGACCTTCCGGTAGCTCGTCAGGACAGCCTCACTGGATCGGCTTCCGCTTGGAAGGCAACGGGACTACATGCAACCGGGACGCTGTTGGGAGCCGCATCATTGTCTCTTACCGCGAGCATGACAAACCCGTGAAACAAATGAGAGAAATTCACATTGTGAATGGCTTTGCGGCGCAGGGAGATAGACGCGCCCACTTCGGCCTGGAGAAGCATGCGGATAAGGTCGACGTCACCATCTCATGGTGTGGCGCACCACCCGTTTCAGCGGGTTCCTTTTCCATTGACCGATATCACACGATAAGGCAGCCGAAACCTTAAAGGTAAGAGCCCATGCTTAAGCCCTTTAATAACCCCAACGTGATGGTCCAAAGCTGGTATGTGGCTGCATTATCCCGGGAGGCACGCCAGGGACAGGTCATCTCGCGGGATCTTTTAAATCGAAGAATAGCGATCTACCGCGGTGATGACGGCCGCGTACGGGCTCTCGATGCCCGCTGTCCGCATCTCGGTGCAGATTTGGGGCAAGGCACAGTAGTCGCCAACCATCTGCGCTGTGCTTTTCACCACTGGACCTTCGCAGGAGATGGTCGGTGCGTTCGTATCCCATATATGGATTCGATTCCGTTATTTGCGCGCACTTTTGCTTATCCGACCGAAGAGCAGTATGGAGCCATATGGATCTTTAACGGGCCACAGCCTCTCTTCCCCATTCCGTTTTTTTCTGATCATAGGGAAGAGGATCTCCTAGGAGTATGCCTCAGACCTCAGGTTCTCAACTGCCATCCCCACGTGGTTACGTGTAACGGCCTTGATGTTCAGCACTTCAAAACCGTCCACCGATTGGAATTCGTCGAAGAGCCTACTGCCGAGGAAATAGACAATTATCGCATCCGCCTTAGGCTCAAGATCCGCTTGAGAGGAGAAAACCTCTTTGAAAAGTGCTTGCGCCTATTTGCTGGCGAACATTTGTCAGCGACTTTCACCACCTGGGGAGGCAATATGGCTACCATTGAGGGAAAAGCCGGTCCTGTCCCGCTGCTTGTACTCTTTACGCATCGCCCCCTTCGGGAGGGCCAAAGCTCCAGCCAGACTTTCCTCTTTGTCCCCAAGCAGCGCGGATGGAAACGCCTCTTCAGGACCGACCTTATTTTGATCTTGGCACTTAAACTCATCATGGGTTATATACTCGTCAAAGACCGTCAGTTGCTTGATACGCTGCAGTTTCGAACAAACTTAGTCAAAGCGGATGCTCCCTTAGCCGCCTTCATCCGCCAGGTGAACAAGATGGAGACCTTTGATTCTGACCAGGCAACAGAGAAGAGCGAGGCGGATAGAAAGACCCCGAGGGTCATCTGGGGCTGAATGATATGCCTTTTTCAAGCCGTACGGGCCATCTAGAGCCGGAGACTCCTGTCGATTATTCCAAATATTTTGTTCCGGAGCGCTTTACTCCACTCTTCTACACCCCTTTCTATCATGAGCTCACCGAGATGCAACGCCGGCGCTACAATCAGCTTCACGGCTGCTATTGTAATGAACAGATCATGTTTCTGGAGAGATCTGTTGCGGATCCTGTGCTCGTGGCGCTGCTCCGCTCCGCCGATGGGTCCTCGATGGCGCCTCAGCTGCGGACCTTTCTTGAAGAGGAGGAGCGCCACACAAGAATGTTCGGTGAGCTAAACCGGCTCTGTTTGCCGCGCCTTTACGAGAATAGAGAGTTTTTTTTCCTGACGGTCCCCCGAAGGCTCAGAGCGGCTGTCTCCTGGGCTACGCGACATCCGTTGGTCTTCCCGTTGTTCGTGTGGCTCATGCTCCTAGAGGAGGAGCGGGCAGTTTTTTTGGGCCAGCAAATGCTTCGGCTGAAGGAGGAGCTGGAACCGCACTTCGTGGCTGTGCACAGGATTCATCTCGCAGATGAGATAGGGCACGTGCAATGGGATGAGGAAATCCTGGATTGGCTGTGGCCGAAGACAGCAGCCCTCCTTCGCAAAGCCAACGCAGGCTTGCTCCGCTGGGTGATCGGCGAGTTTTTTGTCACGCCTAAGCGGGCAAATGTGCGTGTGCTGGAGGAATTAGCCAGGGAGTTACCTGAATTGAGGCCCCGGCTAAAAGAGATGCGCCGCGAATTCTTAGCACTGCGTGATAACCCAGACTGGAACCTCTCGCTTCACTCAAAGGCGACGGTTCCGAAAACCTTCGCTCGTTTGGAAGCGTGCCCCGATCTCGCCTGTTTAGGCGAGGTCTTGTCCGGATATGGGAAAAAGATATGAAGCCAAATATCGTTAACCAAGATTTTCCAATTCCGGCTCGAATGAACCTCCTTGTTACGACTCTTCAGATCGCCGTGTTGTCCACGATGTTGTGGCTTGCGGGAAAGATTGAAAGCTCGTGGCAACTGGCTGCGCTCGCAGTCAGCTATGGCATAGCGATGAACTCAGGTTATGCTCTCCTTCATGAGGCTGAGCACAACCTCTTTCACCCTAATCCCAAAGTGAACCAACTGGGCGGGGTTTTATTGGCCCTGTTCTTTCCCGCACCCTTTCACCTCCTACGCCAGGGACATTTAGGCCACCACATGAGGAACCGCTCGGATGACGAAGCGTTCGATTTTTATTTCGATGGGGAAAACCCTATCTGGAAGCATCTTCAACTCTACGGCATTTTGACCGGTCTCTTCTGGGTGGTGATCGCATTAGGCAATTTTTTGGCATTGATAAAGCCCTCCCTTTTGGAACCCAGATACGCGAGCTTCGACCGTCCTACCGCCGCCTTCCTTGCCTCGCTAAATCCGAAATTCCAGCGCCTTATCCGCATAGAGGCGCTCTCGGTTTTCCTTCTCCACGGAGGCATGGTCTGGTACGGCAACATTCCCCTGTGGAATTATGCTGCTGTCCTTTTCGGCTTTGGTTTTAGCTGGTCCGCGATACAGTATGTCCACCACTTCGGGACTGTGCGCGACGTGCAAAAGGGGGCTCTTAATCTTTGGACCTTTAGCTGGATGGATGCCTTATGGCTCAACCATAATTGGCATCTTAATCACCACATGAATCCCACGGTCCCTTGGGTTTATCTACCAAACTTGTGTCAGGGAGAAGAGTTTTCCCGCAGCAGCTTGTTTCTTGCATATCTGCGGATGTGGCGCGGCCCGCGCTTCACTACCGAACGGGTGGAGAACCTCTATGCAGGTACCATTATTCGATGATCGGCACCCCTATGCCCGTCCCTTAAAGGGCCTAGCGGAGGCGGACCTAGCAGCGAAGCAGAGAGTTTTGCTGCTGGCGCTGAATTTCATTCCTCTACTGCACATTATCATCGTGATTCTTCTGGCCCTCTCTCCCTTTGTAAGTTGGGCAGGGCGACTGCTGCTATCGGCCGCAGCCCTTTACTTGCTACCACCTTTTCTTGCGCGACTGGTCCGGGCTGGTTGGAAAATCCCAGAAGGGAGGATCGCTGTTGGCTCAAAAGCATTTTTCGCCTGGTGGGCGCTGCTGCAACTACAGATGCTCTTTTGCCGCCTGCCGGCACTGGAGGAATTTCTCCGGCTGCTGCCAGGCGCCTACTCAGCTTGGCTGCGGTTTTGGGGCGCGCGTATCGGAAGACTCACCTTCTGGTCGCCCGGCACTGTCATCTTGGACCGTCCCTATCTTTGTGTAGGCAACCACGTCATATTGGGCGCTGGAGTCCGCGTGAACCCTCACGTAATAGCAAAGAATTCCTCAGACAAACTGGAACTCATACTGGGAACAGTCAAGATTGGCGACCGGGCGAGAGTCGGCGGTTACGCCCTTCTTACAGCAGGCTCGGAAATAGCCTCCGATGAAGACACCGACGCTTTTTTGGTTCTCCCGCCGTTTTCTTCTTTTAAGGGAGGGAAACGGGTCCGGACGAAGGAACAGCCATGAACCAGTTGCAGCCTCCGCACCCCACTTCAGTCTCGGTGCGCTTACGAGCTCATCTTGGTTTGAAACTTGCGCTCGCTGTTGGTTTGAATCTCTGGGCCCTTCTCCCGTATTGCCTCTTGCAGCAGCATGTTTTTTTCCCCATAACAGTCATGACACCCAGTGCCATCGACCACTGGATTCCGTTCAATGATAAAGCCATATGGCTCTATCTCTCCTTGTTCCTGTTCGCTCCCATTGCGCCGATGCAAATGATAGGTTCCGATCAGCTTTGCCGGTATGCATTTGGGGTTATCGCGATGAGCTTCGCTGCAGATCTGATTTTTTTCTTTTGGCCAACGGCCGTCATGCGTCCCGCTACCGATGGCGCCAATGGGCTTTATCGTTACTTGACAACCCTGGTCAATCCGCTCAATGCCTTTCCCTCGCTCCACGCCGCCCTTGCAACCTATTCTGCGCTCTGCTGGGATCAGGTTTTTCCGATGGTACGTAAGCCGTGGATTGGGGGGAACGCGATCTGGCTGTGGGCCATAGCCATAATCTACGCAACGTTAGCCACCAAGGAGCACGTCGTGTTGGATGCCACAGCGGGCATCCTGCTAGGGCTAGCAACCTACCTGCTTGCGTTTAGTCAGCTCAAGGTTCTCGACAGAAAGGTCTGGCTTCGCCTGCCTCATCGACGAAGATCGGTTAGAGGCGAAGAACTATCTAATCGGCAAAGTGAAAAACTAGAAACCCTTTAGAAAGAGAGGTAGCCAAAGGTGAAACTGCATCTATTAACAAAAAGGGCATTGTCCCTTGCAGTTATGGGCGCGCTTGTTATGACGCCTAGCCTCCTTCGCGCGGACGAAGAGGCGGACCGGACGGCGTTGCGCAAGATCAGGGGTCTTTATGAAGAAGTTGTGAGATCCGACGACCTGACGAAGCTTATGCCTCACCTCCCCCAAAACCTTACCGCTGTGACCCCCACTGGGGAGGAAGTCAAAGGTCCTAAGGAGTTACAGGAGTACTTTAAAAAGATTTGGGCACTTATTGGTAAGGGAGGGGTCTATCAGGTCAAAGTCAACGTCGGTAGCACGGATTTATACGGCGATATTGCGGTTTCCCATGGGACCACCGATGAATTCATCCGAACTTCAGCGGGTAAAGAGTATAAATTCCCCATGCTGTGGACGGCAATAAGTCGTAAGGAAAAAGATGAGTGGAAGGTCATCCGCATGCACGGATCGATTGATCCCCTCACCAATGTCTTCGTGGCGACCCAGGTTAATACAGTGAAATTGGTTTATGGATTGGGCGGATTGATCTTGGGACTAGTCGTAGGAATTCTGACTCGATTCATTCGCAGCCGGCGTTCCTAATTTGGCTTGTACTTTTGGAGTGAATTTGCAAGCTGAGAGAACGCATGATACAAGCCGATCACTGAGGAGGAAAGAGATAGAGATGGACTACGACAAACTGGCGGAGAAATCGCTGCAAGGGGAGATTCCGGAGCGACAAGAGATGATGGCGGTGCTGAATGCTCCGGACGATCGGCTCCCGGAACTCCTGGCCGCCGCCTTCAGGGTGCGCCGCCACTATTTCGGCAAAAGAGTTCAGATCCACGTTCTGCAGAATGCCAAAAGCGGACTCTGTCCTGAAGACTGCCATTATTGTTCTCAGTCCTCGATCTCCAAAGCTCCGATTGACAAATACCCGATCCTTCCGAGGGAACGCCTTCTCGAAGCGGCCTTCAAGGCAAAAGAGGCCGGCGCCGTGCGCTATTGCATGGTCAACAGCGGTCGAGGTCCGACACCAAGAGAGATCGATGAGATAGCCGAAGTGGTGCAGGAGATTCGGAGTCAGGTTCCTATCAGCATCTGCTGCTCTCTCGGCCTTATGAACGAGCAGAAGCTGAAGGTCCTAAAGCAGGCCGGTGTCCAGCGCATCAACCATAATCTCAACACAAGTCAAAGGCACCACCCCAATATCTGCACCACGCACACTTATGAGGATCGCGTTGCCACAGTTCGGAATGTAAAGAACGTCGGACTCACCGCCTGCTGTGGGGGAATTATTGGCATGGGAGAGACTGACGACGACATCGTTGAGCTGGCGGTGGCGCTGAGAGAGCTCGACGTGGACTCCATCCCCATCAATTTTCTCCATCCAATTCCAGGAACGCCGCTGGAGGGAGCAAATCATTTGACCCCGCAACGTTGCCTCAAAGTGCTCTGCCTCTTACGTTTCATTAATCCAAGCAAAGAGCTTAGGGTCGCCGGCGGGCGCGAGCTCAATTTGCGCTCGCTGCAGCCCATGAGCCTCTATCCGGCGAACTCCATCTTCGTGAACGGCTATCTCACCACTCCAGGCCAGAGGGCGACCGATGCCCACCGCATGATCGAGGATCTCGGCTTTGAAATTGAACAGTGAGTCCAGCCTCACTCCCACATCGTAATCAGTAGCACGCCGGCAATGATCAGAGAAGCCTCAGGTAAAGCTGCCACCAGATGCCTGGCCAGTAACTCGCTGCGAGATTATAGATTTTGATAGCCGCTTGAGGCTCTGGAACGCGGGCCGGAGTGGGCAATCATTGAAGATATTCCTTGGGGTTTAGCGACGGAATGGATAGATGCCCGGTAAAGTGTTGCGAGTTCCAGGAAACGAAGCGGCCGGCTCTGGGGATGTGGGCTTGTATGGAGCTGATGATTAAGGCGTCCCCAAAGCTGGCCTTCCTTGCGATGACGTCGAAGAGATCCCCTACCTTGAATGAGGGGATCCTGTTCGCGAGAGAGGCGTCGGGAAATACTTCCACACGGTAATGTTCCGGAAGGTAAAAGAATAGCTCGCGCAGTTGTTTTTCATTGAGGTTAAAGGAAAGGATGCCACACACTTCCAGTAGGTTGAAGATGGTCGTGGCCCCGTTGCCTTCCTGGGCAATGCGGTCGAGAAAGGCCTGGTTGACACCGAAGTTCCTGTCCCGTTTATAGCGGAGATCGATGATGAAAACCGAGGTGTCGATGATTGTCAAACCCGCCGCCGGGTCCACCGCATCGCCTCCTCCCAGGTCTTAAACCTCGGCGGCTTGCCTTTGAGAGCTCTCTCAATGTCCGCCCATGCCTGGTCTAAAGGTCTCAGTCCCGGGAGGCGCAGCTCTTTCTCGGTCACCGGGGCGACCAGAGCGACCGGCTTTCCCCGCTTCGTGACGAGAATTTTCTCTCCGTTGCTCACCCGTTGGAGCACTTCGCCGGTTTTGTTCTTAAGCTCTTTAGCGCTGACCGTTTTCATAGGAGTAGCTACTAGCGAATTAAAATAGCTACTTCTTTGGGCCGTGTCAACGGCCCCTCTGTCTTCCAAGACAGCTAAGAGGCTCCTACCATTTCCACATCGTAATCAGCAGCAAGCCGGCAATGATCAGAGAAGCCCCGATGACGATTTTTATTGTCACTCGCTCCACATCTCTCAGAAAGAGCGCGGTAAGCGTCAGCGCAAAAAGAGGCCCGGTGCTGCTGATGGGTATGACTACCGTGACCTGCCCCCGGTCCAACGCATAATAGATCGAGACCATTCCCAAGCTCACCGCTATTCCCGCCGCAAAATAGAAGTACAGGCACTCCTTATTTAGGACCAGGATCTCCTTCCTCCTACCGGAGGCCCAAACGGTCAAAAGAGAGATGCCAAGCGAAGAAGTAGCGGTCACGGCCGCGGCCAGGAAGGGATGGGGAACGGCGCCTGTTTGCCATCGGATCTCTTATGTTATTTAGCCCTCATGTCCCCACGTTTCGCCTATCATTGGGATTGGTAGGCCTGATGACCGCGCTCATGACTGGTTTCTTTACTTTTGTGGTGGCCAAAGGGTTGCTGGCGCAAAAGGCGGCGGTGGTGAGTGGACGGGAAATGCTCGTGGGGATAATAGGTGAAACCAGGACGAAAATCGACCAGTTTGACGGCCGAGTCTTTGCAGCTGGAGAAGAATGGAGCGCCTGTACAGATGGGGAGACCATAGCAAAAGGGACTCGCGTCAAAATCCTGGGGATTGAGGGAAATCGAATTAAGGTTGTGAAGGCCTGAAGGTAAGAGGAGGACAGAGATGGATCTGATAGTACTTGGTGTCTTAGTTGTGTTTGGGATTGTTGTGCTTTCGATGGTTGTGAAAGTGGTGCCTGAGTACCGCCGTTTGGTAGTGTTTCGATTGGGGCGATCTATTGGGCAGAAGGGGCCCGGGCTCGTTCTCATCGTGCCGATCGTGGATCGGTTTGTGACAGTAGATTTGCGGGAAATCTTTCTTGAGATTCCTCAACAAACGTGCATTGCGAAGGATAATGCGCCGATCAATATCGACTTTTTAATTTACTTTAAGGTGTTGGACCCGACGGCGAGCGTAGTTCAGGTGAGGGATTTTTCCGGAGCGGCCCAAGGAATTGCGATGACGACCTTGCGGGCCGTCGTGGGAGATCTGCCATTGGATGAGATCTTGGCGAAACGGGAACAAATCAATACCGTGCTCCGTGCGAAATTGGATGAAGCGACAGAACGGTGGGGGGTCAAAGTGACCACTGTGGAAATTCGCGAGATTCAACCCCCGTCTGACGTCCAGCAAGCGATGACACGCCAAATGTCCGCTGAACGAAGCCGCCGTGCGGTGGTCACCGAGTCTGAAGGAACCAGGCAGGCTGCCATTACCGTCGCCGAAGGTGAAAAGCAATCCGCAATTTTAAAGGCAGAAGGAGATCGTCAAGCCGTTATTTTACGAGCAGAAGGTAATCGACAGTCTGTCATCTTGAATGCTGAGGGTTACGCGTTGGCACTTGAAAAAATATTCGGTGCCGCAAAGGGGACTGATGAAAAAACCATGGCGTTACAATATCTTGATGCGTTAAAGACAATTGGCAGTGGCCCCTCCACCAAATTTCCTTTCCCGATGGAATTCACGGGCCTTCTCAAGCCCTTCTTGAATTTGGGCGAAAAGGACACTGGGAAGGGATAGCCATCAGGGCCACAAAGGTTTCGCCTTGCGGTTGCGAGCGGTCCTAGGAGAGACATTCGGGATTTGGCTTGAATAAGTGAACATTCGTTGTACCTGAGCAGCGATTCCTTTCGTAGCACCACGGTTTACACCGGACCGCTGGTACTTGATGGCGGATCGTGCGGCCTTGGCCCATATTTTGATCTGATTCTTTCGGCAGTCTTTCCATCTCCCTGCATCATAAATGGCAGAGCGCCAAGTATCAGGTGCGGACCATCTGTCATCCTTGGCCAGGGCGAAAAATTCAGCCGACATGAGGTCTTTTAGCGTACACAGGCTTTAGGGAAAAAGGGCAATGAAGAATCTTAGCTAAGCTTGACAATCGCCAAGGCGGTGATAGCCTACGGACCGCCGTCTAGTAATCCATACCGAGAGCGCTTGCGAAAAGGGAAATGATCAAGAGCAACTACTCACTCTGCCGGCTCTAAGCCGTGTGGAGCTGAGCCCCTTCATGGAGGTGTTGTATGCCTATAGCTCGTTTGATCTACGTTACTGTGTCGCCGAGCCAGGTGGCCGAGGCGGAGCGCATCTGGAAGCAACAATGCGCACCCTTGATGATCCAACAGCCTGGTTGCTTGTCCGAAGAACTTCTCAAATGCATCGACGCGCCAGGCGAGTATATCTCGTACTCCCAGTGGGAGAACCAGGCGGCAATCGACCGCTACCTAGCAAGTCCGGCCCACGAGGAAATCCGTAGCCACACGAGGGGGCTCCAGGGTGGCGGCCGGCCGGTCGTGAAGCGCTACCAGGTTTCCGGTTAGAACAGGGCCAGCCATCTGCTCTTGACCTCTCTCCTTACCCCGATCCGAAATTTTAAACACATCTCTGCCACGGAGCAGGTACGATGATCTCCGTCGTCTTCACCTCAGCCTTTTCGGATCGGCTTATTGCAAAGGGAGTTTGGTTTTGTCAAATTGACCTAGCTTAGATGAGGACTAAAACCGCAATCATTTCCATCCAAGACCTGACTTCTGAGGCCCTTCCCTCCTTAAGGGAAGCCCTCAAGGCGGTTCCCGGAGTTGAGAGTGTCGATTTCAGCTTAGAGCGGAGCGTGGCGGTGGTTGAATTTGACCCGAAGCAGTCCAATGTCGATAACTTACTGCATGCTGTTCTTAAAGCAGGATATAAGTTGGCGTAAGAGCCTGAGGGGTAATCCCTTTAACTTTGATTAGTCGCCGGCCACGGTCAAGCGGGAAATCTTTATCGTCGGGGCAGAGATCCTTTCCCTCATCTCCAGATCGTTGCCCACCATCTCGATGTTGCACAGCATCTCTTTGAGATTCCCGGCAATCGTAACCTCTTCTATCGGATAGGCCAGCTCGCCCTTATCAATCCAAAGACCCGCCGCCCCGCGCGAATAGTCACCCGTCACAAGGTTGACGCCAAAGCCGATCAGCTCGGTGACATAAAAACCCTCTTCCACCGAGGCGATGATTTGCTCCGGGCTGTGCTTTCCGGGGGAGAGATAAAAATTCGTTGGCGCCACCCCAGGGGGTTCTCCCACAGACCTAGCGGCATTTCCAGTGGATGGGTAGCCCAGTTTCCTTCCGCTGTAGGTGTCGAGGAGATAGCTTTGCAAGACTCCCTTTTCCACAACTATTTTCTTTCTGGTTGGAAGACCCTCTGCATCAAACGGCTTGGACCCAAGCGCCATAGGAATCAAACCGTCATCGACAACCGTAACCAGCTCCGATGCGATCTTGGCTCCAAGCTTCCCCACCAAGAAGGAGGCGCCTTTATAGAGAGAATAACCGGAAATGGCCGAGGAGAGATGACGCAGGAGTGTCGTCGCAATCTCTGGATCAAAAACCACCGGAACCTCTCGGCTCTTGATCTTACGCGCCCCTAATCGTCGCAACACGCGCGCAGCAGCCTTTTCGCCCACAGCCTTGGGAGATTCCAAGCTAGAGAATTTGCGCTGAGAGGAATACCAATAGTCGCGCTGCATCGAACCGTTAAGCGCCGCCACGGGAACGACGGAAAGGCTATAGGTCGAACCCTGGTAGTCGCCGGAAAAGTCATGACTGTTGGCATAGATCACGCGATGGATCTGGTTGGAGAATTCCGCCCCCTCGGAGTTGGTGATTCGGGGATCAAAATCGAGCGCCGTTTTCTCTGCCTCTAGGGCAAGGCGCGTCCTCTCCTCCACAGAGAGCGACCTGGCGCTGTCATCGAAGAGGTCCAAATCGGGAAAGGTCTTGGCAAGATCCTCTTTGGCCGGGAGGCCGCTAAACTGGTCCTGCGCGGTAAAGCGGGCCATTGTGCAAGTATCGTTAACCAGCCGCTCGATGGAGTCCTTGGAGATGTCCGAGGTCGATGCCGTGGCAGAGCTCGAGCCAAAAAAGAGGCGCAGGCCCAATCTCTTCTCCTGGGCCCGACTGATCTTTTCCACTTCGCCCAAACGCACAGTGACAAAGAAAGATTCACTCTCTGCCATCACCACATCCCCTTGGGTGGCGCCCTTTGCTCTCGCCTCAGACAGGATATCCCGGGCGAGCTCTTGACTTAACTCTAAGCGCTCCATACGAAGTCGTTTAAACCGTTCAAGAAGTTCAAGATGTTCAAGGCGTTAAAAACCATTTAAACGATTTGAACTGTTTGAACGTTTTGAACTATTGAGCCGTTGTTCCCCCTACCGTGATCCCGTCGATCTTGATGGTGGGAAGCCCTACCCCGACCGGGACAGATTGTCCATCCTTGCCGCAGGTCCCGACCCCCTCGTCTAGCTTGAGGTCCGTTCCCACCATGGAGACCCGCGTCAGGACATCCGGTCCATTACCGATCAGCGTGGCCCCTTTAACTGGGCGGGTAACCTTCCCATCTTCGATGAGATAGGCCTCGCTGGCAGAAAAGACAAATTTCCCATTGGTGATATCTACTTGGCCCCCGCCGAATGCCACCGCATAGAGACCCTTTTTCACGGAACGGATGATATCCTCGGGCGCTGTCTCACCTGCCAGCATAAAGGTATTAGTCATCCGGGGCATGGGGATGTGGGCATAGCTCTCGCGCCGTCCATTACCGCTGAGGGGCATCTTCATCAGCACAGCGTTCAGACGATCCTGCATATAACCTTTAAGGATACCTTTCTCAATTAGGACCGTGCGGTGAGTCGGGGTTCCCTCATCATCTAAATTGAGAGATCCGCGGCGCGACGGAATCGTCCCATCATCCACCACCGTGCAGAGTTCCGAGGCAACTTTTTGTCCTATCCGATCCGTAAAGGCAGACACCTTCTTGCGATTGAAATCCGCCTCCAGGCCGTGGCCGATGGCCTCGTGGAGCAGGATCCCGGGCCAACCCGGACCCAAGACTACGTCCATCATGCCTGCTGGAGCATCCTCTGCCTCAAGGTTGAGAAGCGCTTGCCGCACCGCCTCGCGGGTATAGCGTTCGTAGTCTTTTTTCTCGGTAAAAAAACCAAATTCGACCCTTCCCCCGCCACCATAACTCCCTAGCTGCCGGTTCCCATGCTGCTCTGCAATACAGGTAACATTGAGGCGGGTAAGCGGCTGGATATCGCCCACAACCCATCCCTGTGAAGAGGCGACCAACACGATCTTGTGCTCGCTTGCGAGCGAGATAAAGACATTTTTGACCCTAGGATCCATGCCGCGGGCGAGACTATCCATTTCGTGAAGCAGTGCAATCTTCTTTTCCAGAGGAACATCCGTCGCCGGCCCCTTCACCGGATAGAGATCGTGCGCTCCCACCCTCTCCCCTCCGACCGGCACGGGAAGAGACGACTCCCTGTTTTGCGCGATATGCTGGGCAGTTCGAGCTGCCAATTCTAGATTTTCTATGGTGATATCGTCGGTAAACGCGTACCCGGTTTTCGACTCGGCCAATACACGAACGCCAACCCCGTTGGCTGTGGATAGGGAGCTATTCTTCACCATCCCCTCTTCTAAGCTAACGGCTTCATTGACCCGGTACTCAAAATATAGGTCCGCGTAGTCAGCCTTCTTTTCCAAGGCCTTGGCCAATACCTTGTCCAAATCCCGCGAGCTAATACCGAAGCGGTGGTCAAAAAATGATTCTGCCGGAACTACATCTTGTGGCATATCTCTCGCCTTCCCGTAAAATTTTTATCACATTCCCCTGCCTTCCATAAAGGAAAAGGCCCTTCCCCTCCATTGGAAAGTATAGTATATGTAAATCGCTCAGCAAACAATCCGCTCAGGAGATAAACCAACCGAAATCTGAGGAGCGAGTATGGCGAAGAAAATTGTTCACGTAGTGGGAACCGGAACGATAGGGGAGCCCCTTATCGGTATCCTATCCACTTTTCGTGAGCCGTTCGGGATCGACGAGATCACCTTCCATAAACGCACCCCCTTGTTGACGGACAGATCCAAGGTCGTCGTGTTGGGCCAGAAAGGTGCCAAGCTATGCGTCGATAAGGAGCGTTGGCAAAAATTCAAGGAAATGGGAATGGAGCCCCACTACGAGGCCGAAGAGGCTATCGAAAGGGCCAACGTGATCATCGACTGCACCCCAGTAGGAAACGAAAACAAAGAGAAATATTACAACCGCTACACCAGCAACGGACGGGGCTTCATCGCCCAGGGGAGCGAGTTCGGCTTCGG
>JBOHVJ010000519.1:0-7052 GCA_050735075.1 Binatia bacterium
CGCCGTTCGTTTGATCGTGATGAAGACCCATGGCGTGGCCCACTTCTTGGCTGAACACAACCCTGAAGGCTGCTCCACCAACATCGGCCGGATCAATGGTTGCACCGTTCATTAACACGAGACCAGAGGCTATTTCCGGGACCATAGTACCAGTAAAAATCGGACCGCCGAGACCCAGGACTCCCGGCGGGCAGCCAAAGACAAAAGCACAGATAGTCCCGTCGCTATCATAGATCACGTCCACGAAAGCGCCATGGAATGTAAACAGGTACATTACCGCATTGCCAGCAACCACGTCGAAGGCGATGTCACCGGCAGCCGCAGCCGTAAAAATGGATGTCGATACACTGGACCACTCTGTCATGCTGAGATCGGTCAACGCATCAGCTTCTGCTTTTGTCAGCGGTCCCAACGGTCCCATGTCCTTCAGGTAGGGGATCGGAAAGGTAGCAAATGTTCCTCCGCCCCAAAGGTAAGGTGTTCCACTATCAAACAGTGCAATGGGACCGCCAGCAAGGGCCACATCGGCGCCAACCAGGAGCATACTGACCATAACAGCAAGAATTTTCCTTGAAAAATTTTTCATAACTGTGCTCCCTCTCATAATTATTCGAACAGCCCTTCTTTGACGGCTCGGGAAACCAGGTTGATGAAAGTGTCTGCATCAACCGGACCGGATTTCTGAGATAACATGCCAACCTCTTTGTCCACTAGCGCCGCCCTATTGACCTTCATGCCAGAGAACAGATTCAGGTTGTTGTTACCATTGACGATCTTGCCGCCCTCGATCACAAACTTGCCCTGAAAGAGCCCCACTGTTGTGCGCAGGCCGGTAAGGGCTGCGGCCTTATAGAGAAAAACCATGGCGGTTTCGCCCTCCTTGTAATGCGGAAAGCCTTCGAACTTCGCGGCCAGTGCTATTCCATCTCCCATGTCCCGCGGTCGTAGCAAGCCAATCTGGCGGTAGCTGAAGGTGCTGCCTTCTGAAAGATCGCCTTTGATCGATTGACTGATTTCAAAGGTAAACTCGGTGTAAGGCAAGTTGTTCTCACCGAGGCCATCTGACATGCCGATCACCTTGCCAACAAAAATCAGCTCGGCCAAATTTGTGAGCTCGGCCAGATTAGCGTGCTTTAAGGACGTGCTGTGCACGTAGTCGTCCGTCACGGCGATCAGCGCCAAGGCCAGCAGGAGAATAGAAGATTTCTTTAAAAATTTCTTCATCTCTTTTCCTCCTAATTGAAGTGAAATGATATGAATTTGTTGCGACCAAACAAGGTATATCCACTAAGAACTGCTATGTCAACCAGAAAACAGACACTGCCATTTAAGAATTAAAAGTGAACCGTTTTTAGCGAATTTAAAGTTTAAAAGTGAACTCCTTTGAAGGCCATAATCGGGACCAAAAACGGAGGTTGTGGTTATGGCCCAGTTGCATAAAAAGTTCGCGGACAGTCAAGTCAAAGAAATGCTCCAGCGATATCTAAACAACGAAATCGAACGACCCTACATCCAACAAATCCTCGGGGTCGGGAAAACCCGGTTCTTCGCCCTGCTCAAATCCTATCAGGCGGATGCGGCGAACTTCTCCATCCAATACCGCCGTCAAACCAAAACCCGCTCTATTGCCCCAGCCATCGAAAGGAACATCCTTAAGGAACTCACCATCGAAAAACGATTAATTCAGGACAAGGACGTGCCCATCCGCTCCTACAACTACAGCTATGTCAAAACTCGACTCGAAACCGATTACGACCACAAAGTCTCCCTGCCCACCATCATCAACCGCGCCAGAAAGCACGGCTTCTACCTGAGAAAACCCAAGAGATCCGTCCACGACCGCGAAGTCCTCACCCACTACGCCGGCCAGCTCATCCAGCACGACGCCTCTTGGCACCTGTGGGCCCCCGCCGCCCGTGAAAAGTGGTGGCTCATCACCTCCCTCGATGACTTCAGCCGTCTTATCCTCTATGCGGAACTGTTAAAAAGCCAAACCTCCTGGGCTCATATCTCGGCTCTTCAGTCGGTCTTTTTGAAATACGGGCTGCCTTTTTCCTATTACGTCGATTCCCACTCCATCTTCCGCTTTGTCCAAGGCCGCGATTCCATCTGGCGCGATCACCACAAGGTTACCGATGAGGTCGATCCCCAATGGAAACAGGTCTTGGCCGACTGCGGCGTCAAAGTCATCTATGCCCTCTCCCCCCAGGCCAAGGGGAAGATTGAGCGCCCCTATCAGTGGCTCCAAGACCACCTCGTGCGCACCTGCGTGCGCGCCAACACCACCGACATCGGCCAGGCCAGAACCTTCCTGCGCCGGGAAATTGAGCGCTATAACTTCCGCCAAGTCCATTCCACCACCTTGGAGGTCCCCTTCTTCCGTTTCCAAAGAGCCTTGAAAGAAAAACACTCCCTCTTCCGGCAGTTCAAAATCAAACCGCCCTTCAAGTCCGTCAAAGACATCTTCTGCCTCAGGTTGGATCGCACGGTCGATGCTTACCGCCGAGTTTCTCTGAACAGCCGCCTCCTTGCCATCAATCATGCCAACCCCGCCGACACTCTTAATGTCCGTTTCTATCCTATGGCCAATGGTCTTACGGAACTCCGCTTCTGGCGCAAGGATCAATTGCTCGATGTCCAACAGCTCAAAACAATCGACTTACAAGGAGTTCAGTTTTAATTCTTAAACAGTTCACTTTTAAAATTTAGCCAACACCAGAAAACAGACACGATAAACTTTTTCTCTTGACAAGGATTCTGCCTGGTGATATCGGGCTTAAGCGTTTACTTCTCGTAGGAGACTGCTCATAACATTCGGGCGCAACCTCGTATGGCGACCGGAGTTCGCTAGTTGAGCAAAAAGAAGGTTTCAAAAATAAGGGAAGATGAGAAAAAGAGGTGCGCTCCGGAAGAGGAAAATGCCATGAATAGCCGGTCACGCTTACTGCTCGCACTCTTTCTGCCTACGGTTTCAGCAATGGCCTTTGTCGAATCACCTGGCGGGTCCTCCAGGGAAGCAAACCCTGGCCAGCCTACCGACGTGCTCTTTGTCAACTCTGACCCCACAGATCCGGCAGTTCCTCTCGACCTTTCCTTGACTGTCCGACTTTTCGCGCAGGAGCGCCTACTGGAGATCACGGCAAAGGTAGGAAAGCATCCAGCTTTTCCCTCTGGGCTGTTTTTCGACAAAGATGTGAAGGTCCAGATTCAACTTCCACCGGGAATTGAGCTGCAAAAAGGGAAATTAAGCTGGCAGGGTGATCTGCGAGGCGATGAGATCGGCGAGTTCCAGGCCACAGTCGGAGCGGTCCGAGACTTGGAAGGGGCGATCGATGCCAGAGCCATCGGGCATGCGGAGGGCCGTATCGATGTTGATGAGGAGCGGTTTTATGTTCTCGTGAAAGGCAAGACCGTCAAGATTAGTCTGAAACCATTTGCCAAAAGTGGCCCGTGACTAGCCTGTCAACCAAGATGGTACTCACAAAAATGAAAAAAGGACAGGCAAGTTTAATGAAATCGGAAAGCCGAATTGCATGGCGTTGTTTTCCAGGGTTGCCCGCGTTCGAAGTAATGCGGTGGAGATGTAAGGGATTCATTGTTTTCCTTACGGCGTTAGGGCTGGCGCTCTTGCTGATATCGGCGGGGGGAGCCCAGGAGGGACAGCCCGACAAGGGCGCGCCTACTCCTGCGGAGGAGCCGCAAGGTCCTGCCTGTACCCTGAGGAGATCGGGAAGTATATCGCCGCAGGATGAGTGGCTCAGTTGCATCAACGTGACCGCAGGTCTCTCGAATGCTCCGGCAGTGGGGGAGACAGCGACGCTTTCGTTCACCGTCACCGCGGACTTAGCGTATGAAGAGGCGGAAATCAGCGTTGAGCTGCCCTCGAACTTCGAATTTCTGCAGCTACCCGCAGAGATGCAAGTCGCCACCGCGCCGTCGTCCGACGGGGCCCGTCCGGTCAGCCGGGTGGCCGTGCGCCAGGTTCTGCCTGCGAAGCAACCGCAGCAATATCAGCTATTAGTCAAGGCCATCGCTCCAGGTTCGGGGCAGATCAGGGTGCGCGCCACTGGACCTGCCCCCGGCCGCGTGGATGCTGGCTTCGACGACGTCTTTCTCACCGTGGGGGAGACCGCAGCGGACGCCAAATTTGGCATTGACGTTTCCCCGATTGGTGCCGTTGCGGCAATATCGGGTGTCCCGACGCCACTTCCTCTTACTGGCCTGGCAAAGCTTGCTCCAGTCGAGGGCATGAGCCAACCCGAGAGCGATGAACAGCCCGCAGCGCCAGGCATAGCGTGTGTGGTCGGCGGCTGGTTCTACGTTGATACCGCCGGACCAACCCGTCCTTCCAGAAATTTTCAGGTCCAGGCCTGGGACCGCCAGTTTCCCTTCGACCGATTACTCGCTACCGGTGTCACGGATGTAAACGGCCGGTACAGGCTCTGTTTTGATAACAGTGACCCTTTTCCCGGAGCGGGGACGGTAGATATATTTGTACTCTTCATCTCTGAGAACTCGCGGTGGCGAGTAAGAAGGACGGGCACCAATAACAACTTTGTATTCAGAGTCGATGGGCCCAACGATATTCCCGATGGCGATTTCAACTTCGGCAACCTTCAGCCGGGCGACAACGCCCTCATGCGCGGCCTGCAAGCCTTTGACGCGGTCAACGACGCCTTTTTCTGGATACCAGGTGCCTGCTGGGACGAGATCGGCCCGTGCCGTCAAGTCGTTGTCAACTGGGCGCCCAACTCAGTGGATGGTACCTTCTACAGCCTAGGCGGCAACGACGTACACCTTCTCGCGGATGATCCTAGATCGCGTATCCTGGTCCTGCACGAGGTTGGCCACGGGATTATGGATGACGTCTATGAGGATCTGTTCCCTCCCTCACCGAACTGCAGCCCCCACTTTATCCCGTCGGCCAGCTCCGCAGGCTGTGCCTGGACCGAGGGATGGGCTGAGTGGTTTCCAGCAACGGTATATAACAGACCGGTCTTCGAATTTGCTAATGGCGCCATCCAGGACCTGGAGGGCCCCACCTGGGGCACGGGAGGGTGGAACAATGGCGACACGGTCGAAGGCCGGGTTGCGGGCGCTTTGATCGACATCTCGGACAGCGCTAATGAGGCCTTCTGGGATCGCTTCTCCGAATTTCCGGGTGGTCCAGGCAACATCTGGAGAACGTTTCAGAACAACGTCTCCAACACTTTTGCTCAGTTTTGGGCGCAGCGGGGCGCTGGCGGCTTCAACGTCGCGCCGACAGGAGCCCTGGCCTCCGTCTACCAGAATACGATCGACTACAACTTCCGTGATCCGCTGGGTAACTATGTCCAACTCACGCGGCCTACACCTACCCCCCACAACTACAGCTATAACACCACAAGCAACTTCTGGTCGGTCGTCGCCATCCGACCCGTGACTGCCGACTACGACCTCCAACTGTTCGACAACTTCGCCCAGACGGTGCTTCTCGGGTCGAGCACATTTGGTGGTAATACCATCGACTTTGTGGCTGTTGACTCCAACATTCGGCCTCTTGGCGACTACTTCCCACGGGTGCTTCAATTCTCAGGTACGGGAAATTATCAGATTGAGTTGGCACAAGGCACGGATACCCTACCCGACGGATCCCAGACAATTTTCATGGGCGCAGGTGACGTCGTGGTTGTACGAGATACCTTCCTGAATGCCGGTGTCCCGTATCGCTTCCGCGTCATGCCCACCAATGCCGGCCAGGACCCTGAGCTGTTCCTCATGGCTCCCAATCCACCAAACCCAGTACGAGCTCGAATTAATGCGGTCGCCAGCTCTACCGGTGCGGGGCCCGGTGGGACCGAGCAATTCACCTTCACCCCTACAGTCACCGGTTGGCACGGGCTCGTGCTAACAAGCAGGGCCGGATCAGGTAACTACACGCTTTCGAGGGAGGTCTTTCGGCCGGACCTCCTCGTTCAGAGCATCGTCCCCACTCCAGCTAGCCCTATTGCGGGTCAGCCTGTGAATGTGACGGTGACGGTCGGGAACCAGGGTCCCGCTGCGGCAGGGGCCTTTTTTGTCGACTGGTATGCGAATCGGGCAACGCCGCCACCTGGTCCCCCGGATCCTGCACGGATCGGGAATTTTTCCTGCAACCCAGCCGGCTTAGCGGCTGGGGCCACGACGCCGTGTACTGGCACCTTCACCTATATTACAGCCGGCAACTTCAATATGTGGGCGCAGGTGGATACCGAGAGGACGGTGGCAGAGACCAATGAGAATAACAACATCTTTGGACCCCAGGCCATTACAGTTCAGCAACCCTTCAACTACTCGCTCGCCAACTCTGGGATCATCACAGTGATCCAGGGCGCGTCTGGCTCGAACACGATCACGGCGACTCTGGTTTCAGGGGCCACACAGTCGGTTAGTTTTGCGGCCACTGGGCTCCCTGCTGGGGCCACGGCTACGTTCTCTCCTCCTCCTGCCTCTTGCAACCCCACCTGTTCAAAGACGCTGACGATAGCGACGACTGGCGCCACGCCGACAGGCACCTTCCCGATCACGGTGACCGGGGCGCCTCTGGGTCGGACTACCACCTTCAATTTAACAGTGAATCCGCAGCAGTTTACTCTGACGGTGAACCTGGTGGGCACGGGCAGCGGAATTGTGACAGGGCCAGGGGGTATTAGCTGCCCCGGAGTCTGCTCGGCGATCTTGGATCGTGATACGGTGGCGAATCTTGCGGGCATCCCCGATGCGGGCTCCTTCCATGCTAGCTGGGACGTTTGCAGTGGGACAAGCGACTGTAGTGTCACCATGAGTGCTGACATGACGGTTGAAGCCACCTTTGATCTCACCCTTGTCTTCTTCAGCCCGCCCACTGACTTTGGTGTGGGGACTGCCCCGTCCTCTGTGGCGGTTGCGAATACGGATATCAATCTCGATGGGATAGCGGATCTGGCAGTAGCCAACAGTGGCAGCAATGATGTCGCCGTTCTGCTTGGTGATGGCTTAGGCGGCTTCACGGCGGCCGCAGGCTCTCCTTTTGGCGCGGGGACTAACCCGTCCTC
>JBOHVJ010000520.1:0-36980 GCA_050735075.1 Binatia bacterium
GGCACCAGACCGTGGGCCCTAGAGCAGGAATTTAGAGTCCTGTCGTCAAAAACAAAAAACCGTAATGGCCTTTGTGGAAAGCGCATCACGGAATTCGAATATACCCTTGCCCCTAGATGGTGTCAACGAGATTCTTTGCGTGGTTGACTTCTCGACCTCCTATATCGTAAGGGAGGAGAAAGCGGAGGGGACTATGAGGCAAAGAAGATTTAAGAAAAACTCATGGTTGTTATTTGCCATGGTCCTTTTTCCTCTACTCGGGTTTCTCTCTAAAGCTACAGCTCAGGATGCCCATACGGCTAACCTCGTGGAGAGGGCAAGAAAAGAAGGGGCAGTGATATGGTATACCTCCATGAATCTTGAAGACGCGAAAAAGATGGTGGATGCCTTTAGCAAGAAATACCCCTTCCTTAGGATCGATTTCTTCCGCGCCAACTCAGCCAAACTCTTAAATAGAGTTCTCACCGAGACAAGGGCCGGACGTTATCTCTTTGACGTTCTCGCGCTGAGCGGTTTTGAGATCCACCAAGTGGTGAAGTCGGGCCTCCTTCAACCCTACGTTTCCCCTGAGAGTAAGGCTTACCCAGAGCTGTTCAAAGATGCCAAGGGCTTCTGGACAGACTACTTCGACAGCTATGCTGTTGTCGGCTATAACACCAAGCTCATTCCCAAAGGTCAGCAGCCCAAAGATTGGGACGACCTTCTAGATCCGCAATGGAAAGGTAAACTGCTCATGGATTTTGAAGACGTCCGATGGTATGCCACAATGCTGGACCGCTGGGGCCGGGAAAAAGGAGAAAGGTACATGAGGGCCTTAGCTAAGCAGGGGATGCCGTTTCGCCGGGGTGCAAGTCTTATTTCTCAGTTAGTAGTCGCTGGCGAGGCTCCCATGGGTATGGTTAACGCTCATACCACGGAGAGAATAAAGGATCGAGGGGGCCCAGTAGATTGGGTCAGGACCTCAGATCCCATTGTTGTCTCCCTTCATCCCATCGGCCTCGCTTTCAAGCCGGTCCACCCCAATGCAGGAAAGCTTCTGATCGATTTCGTTCTTTCGAAAGAGGGACAGCAGGTGATTGTGGATGTCGGTCGGACATCCCCTCGTCCGGGTATGGATCCGCGGGTCGATCCCAGCAAACTTAAACTCTTTCCTACTCGGCCGGAACTGGCGGAACGCTACCAGCAATTTGAGCAGGAATATAAAGAGATCTTCGGTCATTAAGGATTGCTGTTCTTGATCCAGTGGTTTAGCCGTGGGAAGACACTATCGACCGGCAAGGTTCTAAACCTGAAAGGAGCAGATGATGAAGATCATGTTTTTGTCTTACGCACCTAGAGGAAAATCCCGGGATCGCTACGACGATGAAACCGAGCGCATGCTCAACAGCTACGCCTCTCCGGGTACGCAAGTTGTCCTGGCACATCCTGAAGACCTCGGAGGCGGCGTCATCGACAAGAGGCTGTCAGCAGGGATGGCGATCAACGGGCTCCACCACATCCTTCGGGTACCGGCGCTGATCAAGAAGACCATCGAGGCCGAGAGAGAGGGATTCGATGCTGTGGTGCAGAGTAACACCTATGACCCTGGTGTGGAGGAGGCACGCCTGGCGGTGCGAATCCCGGTGGTAGGGCTCCTTAGGAGCACCTGCCACGTCGCAGCCTGTCTGGCCCATCGAGTCGGCATCACCATCCTGGTGGAATCAATGATTCCCTACACGTGGAAGATCCTGCGCAACTATGGACTGGGCCCTTCAATCGTCGGTATTAAGGCCCTGGGGATGTATGAGACGGGTGACCTGGAGAGGGTCCGCGATGCCATTAAGGTAAGGGCAATAGAGTTAGCCAAAGAGCTAAAGGCCGAAGGGGCTGAGGTTGTGATTCCTTTGGGAGGCCGCGTCTTTCCAACGGCCGTTTCCTGTGAGGAGATTGAAGCAGAGGCAGGAATTCCGGTCCTTAATACCAAGGCCGTCGGCATTCAATTCGCCGAGATGTTGGTACGCTGCAAGATAAGCCACAGCCTCCTCGCTTACCCGAGTGGACTTAAGTTTTCCCCTGAGGAGATAACCGAGAGGATCTTAGATAGCCCAGGTGTGGCTGTCGATGCTGTAAGGTAACAACCAAATCGGAGGAGAAAAGTGATGGAAACGACAAGGCATCACTTTGGGGGCCTTTACGCTTCAGTTTTGATAGCGCTGGGTCTGGTGCCCTTTCTCTGCCAGAGCCTATGGGCCTCAAGTCATATCGATATCGAGGCAGCCCGGAGAGAAGGAAAGGTAACCATCTACTCCTCTGTGTCCCTTGAGGACCTTACCATTGTAGCCAAGGCATTCGAGAAAAAGCATCCCTGGATCAAGGTAGGGACCTACCGGGCTGGCAAGATCAGACTGGCCCAGCGCATGGTCACCGAGGCCCGCGCCGGAAAGCACCAATTCGATGTCCTCCTGTCGAGTGCCTTCACGACTCTGGAGATGAAATTGCAAAAACTCCTGGCAAGATATGAGTCCCCTGAGCGAGCCCATTTTCGAGCCGATCTTAGAGACCCGGAGGGATACTGGACAGCGGCCCAGATCAATACGATGTCCGTCGCTTACAACGCTAAGCTAATCAAGAAAGAGGAGGCGCCCAGGCACTGGCGGGACCTTCTGAACCCGAAGTGGAGAGGTAAGACCGCCATCAACGCCAATAGACCGGAGTGGTATATCGGGCTTTTGCAGATGATGGGGGATGAGGAGGGACGGAAGTACATGAGGTCATTGGCCGATTTGAAGACTATTCCCATAGAGAGCGCCACACTTGCTGACGAATTGCTGGCGGCGGGCGAGTATCCTCTCTTTGCGAATGCTGCACCGGGGAATACGGAGAGGATGAAGAAAAAAGGAGCCCCCGTGGATTGGGCGCGGATGAATACCCTCCCGACCTATCCCATCCTAGTTTCGGTCTCTTCACATACGAAATCTCCCAACAGCGCAAAGCTCCTAGCGGACTTTCTACTCTCAGAAGATGGGCAGAAGGTACTCAGGGAGATCCCACGTATCCCGGCGCGCACTGGCGTTGAATCAAACCCACCGCACTTGATCAAAGGCGTGAATATATTCTATGTCAATATCAGTGCCATGAGTGAAAAGGCAGATGACCTCGAAGCGGAATTTAGAAAGACCTTCGCTCTGCGGTAAATTGAATCGCTGACAAACCCCAGAGAGGAGATGACCTTGGTCCTTGTCCTCCTGGTGGCTGTCCTCTTAGTCGCTTACTTCGCGCTGACGCCACTCCTCATCCTCCTCTACGGCAGCCTCAGCGACGCCCCTCCTGGGACGGTTGGAAATATCACGCTGGTCAATTATACCAGGGCCTATTTCGACCCCGAGTTTTATCCCCTCGTCTGGAACACCCTGAAATTTGCCTCGGGCAGTTCCCTCTTGTCCTTCCTCCTGGGGACCTATCTTGCCTGGGTCTGTGAAAGGACGAACGCTCCACTCCGCGGGATCACCACAGCGCTGGTCATTGTTTTATTCATCATTCCCGGCATCTTGGAGACAGTTGCCTGGATACTCCTCCTCTCCCCCCAGATCGGGCTCATCAATTTGGGCATTAGACAGTTCAGGTGGATGCCAGACTTTTCATTCAACGTCTACTCTCTCGGAGGGATGATCTGGGCGGAATCCATGAACCTCTACCCCTTAGTTTTCCTTCTCATGTCCGCGGCATTCAGGTCTCAGGATGTCGCCATGGAGGAGGCTTCACTGACCTGCGGCGCAGGGAACTTCGCCACGCTCCGCAAGATTACGCTGAGACTGGTTACGCCCGCCATGCTCTCCGTGGTGCTGATCACTTTTATCCGTGCCGTTGAGTCCTTTGAAGTTCCGGCCCTTATCGGTGTCCGGGCCGGGGTCTTTGTCTTCACTACCAAGATATACAGCGCCCTTCAAAGACTGAGGCCGCATTATGGCATCGCCGGGGCCTATTCTGTGACGCTTCTCCTTTTGAGCATTATCGGAGTATTTTTTTACTACCGAATGACCAAAGCAGCAGAGAGGTTTGCTACAATCACCGGAAAGGGTTATCGACCTAGACGTATCGACATGGGAGCCTGGAAATATCTAGTCGGTTTTTCCTGCTTGCTAATCGTCGGGGTAACTGTCATCCTTCCCCTGACTAATCTGATCTGGTCATCTCTCACACCTTATATGGCGGTTCCCTCCCTTGAGATGGTGCCCAAACTATCGCTCAAAAGCTACCAGGAGCTTTTCCAATTTCCTTTTGCCCATAAGGCATTCTTCAACAGCATGCTTCTTTCCTTTGGCAGCGCGACAGCAGTCATGCTCCTCACTTCATGCATTTCATGGATCACCGTTAAGTCTCAAATCCGAGGGAGTTTTATCATCGACAACCTCGCCTTCCTCCCTATCGCCATACCCGGTATTGTGCTTGGTGTCAGCCTTCTCGTCCTCTATCTAACGATCCCGATTCCGATCTACGGCACCCTGTGGATTCTTTTCATCGCTTACATGACCAAATACCTCCCCTATGGGATTCGCGCGACATCGGCCTCGATGATCCAAATCGGCAAAGAACTCGAGGAGGCGTCCGTGGTCAGCGGGGCTAGCTGGCTACAGACCTTCAGAAAAATCCTCCTTCCCTTACTTATGCCGGGTTTTGTCGCGGGATGGATATACATTGCGGTCGTGTCTCTGAGGGAACTTTCCACTTCCATCCTGCTTTATACTCAGGAAAGCATAGTGCTCTCGATTCTTGTGTTTGACCTGTGGGAGTCGGGTCTTTACAGTAGCGTCTCCGCTCTCGGAGTCCTTATGGCTCTTTTTTTAATGGTGGTTACCTGGGGGGCCCGCAGGATCGGGGCACGAATAGGATATATCGCATAAATCAAGAGACAAATCCTTAAAACTCTCTAAAATCAGAGAGCCATTTCCAGTGGAGGGAAAAATGCTTAGAATGAACGCGACCTTTGTAGTCCTCGTAACAATTTGCACGGATGGGTTCATTCCCGTAGGGCCGCTGGCCAGCAGTCCAGAAATCATCGAGAGAGCGAAAAAGGAGGGAGAGGTGATCTGGTATGGCGGTGGGTCTGGCGAGATAGACGAAGCCATCAACAAAGGCTTTATGAGGAAATATCCGTTCATCCAGGCCAAAAAATTTCGCATCCAGAGTCAGAAGCTTCTGGTACGATTCGCAGCAGAGAGCCGGGCTGGAAAGCATATAGCTGACATCGTGCGGACCACAGATTGGTACATAGACATCTTCAAGAAAAAAGGGCTCCTGATGCAATACGAGTCTCAGGAAAGGAAATTCTACATTAAGGAGCTCAAAGACGCTGACGGTTACTACACAGCCCTCTACAAGCAACTTCATGCCGTGGCCTACAATACGAAGCTCGTTTCCAAGCAGGATTTGCCCCGTTCTTATGACGACCTGTTGGATCCCAAATGGAAAGGCAAGCTGGGTCTCGAAGACGCCGCCTACGTTTGGTTTGTCAATCTACTGAAGATCAAGGGGGAGAGCCGGGGCGTTGAATTCATGAAAAAACTTGCCCGGCAAAACTTGAGCCTACGCTCGGGGACCACGCTGCTGAGTAACTTAGTGGGTGCTGGAGAAATTCCCCTGGCGATCGACATCTATGCCTACGCAATAGAGCGCGCAAAGAAAAACGGCGCCCCAGTAGACTGGCACGCGATTGAACCCGCGATCGTGCACACGATTACTGCAGGCATCAATAAGCATGCGCCGCACCCCAACGCAGCCAAGCTCTTCATGAGCTATCTGCTTTCGGAAGAAGGACAGAAAACCTACCTCACTGAGGGCCTCGAACCCGCACGGACGGGAATTGATCCCCCCTGGGTTCCCAAAGGGCTTAAGCTCTACATTAATAGTCCTGAAATAGGTGACAAGTTCAGTGACTACCAGAGACAATTTCACGAAATTTTTTCCACCGCAAAGCCCCCAAGCTAAGGGATGGGAGCCTTCTAAACCTGGGCTATGACGACTCTCGGTTCGCTCTCTTTACAGTAAGACTTAAAAATAATAAAGAGAGCGAAAAGGCCTTGTGGCTATTCCGGAGGGCAGATGCGCACTGAAAAATGGTTAGCCAGAAACCTACGGTTCGCACTGGTCTTGCCCGCCTTACCTGTGGTCTAAAGGGGTCCAAAAGGGCCCAGGAGGCAAAGGAGGACGTTTATGCGGATTATGTTCCTGAACCACTCGTCTAGGCGAGAAGCTAGCGCACAGCGTGAGGCTCGGATCGTCTCCCTCCTTAATAGTTATGCCTCTTCTGGGACCACGGTGGAGCTCCATTATCCCGACGATCTCGGAGCAGGAGCCGCTTTGCGTCACTTGGAACAGCAAAAAACGCTTTCAGGTCTGCACCACATTCTGGAAACCCCCGCGTTAGTCAAAAGGATCATCGAGGCTGAGCGGGATGGCTTCGATGCGGTCGTTCAGAGCAACACGTTTGATCCCGGCGTCGAGGCCGCTCGACTTGCCGTCCGCATCCCCGTCGTGGGCGTTCTCCGCGCTTCCTGTCATTTTGCCGCGTGTCTCTGCGATCGGTTCGGCTTTATCGTTCCCCTGGAAAGCCACGTTCCCTACGTATTCCGCCTTCTTGAGACGTACAGAATGGGACAGTTTGTAACCGATATTAAGACAGTCAACGTTTACGAGAGCGACATGGCCAAGCAGCACAAGACTATTCTGCAACGGGCCGTTAGCCTCTCGCGAGAGATGATCGACGGCGGAGCGCAGGCGATCATCCCTCTTGGTGGACTGCTTTTCCCTTATGAAGTCGATCCAAAAGAATTGGAGCAAGAGGTCGGGATACCGGTGATCAACACGAAGGCGGTCGGAATTCGCTTTGCTGAACTGATGGTCAGCAGTAAGATAACGCACAGTCCCAAGGCGTATCCGTGGTCTCCCGGCCTGAAAGCCGAAGATATCTCTCGCCGATCTGACCGCACAGGTTAGAGGTATTTCTGCCACGAGCGCGCATGGCCTTGCTTCGCGGGCACCGCACCCAAATGCAGCCCGACTATACCTGGATTTCGAAGCAACGAGGAGGACCTATGGATCCCAACTCCCAAAAGGTAACTTCTTCCAATCAGCACAATGTTTCCCAGGGGCCACCGGTTACGGATCGGTTGGCAAATTTTATAGCGAATCTGGACTTCGAAAAGATTCCCGAGCGAGCTCTCCATAACGCCAAGCTGCACATCCTGGATACCCTTGGTGTCGCCCTGGCCGCGGTCTCATCTCCAGTGGCCGGACTAGCGTTTGATTACTGCAAGTCCACGGGAGGACCCCCCCAGTCATCCGTCTGGGGCACATCTTTAAAAACTTCTCCTCCTATGGCAGCCTTCGCCGATGGCCTGTTAGCTCACGCCCTCGACTTTGATGATTGGGATGCCGTCGTTCACGTAGGACACCCCAGCTCTGTGGTCTTGTCAGCGGCCGCGGTTCTCGGTGAAGCAAGACACGCCACAGGTAAAGACTTATTGAAAGCTTATATCGTTGGAATCGAGACTGCGTCGCAAATCGCCTCGGGATGTCCCGATCTCCATCCCCGAGGCTTTCACAGCACCCCGGTCTACGGAAGTATAGGAGCTATGGCGGCGGCGGCCAGCATCACGCAGTTAGACGCGGAAAAGATCAAGGCCGCCTGCGGGATTGCCGCGTCAGGCGCTGGCGGGATCCATCGACAACAAGGCTCGATGGTGAAGCCGTTTCATGCCGGTAATGCCGCACGCAACGGCGTGGAGGCTGTCCTTCTGGCAGAAAGAGGGTTCACGGCCGACGCTGCCATCATTGAAAATCCTCGAGGCTTTTGCGACACCTTCTTCGGGGCGGGCAACTGTGATTACCAGAAAATGATCGAGGGATTGGGAAACCCTTACTTTTTCGAGGCGCCAGGACTCGGGCTCAAACTGCATCCCTGCAGCGCCCCACAGTTTCTCGCCGCCGATGCCACGCTTCACCTGATGCGGCAGCACCGTCTCCGTTATCCCGATGTGACAAAGGTCGAAGTCCGCATACCTCCGCTTCGCTACAAGCGCCACTATCACCCAGCGATTCGTTCTGGTTTACAGGCTAAATTTGCTGTGAACTACGTTGCTGCAATCTGTGTCCTGGATGGAAAGCTTGAGGTCGACAGTTTTTCTGACATAAAGGCCAATGCCCTCGATGTCCAAGAAGCGCTTAAGAAGATTGAAGTCATCGTGGACAACTCGATTCCAGAGCCAGGAAAATACTGTCCCGTAACTATAGAGTTGACAAACGGCACAAGGGTCTCACACACGGCTACCATCGCCAAGGGCCATCCCAGGAATCCCCTCACAGAAAACGAAGTTTTGGACAAGTTCCGCAGCAATGTTAGGAACTCAATCTCCCCTAGGCGAAGCACGGAACTGATTAACTGCGTGAGCAAGCTCGAACAAGTCCCCGATACCGTGGAGCTTACAGGGCTACTCGGGCCCGGCTAGACAGCAAGGTTTGTGCCGTCCAGTCTGGATCGGACCGCCTTACATCTTTACTTGCCTTTCATGAATATCTTGTCAAATTCCTGGACGGTCTGGTTATAGTTTTCAATCATTCCTTCCGGCCGCGCCGGATAGAGATTTAAATCCCTTGTGAGGGTTGGTGGGTCCGGAGAAACATCGGGATGTGCAGGAATTCTTCTAAGATTTCGGAGTAAGTTCTGTCCCTCCCTCGACAGAACAAAATCAACAAACAGCCTAGCCGCATTTGGATGAGGCGCCTTCTCCGGTATCGAGATGGCATTGATGGCTGTAATGGTCGGGCCTTTGAACCTGACCCAATCTATCGGGGCTCCCGTACTCTTCATCCTCTCCACCCGGTTCGCATAGACTACTACAGCCACGGCTATTTCTGCTGCGGCTACGAGCTGAGCGAGGAGCGTGTGTCCTTTCCTCATCTGCAAATCCTGCTTTGCAAGTCGCCGCATATAGTCGAGGCCCTTTTCTTTCCCCATGATCTGCAGCATATGATAAAACCATTGGTACTCTTCCGTTTCCAAACCGATTAGCCCCTTCCACTTTGGATTCAAAAGGTCCTCATAGCTCACAGGGGTTTCTTTTAGAGGGACAAGCTTCGTATTGTATCCAACGACATAAGTCAGTAGGTAGAAAGCATTCCAATATCCTTCCCGGTCTCTAAAACCTTCCGGATAGGCGCCCGCCTCTTCGGAGATATACCTCTTTAGGAGCCCTTGATTTTTTAGCTGATAAACCTGAACGATGCTTGTCTGAAATATATCGGCTCGATGGCTGTTCGCCCGACTCTCGATAAGAAATCTAGTAAGGACCTTCTCCCCGCTTGAGCGAAACAGCTCCGGCTTTATGAAAGGATACTTCTTGCCAAATTCGCCCAAATAAATGTTTGCCTCTTCCACGTCCATGCCGCTGTACAATACCAGCTTCCCCTCTTTTTTGGCTGCTTCCATGGTCTTTTCCTTTTCTGAAGAAGCGCCCCACAACAGGCCGGAACCGAATGCGAGAAAAGCACACCAGAGAAGACCTGTGCCAAAGAAAAAAGGGCTCCTGGCAAACATCATTTTCGAGGACATATCCCCTCCCTGTGGATCCTGACCGAGAGAATCTCTGTTTCTGTCTCTTCCATGTTGCTCAGGATTAAGCATCAGTCGTTCGCCCTTGTCAAGCAACGGAGAGTTGCCTATTCTTGACAAGAAAGTGGCCTTTGTTCTTATCTTTTGCGTTTAGGCTCCTACTAGGAAGGAAACTTTATGCCTGATTTTAAGTTGATTTCAGCGGACAGTCACGTGAATGAACCTCCGTCCGCATGGGAGCGGGTGCAGCGGGAGTACGGCGAGCGCGCTCCTAAAGTCGCGAAGGATCCTCCAGGCGTGCCCAAGGGCACGTGGCTCGTCGCGGAGGGACTTCCCCCGATCGGCTGTTCGCACTTTTCCATTGGCCGGGTGGTAGGCAAGGAAAACGGCATCTCGCAGGTAGATGCAGCTAGGCACGCCGACACGATCCGCTTCAACGAGCGCTTCCGCTATGACGACTATCCTGGTGGCTGGGACCCCGAGGCCCGGCTGAAGGATCAGGACGAGGATGGAGTGGAGGCGGAGGTGCTTTTTCCTAGTCCGGCTCGCTTCTTTTACTCTCTTACGGACGAGCCGCTGCAGCGAGCCATTTTTCGCTCTTACAATGCCTGGCTGCATGAGTTTTGCAGCTACAATCCGAGGAGGCTTATCGGACTGGCAATTCTTTCGATTTTGGACGTAGAGCATACAGTGGCGGACATCAAGGAATATGCCAACCAAGGGTTTCGGGGCGTGCTGATTCCCACACGGATTAAAGATAGTGGTTACTATGAGCCTAAGTATGAACCTATGTGGGCGGCGGCAGAAGAGGCAGGCTCGGTGATTAATGTCCACACAAGCGCGACGCAAGGTGTGGCGCGCACGCATTTTGAGGGGCCGCGGGAGGGCGACCGGCGCAAGCAGAGCGTGGGTTTTGCTTCCAAGCAGGCGCCGGCGCAGCAGTTTTTAGGGAATTTGATTTTCTCCGGGGTGTTTGATCGGCATCCCGGGCTGAAGGTAGTGTGTGCGGAATTTGATGTAGGCTGGGTGGCTAATTTGGTGCAGCAGGTGGATTACTGGTATGGCCGTAAAAGTACCTACGATGCTGAGCTCAACGTCAACCGGTTACCTCCGAGCGACTATTTCAAGCGCAATCTATTTTTCACCTATCAGGATGATAGGGCGGGGGTGCTGACGACACCAGTTTACGGGGCGGATAACTTCATGTGGGCGAGCGACTATCCGCACGGGGTGACGACATGGCCGTATTCCAAGCAGACAGTGGACCGGAACTGTGAAGGCATCGATCCGACAGTTAAAAGAAAGATCAGCCGCGAGAACGCCGCAAGGCTCTATGATTTTAGGTGAATGAAATCCAAGCTGGCATTCGGCAAAGAGATCCATCGCGAGAGGCCCTCCCAAGGAGGACTGCACAGCAGAGGCAAAGGGAGATAAGAGTAACCCATTCAGTTTCATTTACTTCGAAAAACAGAGTGTAGGAAAGAAAGATGAAAATTACCAAGGTCCGTGCGACCGCGCATGAAGTGCATAACGTCATCACTGGGTGGAAGATCTCCACTGGTGGTAAGGATAAGCACGAATTGATCTTTATTCGGATAGATACTGATAAGGGAACCATTGGCATAGGTGTGGCCAGTCCGGGCGCGACCTTTATCAGCGGTGACACCCAAATCCACCATCTCGAACTGATCAACAACGTACTCGGTCCGGTCCTCATCGGCGCCGATCCGTTCGATCTCGAGGCGATCACTTACAAACTCGACTCCCTTGTGAGAGGAGCTGAGCGGGCGAAGGCGGGGGTCGATCTCGCCCTGCACGATCTTATGGGAAAGGCTTTGGGTGTGCCGGCCAACAGTCTCTTCGGTGGTGCCGTTCATCCGGCAGTGCGGGTGACGCGTCTTATGGGGATGTATGAACCGCAGGAGATGGCGGAAAAATCAAAAGCAGTGGTCCAAAGCGGCTATACAGCTCTAAAGCTCAAGGTCGGAACCACCCTCAAGGAAGATGTCGAACGGGTACAAAGAGTGCGCGAGGCGGTCGGTCCGGAGGTAACGATTACGATCGACTTTAACATGGCCTGCTCCCCCAAAGAGGCGATTCAGCGGATTCAAAAGATGGAGCCTTATGATGTGGCGATCGTGGAGCAGCCAGTCAAGGCCGCCGATCTGAGAGGAATGGCCTTGGTTAGGCAGTCTGTTCGACCCCGAGTTATGGCCGATGAAAGTGTCAATAGCTCCGCAGAGGCCTTAAGAATTATCGAAAACGGCGCAGCGGACATCATTAGCTTAAAACTTCCCAAGATGGGCGGTATCTTCAAGGCAAGAAAGGTCGCTGCGGTGTGCGAGGCTGCCGGTATCGAATACCTCGTGGGGACGGCTCCGGGCAGCCGTCTCCTGGATGCTGCCAATGTCCACTTAGCAGTGAGTCTCCGAAATCTCACGCTTCCATGTGAGATCGGTGAGTTTGAGCGTATGGCCAACGACCCTTGTAGAGGATTAGAAACTGTGGCGGGATTTTTGAGCCCACCGACACGTCCAGGCCTTGGGGTTGAAGTTGATCTCGTCAAGGTCGGTCTGGCAGGATAAAGTTCCAAGCGTAAAATCAGTAAGTTACCTTCTCTGATTGAAGAAATCATAGATTTCCGCGTCTAAGAAAGAAGGCAAAGAAGGAAGAGGAGAAAAAGGGCGAGACCAAGTAGTATTCAAATTTCTCACCGCTGGAGAGGGGTAGCTTTCTTACATAGCTATCCCTCTCTTCCCTCCCTCAAATTGGAAATAAGCCACTCACTCTTTCCCCCTTCCAAGGGTAAAAACCTTGCTTGATTTCACCCCCGATATTTTATAAACTATTGTTTTATCGGTAGAGTTGTGCCGAAAGGAGGAGTGGAGATGGACCTGCCGAAATGCCAGAAGTGTAATAATGGACTTCTTATCCCACTATCGGACTATGGTCAGGATGGGGCTTCCGTGACATTCAAGGCCTGGGCCTGTACCAACCCGGATTGTGGTTTTTCTCTCAGGGTCGATAAGGGCGAGGTAACCTACGGGAGGAAGATAGAACCCAAACACTAATCATCCCTTTGGTGAATTTCAAAATAAGAGGGGGGAAGGATAGGTTCCCCCCTTTTTTATTTTTTAACGTGGCCTACATCTCAGTTGTTTGACATAGACGAATTTTGGGTTTAAAAAATATAGGAATTTTTTCTAATGTAAAGCCCTGTACAGGGCGCTGAAAACTCTGCCTTTAGACTGGCAGCGAACTCTAATGAACTCAACCGAAGCTAAGTGAGCCGCAGGAGGAACTACTTTGGACGTATTAAAGGTAACAGGGTATCACTGCCGACCGCCTCACCTCATTGCAGAAAAGCGCGGTTACTTTGCCAGAGAGGGACTGGAGGTTCTCTTCCACAAGGCAACCTATGCCCCCGATCATAATCAGGGGATGGCGGAAGGACGGTGGGACTTTACCTTGAGCAGTGCTGATACCATGATTGCCCGCACGACCACGGACGGTGTCGATTACGTGCTCTTCATGCAAGCTGAGGAAGGATTGGACGCTTATCTGATAGGGAGGCCTGAAGTAGCATCCATCGACGATCTGCGTGGCAGGCTCTTGGCCGGCGATCCAGGGGATTCCAATCTGGACCTCATACGTAAGAAGATTCTACATCAGCACGGTATCGAGGAGAGAGAGTACGCGGTAGAGATTATCGGGGCCTCGCCACAGCGACTTGAGGCCTTTAGAAAAGGACGTGTGGTCGCTGCTATGTTGACGCCACCATCCAGTGAAGAGGCCGTTGCCGCCGGGGGAAAGATCCTCGCCTGCGCCGCGGACTATGTACCTAACTGGCCCTTGACCTGCGGCTGGAGCAGACGCGCGTGGCTAGAAGCCGATCGCGAGCTAGTAGTGCGCTTCATCCGTGCATGGGTGGCTGCTACTGATTGGATCTTAAATCCCGCAAACCGCAAAGAGACCCTGGAACTCCTCATCAAAGAGCAAGGCCTAACACCCGCGGCAGCGCAAAACTCTCTCAACCGAATCGTCGCTAAGGCCCGAATCAATCCCGTCTCGATCCGGCGCGTACTGGAGCTACGAATTGAGATGGGCTTCTATAAGCCTCCCTTCTCCCCTGCCGAGCGCTTCTACGATGCCCGTCCCTGGTGCCATGCCACAGGTTTACCCCCACCTGAGCCGGCAGGGAAGACAAGGTATTGAAGTGACGTCTAGGTGGTATCTTACGCTTTGCCTTTTGCTCGTCCTATTCGTCAGCATTTCCCTGGACAGCTTTGGGCAGGGTGGAAAGTGGCTGACACGTGCGTCTATGCCCTCGTCACGGACTGAGGTGGCAGCAGTCGAGCTTGGCGGAAAGATCTATGTGATCGGTGGCTTGGGTCAGGGAGGAGATTTAGTTGAAGAGTATGATCCAGCGAAAGATACTTGGCGCCGCCGGGCTTCCCTTCCGCGCTCCTTGCATCACATCGGGGCAGCTTCTGTGGCGGGAAAAATCTACGTGATCGGTGGTTACGACTCCAGTTGGGGCGCGGTGAACACGGTTTATGAGTACAATCCCTCTTTAGACCAATGGCGCACCCGGACTTCTATGCCCACTGCAAGGGGAGCCCTGGCAGTAGGAGTAATCGGCGAGAAAATTTATGCTGTGGGCGGGGCGGCAAATCGACGAAACTCGACTGCCAACGAAGAGTATGAGCCTATAAAAGACCGGTGGACGAAACTTGCATCAATCCCGACGCCGAGGGATCACTTGGCCGTTGGCGTCGTAGCCGGCAAACTCTACGCCATCGGTGGACGAATAGACGGAAGCTACGCACGGAACCTGGCAGTCAACGAGGAATATGACCCTGCCGCCGATCGGTGGCAGCCTCGCGCCTCAATGCCTACGCCACGAAGCGGTATTGCCGCTGCACCCTTGGGTGGAAAGATCTTTGTTTTTGGCGGCGAGTCCACCTCCGGGACGTTCAACCAAACCGAGTCCTACGATCCCGCCACAGACACCTGGATCACTTGGACTCCAATGCCCACGGCCCGGCATGGGCTGGGAGCAGCAGGTGTGGGCCAGAGCATCTACATTCTTTCTGGTGGCCCCACCCCGGGTGGTTCGTTCTCTTCCGCCAACGAAGTCTTCACTCCCTAGCCAGCATGGTTGGCGTCTGCTCCAACATGGAAAGACCTTTTAGCTCTTAACTAACTCCAAAGGACGGCGGCTGGCCTGGTCAAAAAGGACCTTCCCTCCCAAATAAACATAGGGTAGATCGTGGCTGGTCAAAGGGCGGTCCTCTCCCCTCACGCGCGCATCCACCACCTCCCCGATGAATAGCGTGTGGTCGCCGGCTGAGTGGCCGGACACAACGCGGCAGTCAAGCGACGCAAGCGCGTCTCTGAGTAGAGGCGTACCTGTGGCACCAGTTTCTAGCGCAAAGGGTACAAGGTTATCAGGCTGGCGAGACGCCGAAGAATAGAAGTAATCTTCTAGATGCTTGTTCTGGTCTCCCACAATGTTTAGCGCGAAGGTCCCACTCTCTAAGATCATCTTATGAGTGAGATGCTCCTTATCTACAGCGACCATGAGCAGTATAGGATTTCCTGAGACCTGTGTGGCCCACGATGAGCTCATACCGTGCTGGCGATTCCCGGCACGCACAGTGAGGACGTAAATCCCTGTCGTTAACGCGGCAAGCGCTTCGGCAAGCTTGGTTTCCATGCGTACCTCCCTATTTTGCACTGCCATCTATTATGGCTGCCATCTTTGACCTACTTATCGTAACTGGTACTGAGCACATAGACTCTGCCAAGAGTCAATAGTAGCAAGCGTCCGAAGAGCGGCAAGAGTAGGGGGCACTACAGAGAGGGAATCATTCTGGGCCCGATTGAGTGCTTCTTCTGGCGTAATCCAAAGGCTTTCCGTTACTTCCTGTGAGGAATCGAGCGGAATCTGGTCTAACGGTAAGCGAGCGAGATAGAAGCGGGTGTCAAAACGAATCGAGTGCTTCTCTGGCGTTATGCGGTGGGAGAAATAGGCTAGACGCTGGAGGTCGCAATAGAGCCCTTCAGACTTAAGGAGAGCCCTAAAATCCATCACCCCCTCGACCAGCGCTTCACGCCTCGTTGCCAACTTTCTTTGAAGCTCCATGTTTATCTCTGCGCCGCTGTCAGTGGTGCAGAGAAGCACGCCGACTTCCTCGAAAAGTTCCCTGATTCCTGCGATCCAGTGGCCCAAAGCAAGTTTGGGGCTGAGCTCGTTGCCGAGAATTCTCTGCGCCTCCGTCCGCGAAAGGCCGCGACAACGCCGCAACATCTGCTCTGAGGAATCCTCCTTCTCAACGCGGCCACCTGGGAATACATAGCAGCCGCCCATAAACTCCATCTCGTCAGGACGGCGGGTCATGAAGACCTCAAATCTCCCGCTGGCTTTAGGGCGAACGAGGATGACCGTTGATGCATTCCTGGGGAGACAAGGCTCGGTCATGGGACTTGGAAAGGCAGAAAGACGCGCTGGCCGACATGAAGATGTCGGTCGGCTTCAAACCCGGCTACAAAGCCCGGGGAACTTCCAGGTTGTAGAGCCGAGCCACGTTGGTGCTGAGGAGCTTCGTGCGCTTCTCCACTGGAAGATGTCCAAGGTCCCGTTCGATAACCTTCCGGGAGTTGGGCCAGGTAGAATTGGGATGGGGAAAGTCGTTGGACCACATGCAGTTATCCTCACCCCACCATTGCAGATTGTGACCGCCTACGCTGTCGTTAAAGAAGGTAGCGTAGACCTGCCGATTAAAGTACTCACTAGGGTCTTTGTCTATGGGCGGAGGATTCTCACCCCTGAAGCGACGATAGTAGTAGTCCCACTGCTGAAGGAAAAAAGGCATCCAGCCGATCTCGTTCTCCACGGTCACGATCTTCAGCCGGGGATAGCGCTCCAGGACTCCATAGAAGATGAGCTCAAACAGCGCGTTGGCGATATCCAAGAGCTTCAAGTTGACGCTCCCACGATAATGCTCCACTCCTTTTCGCCTTGTCTTGTCCTTATTGTAGCTGTGGCCCGTAAGGATGTGGAGGCTAACGGGCGCATCCAGATCCTGCGCCGCGGCCCAGAGCCGGTCATAATGGTCCGAATAGAAGGGTAGGTCCGCATGCGGCGCTTGCCAGATTATAGCACCCTTAAGTCCCGCCTTGTGGCAGCGCTCGAGCTCCTTCACTGCGTGATCTATGTTGTAGACAGAGATTGAGGGGATACCAATGAGCCGCTCTGGGGCGACCTGGCAATATTCTATCAGCCAGTCGTTGTACGTTCGGAAACAGGCCTCCTGCAATGCAGCATCGTCCAGAGCGAAGAGATCTAGCCCAAGAGTAGGATAGAGAACTTCGGCGTTTAGGCCGTCAACTTCCATCTCGCTTATCCTCGCATGAGGATCATGGCCGCCGGGATGCTTCTGAAAACCCTCACCTACTTTGTGAGGGGGAAAGCGAGGGGCGCTGTCTCGGAAGGGTGCGGGCACACCGGTTGCCCACAGCTCTGGCGGCTCCATGACATGAGAGTCCGCCGAGATGATGATTTCTTGAGCCCTGCGGGTCGCACTAGTCTCTTTCATCACTGAAGGTGTGCTCATAGCTCTGACTCCTTTAGTACCAAAACTCTTGGCCCGCAAAAATCCTAAGCCGATAAAGTAACATAGTTCTTACCAGGGAACGGTGTCAGACGCAACCGGCCTGAGAGAGTCTCTTATGGCTCAGCTCCATCGTCGACTATGGTAGCCGAACACTAATGACGCGACTCAGCTATACTTCAAATCCTCTGGAGGGACGAAGCCGTGGCGGAGGGTGTTCTCGCTGATAGTTCGTGGCTCGAGGAACTGGAGTAGATAATCCGGCCCTCCGGCCTTGGAGCCGATCCCAGAAAGCTTTAGCCCGCCAAAGGGTTGACGCTTCACTATGGCACCAGTGATCCCGCGGTTGATGTAGAGGTTACCCACGAGGAACTTGCGCCGCGCCTTTTCGATATTGGCTGGAGAGCGAGAGAACAGTCCTCCGGTCAAGGCATAAGACGAACGGTTGGCAATCTCAAGGGCATCGTCGAAATCGCGCGCCTTGATCACGGAGAGGACCGGCCCGAAAATCTCCTCCTGAGCTAAACGATGACGCGGCTCAATCTCGCTAAAGATCGCCGGCCCTATGTAAAAACCAACTTTAGGCGCATCCATCTCCAGCATACACTTTCCCTCCCGCTTGCCCAAATCAATGTAGCCAGTGATCCTTGCATGAGCTACCGCGTCAATTACAGGGCCAATGAAGTTGCGCGGATCCTGTGGGGGACCAATCTCTAAGCTCTTCACCGCCTCCACCAACCTTTCTAACAAGCGATCATGCACTTCCTCAACTATGACAATGCGGGATGCAGCGGAACATTTTTGTCCCTGATACCCGAAGGCTGAATCTATGATATGCACCACCGCCTCATCAAGATCAGCATCTCCATCCACGATGATGGCGTTCTTCCCCCCCATCTCGCAAACCACGCGCTTGACATGCTCTTGGCCGGGTTGATGGGTATAGGCTTCGTGCAATATCTCCAGCCCCACCTCACGCGAGCCAGTAAAGGCAATAAGATGAACCGCTGGATGACGGACGAGGTAGGCCCCTAGATCTCCCCCTCCTTGCAAGAGCTGGCAGGCAACCGGAGGCAGGCCAACTTCGCGCAGTATCTCCAAAAGCCGCACCCCCATAATAGGCGACTGCTCCGCCGGCTTCACGATCGCGCAGTTTCCTGTAACCAAAGCGGCTGCGGTCATTCCGGTAAGGATCGCCAATGGGAAGTTCCACGGCCCGATAACCAGCGCAACTCCTCGGGGTTCGTAGAGGTAAAGATTGTTCTCACCAGGAACATGCTGCGTGGGTTGCGGTTCGGCCAAGCGCAGCATCTCACGGCCATAGTACTCCAGATAGTCAATGGCCTCGGTCACATCCGCATCCGCCTCACGCCAGCCTTTTCCGACTTCAAAGAGTTCCCAAGCGGCAAGTTCCAAACGCTTTTCCCTCATGAGGGAGGCAGCACGGAAAAGAACTGCGGCCCGCTCCCTGGCAGGGGTGGCACGCCAGTCGGGGAAAAAGCGTTGTGCGGCTTCAATGGCCTCGTCGGCCTCGCCCCTACCGGCCAGAGAAACCCGTCCTACGATCTCCTGAGAACAAGCTGGATTCACGGACTCCATCCAAGTCTCCGTATCTCTCTCTTCTCCCCTTATCCAAAGGGGATAGCTCTGCCCAAACTCGTCGTGCACGTTCCGAAGGGCTTGGGCGAAGCGTTCTCGATTCCCCCGGCGGGAAAAATCGAGGGAAGGCTCGTTGCGGAAATCCCCTAATGTCTTCGGGTCATCCGAATCGATCGCCGGCCGTGACATGACACGCTCCTCCTTAGACAAAGGAGCAACAATCAGGCTTTCTACATCTTTCTCCTCTGCGTAGGTCTGGCGCAAGAAGGAGGTATTGGAGGTGTTCTCCATAAGGCGGCGGATCAGGTAGGCCATGCCTGGAAGCAGTTCTCCTACGGGGACATAAACACGCACACGCTGCCCGTTCTGGATGATCGCTTGCCGGATAGGCTCGGCCATGCCGTAAAGCATCTGGATCTCATAGTCATTTTTCGGAATCCCTAGATGCTTAGCTGCAACGATGGCGTGGCAGAGACTCCGGATGTTATGACTCCCGAAAGCGGCGTCCACAATGTCATGATTCTCCAATAGGAGACGGGTTAGCCGCTCATAGTTGGCGTCGGTCTCAGCCTTTTGCAAAAAGACAGGAATAGGCCAATTTTTTTGTTTGGCCCAGGCGATCTCACTATCCCAGTAAGCCCCTTTAACTAGCCGCACCCCAATTCTGCGCTTGCGCTCTTTAGCCCATTGGATAAGCCCTGCCAAATCTTTCTCCGCATCGCGGAGATAGGCCTGAAGGGCAATGAAGGCCTGGGGTTCTTTCTCGAACTCATCTTCTTCCAAAAGTCTGAAAAAGATCTCAAGCGTAAGATCTTTGAAAGCATACTGCTCCATGTCTAGGGTAAGCGCTGCTCCGAGGCGTGAGGCCTCTTTAAACAGGGATCGGAGTCTATCTCGAACCACGACCCCGGTGTTTGGGTCCAGGGGATCAAAGCGAGCATAAAGGGAGGAGATCTTGACGGAGAGATTGACTCTGGCAATGGGACCGCGGGAAGCGGAGTCAATTTGCGGGATCGAAGGCCACTTCTCTGCCACTAGAGCCAGGCGCTGCAAAAGATCAAGGTAGCGTCTCTGCATGGCGTTCGCCTCTTTGTCGCTGACCGTGGTCTCCCCCACCACATCTATAGTGAAAGCCGCAGGCTCCTGCCTGAGTCTTTCCAAGACCGTGGTGAGGGTACCGGTTCCCTCCTCGACGATGAAACGGCGCGCAAGCCGTACAACATTGTGCCGCACTACTGGTGCCACCAGCCACCCCGCATGCAGTGCCTGGGCGAGGAAAACTAACCCTCCAAGGGCATGGTCCACCCGGGCAAAATACTCTCGGAGATGACGCCCGATCTCCGCTGCCGAATCTAGACTGGGGAGCACATCCACAAAACGGAAAAGGGCCACGCGCAGCGATTCATCTTCGAGAGACCAGTCGATCATCCGCCCCATCCAGTCTTGGGGCTCGAAGAGCGAGGGTTTGTGCTCGGCCGCCTTACGATATAGCGTCCGCGCCACCCTTTTGATCTCCCTTTCCAGACTTCCCTTCGTCTCCATCTTAGCTGCCGAATATATGTATCATAATACGTTCTCGTAAGAGTTTCGAGTTTTGTGTTTCGGGTTTCTACTTAGAACCCGAAACTCCAGACTCGAAACCCAAAACCCCTCTGGCTTGATCCATACCAAGAATTCTCGTAGGTTATAGAATCAGAGAGATGCCGGAGCTGCAAAATATTTTTATCGCCGGGATGAACTTTGACGGGGGTTCCCTCTGGATCGCCGCACCTGAAGAGCGTCTCGTGGCTACTTACAATCCATCGACAGGAAAAGCGGAGAAGCAACTTACCTACCTGCACGAGATTTGGGATGTCTGTCCGCACGAGGATGGGTTGTGGATGGTAACTGCAGGGGGAAGGCTCGGTCGGCAGCTAGTCCTTTGGTCTCTAAGGGAGGGAAAAGAGATACGCAAGTTTAATTGTCCCGACGGGGCAGGAGCTGGGATGACGCTGGTTGACGGTAAGCTCTGGGTAACCCACCGCCACAACCGCAAGCTCTTTTGCCTGGATACGCAAAGCGGGAAGGTCAATTGGGTTATTCGAACCGAAAACGAGACTTTTAGCCCCGCAGCTTATAGGAACGAGCTTTGGCTCATAGAATCCGATCCGGGCCCTTTAGGTCATTGGAGTGAGACACGGCAGGTAAAATATTTTTTTTCCCGCTATGATCTGGCGCGTGAAAGAATCGTGGAACGTCTTCCTGTCTTACTTGTCCCAGCTTGTATGGCCTTTGACGGCGAGCGGTTCTGGTACTCTGAGCTTGAGAAAAAAGGCTTTTCGTCAACGAAAAAGAACTTTAGCAAACTCTGAGTGATAAGAATCTGTCTTAAAGATTTGCTTTTGTCTCAGTCGATCACTTGCGTCGCTGGATGCCTACATGGGTCTCGAACTCCTGCTCGATCGCCTTGGAATCGCCGCCGGAGTTGTACAATACCAGTCTGCGCATATGATCGAGGCTCTCCACCGGTATTTCAGTAATCTCGATACCCATTCCCGAGTCATCGAGGCGCGTTATTCTACCTCTGGCCCTGATGGTTAGCTGATTCTCGGACTCCCCGAGGAAGAGCGTCAATCGACATGAGGTGCCAGGCGGCAGCCGCTCATCACAAATAACGTAGAGGCCGTTTAGGCTTATGTCTCTAGTTTGGCCAAAAATAACGATTGCGTTACCCGAGGCAACCCGAGCTTCGATTTTTACGTGGGCGCGCGTGAACTCACGCACTTCCGTTTTGCTGTCCATTATTTCTATTGTAATCAGATCACCCTTTATTAGCAAATTGAAGGTAAAGCAGTCCTCTCTTCAACGAAAAAGAATTTTGGCCAACTCTGAGCGGTACCTCCCCGTTAGCTCGCTCTCGGATCCCAGGACGTCAAAGATCTGGAGCATCGCCTTGCGGGCCCCGTCGTCGCGAAAATTCCTGTCTCTCTTCACAATCGCCAAAAACTCCTCGAGCGCCTCTTCGTATCTCTCCTGCGCAGCCAGGGCCTGCCCCAATCCAAATCGCGCCTCTAAATCGGCCGGGTTTGATTCCAGGGTGGCGCGAAGGGCCGATTCGTCTTGATCTTCCCCCTCCTTAAGCTTCTGCCAAGCTATGAGTTGATCGGCCTCCTTTCGTTCGGCACTACCCATGGGCACCCCTTCAAGGTACTCCAGAAACCCTTTATCGCCAGCATCCATGAGGATTCGACCTAGACCCAGGAGCGCTTTTCCGTGGCTAGCATCCGCCTGCAAAATTTTCTCATAGATAGCCCTGGCTTCTTCCACCTGGCCATCCTTCTCCACCCTTTCCGCTTCCAGGACCTGCTGGTCTAACTCTGAGGGAAGGAAACGAGAGAGTAGCTCGCGGACCGAACTCTCGGGAATGGCTCCAGTAAATTGCGCTACCACCTTCCCATCTTGGAACACTTTTACGGCAGGGATTCCCTGGATACGAAAAACAGCAGCCAAGGAGGGATTCTCGTCCACATTCACCTTGGCTAGGACGAACATCCCCGCTTGTTCCTCGGCGAGCCGCTCCAACACGGGGCCCAAAACACGACAGGGACCGCACCAGGGCGCCCAGAAATCAACCATGACAGGGACCTCGTGGGAGCGGTCCAAAACTTCTGCCTGAAAATCGACCTCGTTGACCTCAACTGTCCACTGGTTCATATCGCTTTTATAGTTTTTTCTTACGCAATCCCTCAGGATCAAACGCGCTGCCATTCAAAGCGAATTTACGTTCCACCGGGACTGGATGGAGGATAGATTGCAAGACATAACACCCGTTTTCAGCGTTACGGACAACCGCAGCAACCCGTTCCGGCGATTCCTTGGACTCAAGCTCTAGGCGAGTTTCAAAGCCCAGGCCCCTCGCCTGGACTGTTTCCGCTAGAACCGAACCCTCGCTTTTGAACTTGGCCTGCACAAATACGCGTGCCTTATTGATTTTGGTCTTCATCATTTCCCCGTACCGGGAGATTTGGGTAAGAAGTCAGAAAGCCAGCGAGAGAGAAAAATACGCAAGAGGAGGCGGGGCTGTGTTTTCCCCGCCGACACGTTCCCCCTCATCGCAGTAAACCGTAAAGCCCCGTGCGTGCCCTTCTTTGCGCATCTTCTCCAAGGTCTCTGCATCCGCCTCCAGCACAATCTCTCTTTTTACCTGAATATCCTCTGCCATGTTCGTTCCTCCTATTCTAACCGATAACTGCCGATACTATACTAGGATTATCCCGCTTTTCCACATCCTTCTTTCAATCTCCACATCAGTTTGGTTCTTCCCTTTAGCAAATCGATGCACAGAAAAGAGAGAGGGACGAAGATAGAAAAAAATTGGATCGTCCTGTCTCCGTCCCAAGTCTCTGTCTTCAGGATTCTAGAAGCCCGTTTAGGCCTTCGCGTACTCCTTCATGTAGAGATCCAACAGAGCAGCTAGGAGAGCGAATAGAACAGGACCAAGAATCAATCCGAGAGCGCCAAAGAGAGCCAGCCCACCAAGGATGCTGAAGAAGAGAAAAAGAATGGGAAGGCGAAGTCGGTTGCCAATCAGCAGGGGCTTAAGAACATTATCAATAGTTCCAACAATACCTAAGCTCCAGGCAAGGAGAATGATCCCTTTGAGGTAAAACCCTTGAATAAACAGATAGGCCGAGGCCGGTATAGAAATAAGCGTAGAGCCCCCGATGGGGAGAAGTGCTGTGAAGGCGGTCGCGCCTCCGAGAATGATGGCAAACGGTAAACCTAAGAACCAGTAAGCCAAGCCAGCTAGGAGCCCTTGAATAATCGCCACGATCAGACAGCCATGAATGACTGCGAAAATGGAATTGACAATATTCTCAAAGAGGTGTGCCTGGTGCTCCGGATCCATGGGTAAAAGGCGGCGAATAGAATCACAGAAATACTTCCCGTCCCGTAGGAAGAAAAAAAAACTCAGCAGGACGACAATAAAGTTCACCACAAAAACAAAGACATCCTGGGCGACCTCCTTAACCTGGGACACGAGGAACCCAGATGCAAGTTGGGCTCCTTGAATAACGACTTTCTTTAGATCGACCCCGAAAGAGGCAAACTGATAGGAGATCGTCTCCCAAAACCTTAGAAGACTCTCAACCCAAGGTTTTCCCTTCCATAACTCTATCTCGTCACTATTCGCGAGACCTCGCACTGTTCCGGCCAACTCCAGCGCCTCCTGCGAAAGAAAGCCCGCAATCCTGAACGCAGGAAAAAGGATGAGCAGAGTAATCAGAATCGTGACAATGAAGGCGGAGGAGGTGGCCTTTCCTCTTAAGAGCTTAAGCAGCCACGCATAAGCTGGGTAGACCACGATGGCAAGGATGGCTGCCCAGGTGATGGCCTTGAGAAACGGGCTGAGGATGAGAAAGGCAAGGTAGAGGATGACAAGTAGGAGGGTAAAAAAAAAGATCGTGACAAGCCAATTCTGGTTCACTCTTCTAAACTCCGAACCGTGATAACCTCAATATTAGCAGAAGCGCACCAACCTGCAAGGCAGCCTCTTGTTGCTTCTTCTCTATCGTTGTACCTCTTCGGTTACATGACAATAGCGGGTTTATAAAACAGCTTGTTACTTTTTAATATAAGCAACTCTTTGAGTCCGAAAGGATAATGAGTTAGAAAAGTTTTTACCTTTGATGAAAAAAATCATTATAAAAAATTTCTAAAATATTATTTTTTTCTTGACATACAATTCGTAGTGTCGCTATAATTCAAACACCTACAAGATGTGGGAGGGGTTTAACGATAAGAATCTCTTTGCCTGAGAAATATATTTCTTCATTTTGCTAGATACCCACCACCCTAGGGAATCCTAAAAGGAGGTGCCTATGGCAGCAAAGAAGAAGGCCAAGAAAAAGAAAAAGAGATAAACGTCATTGGGATGTGGAGTGGCGGAGGCGAGTTCAACCCTCCTTATTCTCAGGCGTAGGGTAGCTGTTCTGGCTGCCCGGATAGATAAGGCCCTCCGGTGACCAAACCCGGAGGGCCTTGTTTTTTTCGACCCTGGATCTACACTCCGCAAAGGAAAAGGCAATGGAAAAGTGGATTGGTGGCCTGCTCGCAGATGCCTCGCCTCCTGAGAAGCCAAAATTCAAATCTCCTCTCATCCTGATTCACGGCTTGTGGAGCGGCAGTTGGTGCTGGCACCAATGGGCTACTCATTTCTCTAATCTTGGATGGGAATGTTGGGCAATCAACTTCAGAGGACGGTCAGAAGAGAGGCCACTTGAAGCCCTCAAGGCCTTGACCTTTCAGGATTGTGTGGAAGATCTCAGGCGGGTCATTCGCGCTGCCTCGTTCGCTCCGGTAGTGGTGGCCCATAGCATGGGAGGATTGATAGCACAGAAGGCGGCCGAGGAAGAAAAAGCATCCGCGCTGGTTCTGCTCTCGAGTCTTCCGGCAGATCAGGTAAAGAGTGTGATGCCGCAAGCGCTGCGGCTTCTCCGTCTTAAGTACCTACCGCTGATTTTTCTGCGCCGACCTTTTCGCCTTAAAGAAAGAGATTTCCGCCAAAGCTGGCTCGCCTCGTTGCCTGAAAGCCAGCATCCAGATATGCTCAAGCGCATGGTGCCAGACTCTAGCCACCTTATCAGGGAGTTTTTCAACCGCCACGTTGACATCGATTCTGGACGAATCCGTTGTCCAGTCCTGGTCATTGGTGGGGGTGAGGATAAAGTCGTGAATATAGCGGAACTGCGGGAGACGGCGCAAAGACTTGGCGCCGATCTCAAGGAGTATCCCAACCGTGGCCACTGGATGATGGGTGAGCAAGGAGGGGAGGAGATTGTCAGGGATATCCACCGCTGGGTGATTCAAAGGCTGGGAGAGGAGATTCTTCTCGCTGAGTTCAGCAGCTAAAGATAGAGTTGACATAATAGTTCATCATTCGCTAGGCTCCATCGCAAAAAGGAGGATCCGGGCCGTTGAAAAAGAGTCTTAGTCTTCTTTTGATTTTAGCGACACTAGGTACGGCTGCTGCGATAGCCGCGGCGCAGAAACCGGCAAAAGTTCCCCGGGTAGGTTTTCTATCAGGCGGTATGCAAGGACCTCTCCATGAGGCATTCCGAGAAGGGTTGCGGGGCCTCGGCTACATTGAGGGGAGGAACGTCGCCATCGAGCACCGCTTTGCCCAGGGTAAGGAGGACCGGCTGCACGAGCTCGCGGCCGAGCTAGTCCGGCTCAAGGTTGATGTGATTGTCACGCTGAGTACATTAGATGCCCTTGCTGCTCAGCAAGCGACTAGGACGATCCCCATCGTCATGATGATAAGTAGCGATCCGGTCGGGACCGGGCTCGTGGCCAGCCTCGCACGGCCGGGCGAGAACATCACTGGATTAACAACCCTTTCCCCTGAGCTAAGCGGGAAACGGCTAGAGCTGCTCAAAGAGGCTGTTCGCAGGCTCTCCCGCGTGGCCGTCCTCTGGAATGCAGCCAATCCAGATAAGGCCCTCGAGTTCGAACAGATCCAAGTCGCGGCTCGGTCGTTGGGCCTGCAGCTTCAATCTTTGCAGGTGCGGGGGGCCAGTGATTTCCAGGGCGCGTTCCGAGCCGCAACCGCGAAGGGTGCTGGTGCACTCCTTGCGCTGACGGACACCCTCACCATTACTCACCAATCACAGATCGCCGACCTCGCGGCAAAGAGCCGCCTCCCGACGATACACGAGCAGAGGGAGTTCGTAGAGGCTGGCGGCCTCATGGCCTATGGGCCGAATCATTCCGATTTGTCTCGGCGCTCGGCATTCTATGTGGACAAAATCCTGAAAGGGGCCAAGCCGAGTGACCTGCCCGTGGAGCAGCCCATGCGGTTCGAGCTTGTCATCAACCTCAAGACGGCCAAGAAAATCGGCCTTACCATCCCGCCTGAGGTACTGGTGCGGGCGGATAAAGTGATAAAGTAATAGCGCCTTGCATCTGGGACCTTAAAACGGAAGAGCTATTGTTTCTCGGGCATGAGTCCGCTAGAGTAAAATGGGGTTAAATAATAAATAAGGAGGGAGCTATGAAGGGGAAAGGGCCTACGATGGCAATCTTTTTGTCCGTCCTGCTTTACTTCTCCCCAACTCTGCTTCTCGCGTCGGAGGTGGGGGATAAGGTGCCAGACTTTGAGCTAGATAGCACCAAAGGGGGGAAACTTAAGCTCAGCAGCCTTCGGGGGAAGAATGTCCTTATCAATTTTTATGTCCTGGACTTTAGCCCCACCTGAATCAAGCATCTCCAATCGGCCGGTTCGGACGACAATTACGCAAAATTCCAGGCGGAAAATACAGAGGTTTTAGGGATCAGCGCTAACGCGGTATTTTCGCAAAAGGCCTTTGCCGATTTCTTCAAGGTCGCCTATCCCCTTCTCAGTGATCGGGATCAGAAAGTCATGAAGGCCTTCGGTGTGCTGGATGAAGCAAGACGCTTAGCCAAACGTTCTTACGTTATTGTCGACAAGGAAGGGGTCGTTCGTTATAAGAACACCCGGCCTAGCAATCGGGAACAGGACGTTCTCTCCACTGAGGAGATACTGAGAGAGGTCAAGAAAATCAATCAAAGTTAGAACATGACTCGCCGCGGTTCCAAAGGATGGACTCTCTTGTTGCTCTTGATCGTTTGGCTTTTAAGCGCTCAGGGTTTGGCCCAGCCCACTCGAAGTCAACGGATCAACTACAAACTCGTCCCCAATCTGGAGCCCATGAAGGATAGCTCTCCGACCCCGGATTTTACTCTTGCAAACCCTAGCGGTAAGAAGCTGTCCCTGAAGGACTTCAGAGGGAAACTCGTCTTTCTGAATTTTTGGGCCAGTTGGTGCGCCCCTTGTCGCGAAGAAATGCCGGCAATGGAGCGTCTCCACCAGGAGTTTAAAAATAAAGACTTTGTGGTTCTTGCGGTCAACATGAAGGATAAGCGAAAAGATGCCTTGGCGTTTATCCGAGAGCTTAAGCTGACCTATCCCGTGGTCTTTGATCTTGACGGGCAAGTAGGTCTTCTCTACGGTGCATGGGGGTTGCCAACCACCTATCTGATCGGGCCTAAAGGAGAAGGCTTGGCCAGAGTCTGGGGACCTGCTGACTGGTATAGTGCCGGGGCGAGGCAGCTCATCAAAGCACTGTTGGACGAACAAAAGAGATGACCGACATTAATGTCTTTGTTGCGTTTACTGCAGGGATCTTCTCCTTTCTTTCACCCTGTGTCTTACCCCTGATCCCCTCCTACCTCTCTTTTGTCTCAGGTGTCTCACTAGAGGATATGCGTAGCCCCAAGAGCGGGAGTGATGTGCGCCGCAGAGTGGTGTTGAACTCGTTGGCTTTCATCTTAGGCTTCTCTTTGGTCTTTGTCTCTTTCGGTGCCTCGGCGAGCTTTTTAGGGAGCCTTTTTTTAGGTTACCGCAATTTCATTCGCATCTTTGGTGGGGTGCTCATCATCCTTGTAGGGGCTTATCTTATGGGGCTCTTTAAAATTCCCCTTTTGGAACGTTACCTCCAGTTTCAGTTGAACCGCCTGAGGGATAAGCCCGCCGGCTATCTTGGATCGGTCCTCATAGGGATTACCTTTGCGGTGGCGTGGACGCCCTGTGTGGGGCCCATCTTGGGGGCGATTCTCACCTTGGCCGCAACCTCAGCAGAGATCGAGAAGGGGATTTTCCTTCTTGCCACCTATGCCACAGGCCTAGCCTTTCCCTTTTTCGTCAGCGCCGTTGCATTGAATTCATTTTTCCAGTTTTTTGGCGTCTTTCGGCGCTATGTACACGCGGTCCATAAGGGCGCTGGCATCTTGCTCTTAATCGTCGGTATCCTTCTCATAACCGACTACATCACCCTCCTAAACATCTGGTCCATTCGCTTAACACCTGACTGGTTGCTGAAAAGACTCTAGCCTGAATTGATCCGAAACAAGACCGTTTAAGTCGTTCCAACGCCTCAAACCTCTTCAAACGGATTGAACAGCTTGAACATTTTGAAAGATCAGGCGTGGTTTGACCTCACCCCAGGTAAATGGTAGTTTTTTTGGATGATGCAGCGACCGACGGTTTAATCACGTATCGAAACCTCTGTCGCCAATGGAGAAAAAAATGCAGGAACATATCCGCTTTATCCTGAGGTCCATAGGTGAGGACCCGGACCGAGAGGGCCTACGGAAAACCCCCTCCCGAGTCGCCGAGGCGCTGACCTTTCTTACCCGCGGATACCGAATGGACCCGGATAAGGTTATCAATGATGCCGTATTTACCGAGGACTATGAAGAGATGATCGTGCAGAAGGACATCGATTTCTTTTCTCTATGCGAACACCACTTACTCCCCTTCTTCGGCAAAGCCCATGTAGCCTATATCCCCCATCACAAGATCGTAGGCGTGTCAAAGCTAGCCCGACTCGTTGATGTCTATGCGCGTAGGCTCCAAGTCCAGGAGCGCCTCACCAACCAAATCGCCAACACGATCATGGAGAAGCTCAAACCCCTCGGGGTAGCAGTGGTGATCGAAGCTGAACATCTCTGTATGAGGATGCGGGGTGTGGAGAAGCAGAATTCTCTCATTATTACCAGCACGCTGCTTGGGGCCTTCAGGAATCGGCAAGAGACCCGGAACGAATTTATGAACCTCATCCGGCAAAAGAGCTAAAAGAGGGATCCATGGAAGTCAAATTCAAAGATCTGAGTCCAGAAAGAGTAAAAACCGATGTCTTGATACTTCCTGTGAAAGAGAAGGGAACAGAGGAACCAATAATCCGAAGGCTGGATCGGCGCCTTAAGGGAATGCTCTCTGAGCGCATTAAGAAAAGCAAGTTCACGGGGGCTGAAGGAACTGCACTCCTCCACTTTACCGCAGGGATGCTTTCCGCCTCCCATCTACTACTCTTAGGGATGGGCAAGGAGAACGAAATAGAGAACGACTCTTGGAGAAAAGCTGCAGCGCGGGCGAAAAGAGAGACCACGGGGATAGGGGCAGAAGAGTTCGCGTTTTTCCTCTCCCCTGTAAAAGAACTGGAGACCATGGTGGGGGCGATCGTGGAGGGGGCCATGCTTGCCTCTTACCAGTTTAACAAGTATCGATCTGACCATAAACCCTCCTCCAGCCTCCGCGCTATCACCCTATTCCGACCCGGTTTAAAGGGAAGCGCGGCGCTCGATCGCTTTGCGCGCCTGGCCCTGGACCTCACCCCTGGGGTTTTCCTTGCCCGTGACCTTGTCAACGAGCCTCCCACCGTTACGACGGCCCGTTTCCTTGGAGAACAGGCTCAGCGCCACTGCCGGGGTCGGGGACTGAGCGTTGAGGTGTGGGGCAAGAAAAGGATTCAAGCGATGAACTTGGCAGGCCTTTTGGCGGTAAACCGGGGCAGCGTGGAGGAGCCACGGTTTATCATCATTCATTACAAGCCCGCTGGAAAAGCTAAAAAAAAGATCTCTCTCATCGGAAAGGGGATCACGTTTGATTCCGGTGGGCTTTCCTTGAAGACAGCGAAGTCTATGGAGACCATGAAGCTCGACATGGCAGGAGGAGCTGCAATCATTGGCGCCATGAGCAGGTTGCCTCACCTCCGCCCCGAGATTGAGGTCACGGGCTATATCCCCACCACGGACAACGTGCCCAGTGGGAGCGCTCAAAAACCCGGTGACATTATTCGCTATCTAAACGGCAAGACCGTGGAGGTCTTGAACACTGATGCCGAAGGGAGACTGATCTTAGCCGATGGCTTGGCCTTGGCTGCCAAGGAAAAACCCGATTGCATGATCAACCTGGCGACGTTAACGGGCGCGTGTATGGTCGCCTTAGGAACCGAAGTGGCGGGGATCTTTGGAAATCATCAATCCCTTGTAGACAATCTTATCCGCTGTGGTAGAGAGGCGGGGGAGAAACTCTGGCAGCTCCCTTTGGTAAAAGAATACCGGGAGGAGATCAAAAGCAACGTCGCGGACATGAAAAATATTGGTGGCTCGTATGGAGGGGCCATCACAGCCGCCCTTATTCTTCAGGAGTTCGTGGGTGATATCCCCTGGGCCCATCTGGACATCGCTGGCCCTGCCTTCGCAGAGAAGGAAATGCTCACGTGCCCTAAAGGCGGTACAGGGTTTGGAGTGAGAACGCTGCTCAGGTTTCTCTCAACTTCTTGAAGATGAATCATGGCAAAGATCACACAAGTAGGGGACGATAACTTTGAGGCGGAGGTGATTCGCTCGGACCTCCCTGTCCTTGTCGACTTCTGGGCTCCCTGGTGCGGACCATGTAAATCCATTGCGCCCGTCATCGAGGAATTGGCCAGAGATTACGAGGGCAGGCTTAAAGTGACCAAGCTCAACGTGGATGACAACCCGATTACACCTTCCCGCTATGGCGTGCGTGGTATCCCCAATCTAATCATCCTTAAGGGGGGTACCGTTAAGGAGCAAATCGTGGGTGCGGTCCCTAAATCACGGTTAGTCGATGCGATCGAGAAGGTACTGGCTTAAAACGTAAAGCGACGCATGCTCACGTTAATCAGTAGGCCGACCAGCGCCATCGTCGTCACGAGAGAGGAACCACCATAACTCAGCAGAGGAAGCGTGATCCCCACCACAGGCAAGAGGCCGGTCACCATCGCCACGTTGACCACGACCTGCCAGAAGAAAATGGTGACTACCCCAAAAACCAAGAGCGCGCCAAAGCGATCTTTGGCGCGCGCCACCACCTGCAGAGAAAAAAGGATGAACGTAAGGTAAAGCCCCAGCAAGATCAAGCATCCCAGAAATCCCCATTCTTCGGCAAAGACGGAAAAAACAAAATCTGTATGCTGTGCTGGTAAAAAGTCAAGCTGATTCTGCGTTCCCTTGAGATAGCCTTTCCCGAATAGTCTTCCGGAGCCAATCGCGATCTTCGATTGAATGACGTGGTATCCCGCGCCCAGAGGGTCGAGATCCGGATTGAGAAAAGTCCAGATGCGGTTTCGCTGGTAAGGTTTCAAGAAATGCCAGGCGATAGGCAAGAAAGTTAATCCCGCGGCAACCAGGTAGAATAAAGAGCGCAGGCGCAGCCCTCCCATAAGGATCAGGCTTAGAAAAATCAGCGAGAGGATAACTGCAGTGCCCAGATCAGGCTGCACTAGGGTTAGGATAGTTAGAGGTGCGACAAAAACAAAAAGCGCCCGTAGGTCACGCAGACTATAGCCATTAGCGGGCTCATCGTACTGCAGATACTTGGCCAAAACCAAAACGATCGCTAGCTTGGCCAGCTCCGAGGGCTGAGCGGTAAAGAAGCCGAGATGAATCCAGCGCTGAGAGCCCCCACCCACAGACCCTATAAAGGGTACAAGAAAAAGAAGTAAGAGGACAGCCGCATAAAAGGGATAGGCGAGACGATCCAAATGGTGATAGTCCACGGTCAAGGCAGCCAACATGGCAGCCATGCCGATAAAAAACCAGTAGAGTTGCTTTGAGGCAAAGCCGCTTGCCTGCTGCTCGATGCTATAGGTAGCGCTGTAGATTGTGAGAATCCCCATCAGGGTTAATCCGATGGCGATGGCAAAAAGGGGCCAGTTGAAATGGGAAATGAGTCTGCGGTCAATCTGCACGAATTTCTCCCTTCCTGCTGACGTGTCTGTCATCGGACGGACCGCTCTGCAAGGAAAAATACTTCTCGATAACCATCTTCGCCAGCGGGGCGGCTGCAGAACCCCCATGACCGCCGTGCTCCACCAATGTCACCACCGCTATCTCCGGCTTATCCGCAGGTGCGTAGGCGACGAACCAGGCATGGTCTCGAATGAGGTACGCAAGCTGCTCGCTTTTGACGATCCCTCCGCGCATCTCTACGACCTGAGCGGTCCCCGTCTTTCCCGAGATCTCGACCATACTAGATCTTGCCCTCCCTCCGGTTCCTGCCCCGCTGTTGACCACAGCGCTGAGGGCGTTGCGGACATGCCTTAGGGTGCTTTCCTTCAACGGTATCGAGTGGATCTTTTCCGGGCCGTACTCGCGAATCAATTTTCCATCCAACGACTCCACCTTGCGCACAAACCAGGGACGGTAGAGTGTCCCCCCGTTGGCGACAGCCACCATTAGGTTCGCCATTTGAAGCGGGGTAACATTGACATACCCCTGACCAATCGCTACTGAGGGCGTTTCCCCGGGAAACCACGGTTGGCCAAAGCGCTTCTTCTTCCAGGCAGTGTCGGGAATAAGGCCTCCCTTTTCGTCATCCAGTGCAATACCGGTTTTTTCCCCCAGCCCTAACGCCCGCGCATACTGGGCGATCCGGTCAATACCGACCCTCTGACCGAGCTGATAGAAATAGACATCGCAGGACTGGACTAAACCTTTGTGGAGATCGACAACTCCGTGTCCCTCCTTTTTCCAGTCGCGAAAGACTCGATTGCCGAAGGGCATTGAGCCATTGCATACAAGCGGAGTCTCTGGTTGAATCAAGCCTTCCTCGAGCGCGGCTATGGCTAGGACGATCTTGAAAGTAGAACCTGGAGGATATTGCCCTTGGATGGCCCTGTTATTGAGAGGATACATCCGATCCCGCCCCAGAGCGCGCCACTCCTCCGAAGTGATTCCGCGGGCAAAAACATTAGGGTCAAAGGCTGGGGTACTCACGAGGGCCAAGATCGCCCCGCTGTTGACTTCCAAGGCTACGATGGACCCTGCCTTTCCCTGAAGCGCCTCATAGGCGGTTTCTTGGAGATCCCGATCCAGAGTTAGAAAGACACTGTGTCCCGGAACGTCCTCCACTTCATGAAGGACCCTAACTCGCCGTCCCAAGGCATCCACCTCCACCTGTTGTCCCCCACTCCGACCTCGCAGAAATTCCTCCCACCTTCTCTCCAAACCAAATTGGCCGATCTCATCCCCCATGCCGTATCCGCTTTCCCTCCGAGCTTTTAGCTGCCCGGGACTTATCTCGCCCAGGTAGCCTAGGAGATGCCCCGCCATACCGCTATTCAGATAGCTCCGTCTGGGGCGAATCCGCAGCGTCACGCCCGGCAAATCGAGCTGATGGGTCTCCACGGCCACGACAGAGCGCCAGTCTACGTCCCTGCCCAGAACAATCTCCTCAAACGGAGGCCGCTTCTTACTATTGTCTAGCAGCTTGAGAAGCTCGCCTTCCTCCCGCCCGAGAAAACCGGCCAACTGGCGTAGCGTCACCTCTGGCTCCGTCGCGTCCTCAGGAACGAAGAGAAGGTCAAAAGAGGGCCGACTATCGACTAGGAGCTGCCCTTTGCGGTCAAAGACCATCCCCCTGGTACCGGCAATCTTTCTGAGCCGGATGCGGTTGTTTTCAGAAAGGTAGGTGAAACGCTCTCCCTGAAGAAGCTGGAGAAACACAAGGCGCCCTATTAGGAGAAGAAAAACGATCGAGACCATAGTCATCAGAAACTGCGTGCGCCGGCGAAACTCCGGCGGAACCTCTTTTTGAAATGTAAAGGGCAACATGACGTCGCTAGAGGGACATCCGTACTTCCTGCAGATAACTCTGGCTGCGCCTGAGAAGGAAAAAGAGCCCCGGTGCTAGAATGGCAGCCAATAAGGCCTCCAAGAAAATATATTTAAGCACTCCCAACCAAAAACCGTCCACGGCGAAAAAGAGAGTCCAAGCCATGATTAGAGCCGCAACCTTAACCCATGCAGCAAAGAAAACTACTGCGGCACTCAAAAATAGGTTATGAATCCAAATGCGGCGAGAGCTCAGATAAACGGCAAGAAACACCAAGGACATGGCGAAGGCATTAAGGCCCAGAACGGGGCTAGAGAAAACATCCACGGAGTAGCCTAGGATAAAAGAGCCTAAAACAGCTCCAACGGTAGGATGATTCAATCCCCAATACACACAAAGTACGAGGATCAGATCCGGGACAATGGGCCCCAAAGGAAGAAGATGAAGAACAGTCGTCTGCAAAAGAACAAAAAGAAACCCGACCAGCAAAAAGAGTAGAGACAACTTCATCTTGGATCCATCGGAAGGCCCAATAAACAACGATCCCAGTCCTTCAGCCGCCTTCCTCAGCAGAGACTACGAGAACCTCCTCGATCCTGGATGGGTCAGCAGCCAAAGCGACTCCGATGTATTGGAATAGGCCATGACTTTTTTTTCGGACCTTAACAACAGTGCCGACCATCAGACCTTTGGGGAAGACACTGTCCAGCCCCGACGTGATCAACCGGTCTCCTTCCTGGACATCTTCGCTCCTCTTCACATACTTCATGAGCGGCCCATTATCCAGAGACCCAGAAACAATTCCTCTCGCCCGACTCCTCTGAACGACAACATCCACTCCGCTATGGTGGTCTGTGATGAGGAGCACCTTGGAGCTTCTCGGCGTGACAGCCACAACCTGACCCACGACGCCAAGAGGTGAAACCACAGCCATTCCCTTCGCCACGCCATCTGCGCTCCCCTTATTCAGGATGAAGCTATGAAACCATGTGCTCCCGCTGTTCCCTATGACCGCCGCAGTCACCGAACCCGAAGGCAACTGGGAGCGGAATTCCAACAATGCACGCAACCGTTGGTTGGTGGCCTCAGCCTCTAGGAGCCTATTCCTTTCCGCTTCCAGCTCCAGGACCCGGCGCCTCAGGTTCTCGTTTTCCCACCTAAGTCCCCAGAAGGCCGTATATCGCTGCTGGAGTTCCCTTAACTTAACAACCACGACCTGGGTACCTATCTGCAAGGGTCGTACCAATCCCAACAGCAGCGGACCGATAGGGTCCGCTCGCAAGTGACCTCTGGAAGCCGCAGCAAGGATAGAGAGAGAAATTAGAACACAGAGGAAAGAGCTGAGTAAGATCTGATTTCTACGAAAAAAGTCGAGCATGAAAGGCTCTAGCAACAGAGGTGGGATAAGCGAGCATAGGCTAAATGTCTAGTGAACGGCTACCTCCCTGAGCAAGGAAATTTCATCCAAGGCCTTTCCTGCACCCATGACAACCGCAGTTAAGGGATCATCGGCAAGCATGATGGGTAAACCAGTCTCTTCTTTCAACAACACGTCCAGATTCCTAAGCAGGGCACCACCCCCTGCAAGGATGATCCCCCGGTCAACAATGTCTGAGGCCAATTCCGGCGGGGTCCGTTCCAGGGAAATGCGTACTGCCTCGACAATCTGATTGACCGGCTCAAGGAGGGAATCACGAATCTCCTCGTCTGTAATGACCACGGTTTTAGGGACACCGGCCACGAGATCCCGGCCCTTGATCTCCATGGTCTGGATCTCATCTCCCGGATAAGCCGAGCCAATCGTGATCTTGATTAGCTCTGCCGTTCTCTCCCCCACCAACAGGTTGTACTTTCTTTTAATGAACTGGGCTATGGCCTCGTCCATTTTATCCCCACCGACCCGGACCGAGCGAGAAAATACAATACCGGAAAGGGAAATGACTGCGACCTCGGTTGTTCCCCCCCCGATATCGACAATCATGTTCCCTGTTGGCTCTGTGATCGGAAGTCCAGCCCCGATCGCAGCTGCCATGGGCTCCTCAATCAGATAGACCTCTCTTGCCCCAGCCGATTCCGCCGATTCCCGTACCGCCCTCTTCTCCACTTCTGTAATCCCGAAAGGGACCCCAATAATGATCCGTGGACGGACCAGGGTACGTCGATTGTGAACCTTCTGGATAAAATAGCGGAGCATCGCCTCCGTGATTTCAAAGTCCGCTATCACTCCGTCTTTTAGCGGCCTTATGGCGACAATACTACCGGGCGTCCTCCCCAGCATCTTTTTGGCTTCTGCGCCAACGGCCAGGACTTTCTTTCCTCCGCGCTCATTTCTTTGTTGCACGGCGACAACTGAGGGCTCATTACAGACAATCCCCTCATTCTTGACATAGATCAGCGTATTGGCAGTACCAAGGTCAATGGCGAGATCATTGGAAAAAAAGCCGTACAGGACATCCAGCATCTAAGACTCCTTCTGAACTTTCAATAAGAAAAACCGCCGCATCCTAAAAAATAACAGATTTGATCTTGCCAAGCAAGATAAAGGGAATGGCCATAATCCGTAAATAAGATCAGCAAAAGTCATCACAGGAGACTGGACGAAGCGGGATTCATGGCAAAGAGGTTATTGCAACAGTTGCGGGGGAAGACGAGAGGACAAGAAAAGTCTCAAGTGGCTTCAAACCTTCTTGCTCTCCCTGTTGGACACAGAGCTATTCTTTTGCCCCGTATTTCTGGGCTCTTCCGACACATCACT
>JBOHVJ010000521.1:0-4848 GCA_050735075.1 Binatia bacterium
GCCTGGAAGTTGACGCTCGGTTTCCTGGCGCGGCATCTCGGCGGCGCCGGAACGCGCTGACCGCTCATCTCGCTGGAGCGTGTTGCCGAACTAATTCACAAGAAAATCAAAGGACGTAGCGGATGAGCACAAACAGTGCCGGAAAGCCCGTTGTCACAAGCTGCCAGATATACATCTGCTACGCCCTTAAACTGATCCACACCAAAGAGCCCATCACCAACTTCGGCCGTTTGACGGCGAGCCTGACAGACTAAAATTCTGTAGGTATCTCCAAGCCGTTCTCCAAGAGATCGAGCTTTCCCGCCAACGGACTCGGAGGGATCCGACAAATCCTGGCTACTCAAGTCTGAGTTTTGGTACACTCCTGAGGTGAAATGGTTCGTCAAGCTCAGAGAGTATTTAAGGGAGGGCCTAGTTGAACAGGAGCTAATAAGTTTCAAAGTTGAATGACTATGTGATGGCAACCCAGTGGGAGCAGCTAACGTTGGAATATTTTCGGCGCGCCGAGGACCTTAACGGGATCGTCATCCGGCTTAAGTCTCATCAGTTTGATCAATGCCGGACGTATCTGTTGCCACTGTTCCCTGGCCAGCGCCCTACCCGGCTCGGTCTTCGCCTCCTCGAACAAGCGGTAGAAAACGTAGTAGACGATGTGCCCTTCCTCGACCGGGTTCTTGGCCCCCCAACGCTTGGCAGCCAAGACGCGCCATTTGCTGCCGTCAGGAATTACTGACTCAGGTACGAACTGGGATATGAGATCGGCATCGTGGGCAAACTTGGCGATATTGCTCTCGGGCTCAGGATACACCGACCGCCATGCGCCCTCGTGCCCCATCACATCATCGACCGATTGCCTGAAATACCAGTAGCCAGTCGAATGGCCGATGACTGCGGCCTCCACTTTCTCGACCTCATGGCGACTATAGCCACCGATGGCAGCCAGCATCACCCCCGCGGTCAAGGCGCTCGTTATGTGATGGATCAGAGCACGGTTGCCTCCGACCTTAGGATTCTTCAGAACTTTTTTATCGCTCCAGAATTCCTTGGAGGCCTTTATGTGCCCGCCCTGCTTTAGTCGCGCTACCATCTGGGATGACTGCTCGAACACATTCTCGTTTGTCAGGACCGAGGCCGTTTCCTCCTTGCTGATGTTGTGGAGCAGGTCCGTCACCACTGCTAGTCGCTGTTCTTCTTCCGACAGCTTCGAATCCAGAGCCATCCGGTACGCGAGCGCCGCGCACACTCTATTGTGCAGGATGTCCTGCTCCGGCTCCTTAAGTTGCCGGACGGTTGCCTTGATCATCTCGTCCATCACCGCCTGCAGCTTAGGAAACTGCCTGAGGTACCCTTTCTCCCAGCCGAGATAGGGCTCGGGCAGTTCGTATCTGCCTTGGGAGGTGGCGACGGCGTGATTTGCAAGCACTACGCTCAAAAAACAGGCGGCAAGGAAACCCAGTGTCTTTTTCATTGCACCCTCCAATCCTGCCCAATTTAATCTGGCCTTATCCCGAAGCTGAATCTCTTGTCAAGCGGGTGCGGATCGTGCCGCCGAGGCACTTGCCCTGACGAAGAGCTGGGGGCAACAGATGTTTCCTAAGAGCCCGTGCCTTTTCTAAGAATCTTCTTTGATTGGGATCCTTCTTGTAGACTGCGAGATATCGAGCATAATGTTGCGTATGGAAAAGCGGCATCATGTCGTCATTATCGGCGGAGGTTTTGGCGGCCTTTATGCGGCCCAATCCCTGAGAAGCTCGCCGGTGCGAGTGACGCTGCTCGACCGCCGCAACTTCCATCTCTTTCAACCCCTACTCTATCAAGTGGCTACTGGTTCGCTTTCTCCTGCAAATATTGCTTCACCGCTACGAATGATACTGAAACAGCAGAAAAACGCTCGAGTGTTGTTAGCCGAAGCTATCGACATCGACGTTGCTAATCGCCGGGTGGTATTAAGCGATGGTGAAGTCGGCTACGATACTCTCATCGTTGCGGCAGGGACTCGTCATCACTATTTCGGCAATGATCAGTGGGAAGTGCTTGCACCTGGACTAAAAACTGTCGAAGACGCCACCGAGATCCGGCGACGAATATTCCTGGCCTTTGAGGCAGCCGAGCGCGAGACTGATCCCAAGAAGCTTCGCGCCTGGTTAACCTTCGTTATCGTCGGCGGGGGTCCCACTGGAGTCGAGCTAGCCGGGGCATTGGGAGAAATTGCCAATGACACCATTAAACATGATTTTCGCAATATCAACCCGGCTGACGCTTGCATTCTGCTGCTTGAAGGTGCCGATCGTATCTTGCCTCCCTACCCGCCTGAGCTTTCCACCAAAGCGGAGTCTTCTCTCGCTCGCCTAGGTGTCACTGTACGTACGGGAGCAATCGTTGCGGACATTCAACCTGAAGCAGTGACTATTCGCCTTGGTGACAAGACTGAACATATTCCTACTCGCACCGTTTTATGGGCGGCAGGTGTGCAAGCGTCATTTTTGGGACAAGTGTTGGCTAATGCTACCGGCTCCGAATTGGACCGCGCCGGCCGCGTAACGGTGGAGCCGGACCTCAGTCTCCCTAACCACCCAGAGATTTTCGTAATCGGGGACTTAGCCAATTATCCCCACCAAATAGGCAAACCGCTCCCCGGTGTTGCGCCGGTAGCGATGCAGCAAGGGCGATATGCTGCGCGCCTTTTGGAACGTAGAATTCGTGGGAAACCAACGCCGCCTTTCCGCTACCAGGATCGTGGCAACATGGCGATTGTTGGCCGGGCAGCAGCCGTAGCTGACTTGGGCCGGTTCCGTTTCTCAGGCTTTTTTGCCTGGCTGGCGTGGCTCTTTGTTCATCTGATTAATTTGGTGGAATTCGAGAACCGACTGCTCGTCCTAATACAGTGGGGATGGTATTACTTTACGCGCAACCGTGCTGCTCGATTAATTACCGGAGAAAAACCACTACCGCTAGTTTCGTCACAGACAAATCGAAGAAGTTCCACGAAATCAGATTAACTTTCCCACATCGCGGCAGGCGTCTTTAATAGGTGCGGCTACTTCTCAAAGGCGGCCTTGAGCATCGGCTCGAGCTCGCCTCTTTCGTGCAGCTCGTGGAGAATGTCGCATCCCCCGATCAACTTGCCGTTGATAAATATCTGCGGGATCGTGGGCCAGTTGGAGTAACGCTTGATCCCTTCTCTGACCGCTTGATCGGCGAGAACGTCTTCGGTCTCAAATGGATATCCGTAGGTTTGCAGGATATCTACCACGTGAGCCGAAAAGCCGCATTGAGGGAATTGTGGATTTCCCTTCATATAAAGCATAACCTTATTCTTCTTAACCTTCTCGTCGATCTTTCCCAAAACGTCTTCTGCCATATCAAATTCTCCTTTTTGAACTCCTATGATCCCAAGCGCTCCCATTGTGCCGGAGTAAAAGTCTTTAAAGCCAATGCATGAATGCGTTCGCTCCCTAGCGCTTCCCGAAGCGCCCCGTAAACCATCTGGTGCTGGTCCAGCAACCCCTTTCCCTCGAAAAATGAAGAGACTATGACAACCTGATAGTGATCCCCTCCACCTGTTAGATCCTGAATCTGAATCGTAGACCCCGGCAGGGCTTTTTCCAGGGTCGATTTGATTTCATCTTGGCTGATCATAACTCAAGTTTACCACAATTTGTCCAGATAGCTATAGCCCTGGTGTGCGGGCCTGCGGATCGAAGTCCGCGCGACACTTCTTCATCATGGCCCGTAAATCCTGGCGCAGCTCATCGATGGTCGGACGACCCACGTACCACCACCCGCAGTAAATATTGTGAACCGTAAGATCCGGCATCAAAGAAAACGCATAAGGGATGGCAATGACACCATGCTTCTTATCCGAGGTGTCGACTATATCCAGTTGTTTAACGGCGGTGCGCTCTTGATCGCTCAGAAACGGAAAATTAGACCCGAGCCCAATCCTAAAGGCGGCGTTGACCTCCGGTGGGTCGACACTCACGACAGCCAGCTTGCAGTAATTGACCGCTAGCTCTCTCTGGAATTCAGTGAGGAGGCGCAACTGCACCTGGCACTTCCCTCACCAGTAGCCCCGGTAGAAAGCAACGATGAGGGGAAATTTTCCGGCAATCTCGGAGAGCTTCACGATCTGCCCTCCCTGGTCGGGCAGCTCCAGATCCGGAAAGCGCTTGCCAATGGCTTGATTCATGATCTAACTCCTCTGCCGCGCCAATTAACTTCGCCTAACTTCGTTTAGACTAAATCGACCATAGACCGACGACCGCCGACTGTCTACGGTCGGCCGTCTTCAGTCAGCCGTGTACGATCGTCATGGCAGCTTGGACAATATTTTACTCATCTCATCTGCCGAGTAGGCGCGCATCGTCTGCGTGCGGATGTTTCCCAGCGAGCCCGCGCTCAAGGCCAACGCTGTGATCGAATCGTCGTCCGGGGCATCAGCAATGAGCGCAGCATCATAGGCACCCATCGTCCAGTAGGTCTCCTTGATCTTGATCCCAAGTCTGGACGCGGCTCCGCTTAACACCTTTGCTCTTTCGGTGGTCTGTTTTACATTGCGAATCCCTTGTTCCGTGAAATTAACCAAAACGATATAAGTTGGCATAAGAACCTCCTTTAAAATTCTATCCTTGGTCTAAGTCACCCCTCCCAAACCCTGTTTCTCACCGAAGCTCTGCGATGTCAAGCCGCTTTCCCAGATTAATCACCTATATCTCCTCCACCCAACTCACTTCCTCTCATTGCACCTCTCCCTTCAAGGGGAAGAGGACCTGAGCAAGTTTGTTGTTCCTTCGGCAGAAGCAACTCCCTCACCTTAATTCCTCTCCCCCTGGAGACTGTGTCGCAATT
>JBOHVJ010000522.1:0-9541 GCA_050735075.1 Binatia bacterium
AAAGATGGGAAAAGATCTAAGAACTTATTTGCAAGAGCTTACTGAAAAGCGCCCTCAAGATGTCATGGTGGTAGATCAGGAGGTGGACTGGCGCTTCCAGGCCTGCGCGGTGGTCGAGAAATTTGAAAGAGAAGATAGATTCCCCCTGGTCTTCTTCAAAAGAATCAAGGGATCAAAAATTCCCCTGATCATTAACCTGGGGGCTTCATACGAACGGCTGGCTCTGGCGTTGGGGGCAACCTCAGTGGAGCAGATGGAGAAAGATTTAGCGGAAATGGAGCGGGCCCCCCTGGCACTCCGCGAAGTTGCGCGCGGAGAGGCTCCGGTGAAAGAGGTCATTTTGAAAGGCGAGGATGCAGACCTGGATCTACTTCCTATTCTGACCCATAACGAGTTTGATGCTGGGCGATATGTGAATGCGGCGGCGATGATCTGCAAGGAGCGCGGGACCAAGAATTACAACATGGGAATCTATCGCCACCAAAAGCAGGGGAAGAGACAATTAGGTCTGATGATCAATCCTGCTAACCATGGCAGTTATGTCAGGGCCGAGTATGAACAACACAATGAGGCGATGGAGGTGGTTCTGGCGATCGGCCATCATCCTGCATTGAATCTGGCGGCGGTCAGCAAACAATCGGGGATCGGCCAGGAGCTGGAAGTAGCAGGGGCCTTTTTAGGCGAGCCACTGGAGATGGTCAAGGCCGAGACCGTCGATCTCCTGGTGCCCGCGCGTGCCGAGATCGTCATTGAAGGGATCGTTCCTCCCCATAAGCGACAATATGAGGGTCCCTTTGGAGAATGGCCCCATTACTATTATAAGGAGGGCGATCAGCCCTTCATTCAAGTTACCGCACTCACCATGAGGAAGAACCCGATCTACCAAAGCATCCATAGCGCCCATTTCGAGCATAACATCATCGGCGCCGCGCCGCGGATGGGAAGCCTCTACCGGCGGATCAAGGAGGCTGTCCCCAGCGTCAAAGCGGTCAATCTACCCATGTCAGGAGCGGCTCGAGCCCACTGTTATATCTCGCTAAAGAAGCTAGCCGAGGGGGAACCCAAACAAGCAGCGCTGGCGGCCTTTATCACTGAGCCTTCCATCAAGCATGTGATCGTCGTCGATGATGACATCGACGTGTTCAATGAGACTCAGGTCCTCTGGGCCTTGGCTATGCGTTTTCAGGCGGATCGAGATTTGGCGATTTTGCCCAATATCTTGGGCTCTCACCTGAATCCCACGGCTTATGGGCATAATCGGATGGAGAAAGGTACGATGGAGACCAAGCTCATCTTTGACGCGACCAAGCCTCTTCCGCCTTACGAATTTCCCAAAGAGGCTAAGGCTCCTGAAGAGATAATGAAGCAGATTGACTTGAAGCAGTATGCGCACGCTTTTGATCCAGTAAAGGATTACGCGGCTATCATCGCTTAGGGGTCGGGATGGTTCAGATCCAGCGAGTCTGCAAGAGCTTCCAGAAAGTCGTCAAAAAGAGACCTACTGAGGTCAAGGCCCTCGACGAGGTGGATCTTTCCATTCGTGAGAAGGAGTTCGTCAGCATCATCGGCCCGAGCGGCTGCGGCAAGACCACCCTGCTGAAAATCATCGACGGCTTGATCCTATGCGATGGCGGCCAGGTCCTGATCAACGGCAAAAAGGTCACCGAGCCCGGACCGGATCGAGCGGTCGTCTTTCAATCCTTCGCCCTCCTTCCCTGGCGCTCCGTTCTGGCCAATGTGGAGTTCAGCCTCGAACTGCGCCAAGTGCCGAAGGAGGAGCGGACCCAGCTAGCCCGAACTTATCTTGAACGGATCGGCCTCTCGGAGTTTGAAGATCATTTCCCCCACGAGCTCTCGGGAGGAATGCAGCAGCGGGCCGGACTGGCGAGGGCACTGGCTGTCAACCCGCAGATCCTGCTCATGGATGAGCCCTTCGGCTCGGTAGACGCCCAGACTCGTCAACTTCTGCAAGAAGAGCTGCTGGAGCTATGGCAGCGAGAGAAAAAAACCGTAATCTTCGTGACCCACAGCATGGATGAAGCGGTCTACCTCTCTGATCGGGTGGTGGTCATGACGCGTCGTCCTGGACAAGTGGCAGAAATCCTAGATGTCCCGCTCGCTCGGCCACGCATAGCGAATGATGTGCGGCGGAGCAAGGAATTTGTCGAACTTACTAATTACATTTGGGAGAGCCTGAAAAAGGCGATGGATAAGCGTCAATGAATCACAGGCTCACCACCAACCTGACTTCGATCCTGACCCTGGCCTTAGTCTGGGAAGCGCTGGGCAGAGGCCTCCAGACGATCCTAATCCCGCCCCTCTCTCAAATTGGTAGCGCGTGGCTCCACCTGATCAAAAACGGGGGACTGCTAGAGAACCTGATCATAAGCCTCGGAACATTGGTCGTTGGGTTTTTCCTGGCCTTGACCCTTGGAGTTGCCGTCGGAGTCCTGATGGGAAGTTTTGAGAAAGTCGAGCATTGTTTGGACCTCTATATTAACGGCCTCATGGCCTCGCCGACCATCGCCTTTATCCCTGTGCTCATCCTCTGGTTTGGTCTGGGCGTCGAGTCACGGATCGCTGTGGTTTTTCTCTTCTCTTTCTTCGTCATCGCTGTCAACACCATGACTGGGGTCAAATACGTGGACTCATCCCTCGTGGAGATGGCCCGCTCTTTTGGTGCCAAAGGATGGGAAGTCTTCTACAAAGTCCAACTGCCGGCAGCCCTGCCGATGATCATGGCCGGGGTAAAGCTGGGGGTGGGAAGGGCCGTGAAGGGTATGGTCACGGGCGAGGTGGTCCTTGCCCTCACGGGAACGGGGGCTATGATCATGCAGTATGGATCTGCCTTCGCAACCGATGCCCTCTTTGCCATCATTCTTACCATTCTCGCAGTAGCGCTGATCGCTATGAAGATCGTTGAAGTCATCGACCGGTACCTTACCAGTTGGAAGGTGGAGATTGCCATCGAGTAACTAAATTGAACCAATTACGAAATCTTACATGTCTGTTGTGAAAAGACCTTCTGCATGTCACCCTGAGCCCTTCGCTTGTCATTCTGAGGCCGTAGGCCGAAGAATCTCAGGGCTCCGCGAAGGGTCTCGTGCGTCCGATGGATTCTTCGCGGAGTTTATCCTGAGCGGGGAAAGTAGATTCTTCGCTCAGCTCAGAATGACAGACGTGGGGATTTCTCCATCGTATGTTGAGTTTCAATCTTGGGTTCATTTAAATAAGAAAAAGGAGGGAACGACAATGAAAAGAGACGGATCCACAAGATTGGTTGCAGCCGCAATCATCATAGGCCTCTCCCTGCTCTGGGGGAGTCAGGCTCAGGCCCAGAAGAAGATCAGGTTTGCCTACCCCTCGGTGGCCGATATGGGCGATGTCCCATCGCTCCTGGCCTGGAGCCAGCTTAAAGAGCAAGGCTATGAGGTGGTCCCACGCTTTTTCTCCAAGACCGACCTGGCAGTCCAGGCCGTCATTGCAGGTGAAGCCGATATGGGAGCGGCCGCTGGCATAGCTGTCATCAAGGCCATTGAGCAGGGGATAAATCTTAAAATCTTCGCTGAGCAGGTCCGCAATGAGTGGCAGCTCATGGCACCAGTCTCTATCAAGGAGCCAAAGCAGCTCGATGGAAAAAGGGTCGCCTATCACGCGCCCTTTAGCCTCACAGAAGCCCTGGTGAAGTGGATGGCGAATTACTACAAATTGAGCCCTCAATGGATGATCATCCCGGGTTCCGAGGTGAGGGCGGAGGCGCTGATGCGGGGCCAGATCGATGCCACCCCGGCGGAGATCGCCGATGTCCTCAACGTCCTGGAGTCAAAACCTGGCCAGTTTCACGTCCTTTTATCCTACGCGAAAATCTTTCCCGAACTCCTTGGGACCGTTTATTTTGCGCGGACGGATTACCTCCAAACGAATGGCCCTGTGGTCGAGGCTGTGCTTGAGGCGGTTCTGCGAACCCATCGGACGACTGAAGAGAACCCCGGGCAGGCAAAGGAAGCGGCCCTCAAACTTTTGCCTGGGACAAAGCCTGGCACCATCGATGCCATTACCAAGAACTATAGGGACCTGAGGATCTGGGATGTCAATGGCGGGGTAAGCCGGGAGCGAGGGGAGGGAAGCCTTAAGTTCTTCGAGGAGACGGGACTAATGAAGAAGGGTGTCCTCAATTTTGAACGCGTTTTTGCCCCGGAGCATCTAGAAAAGGCGCTAAAGAAGATAGGCCGGCGCTAGGCCACAGGCCATGAGTAAGGGAACGCTAAGAGCTCTCTCTCTGATCACTGTAGCTATTCTCTGGGAGGCGGTGGGGAGAACCAGAGAAGCTCATCTTCTGCCGCCTCTCTCGACCGTCCTTGGGGCCTGGGTTGAGCTGCTCCGCTCGGGGCAATTGATACGAGCCATGCTTGTGAGCTTTCAGGCCCTTATTTTAGGCTATCTCCTCTCGGTGGCTGTCGGGATCCCGCTAGGCCTAATTATGGGGCGATATCGAAGGATCAAGGCTTTTCTCGACCCCTACATGACTGCCCTTCTCGTTGTCCCCACGATCTCGTTTATCCCTCTCTTGGTTATTGCCTTCGGCCTCGGCCTCCATTCCCGGGTCTGGATCGTTTTCCTTTTTGCCTTTGTCTACATCGTAGCCAATACCGCAGCCGGGGTCCGTAACGTCGATCCCACTCTGGCCGAGATGGCACGCTCCTTCGGTGCTCGGGAGCGAGATCTTTTTCTCAAGGTGATCCTGCCTGCCGCCCTTCCAATGATCATGGCAGGACTCAGACTGGGGATGGGAAGGGCTGTCCTAGGAATGATCACGAGTGAGGTGGTGTTGGCTGTTGTGGGTTTTGGTGCCATGCTCATGACCTTTTCAGCATCCTTCCAAACACCTGCCCTCTTCGCCACGATCCTGACGATCGTCCTGCTGGCGGTGGCGGTCCTTGCCCTGATCCAGTCAGTGGACCGGCGCCTAACGCCCTGGCGTGCCACATGACCTTCGGGTTACGCTCACAGGAATGCGTTCAAAGCGTTCAAGTAGTTCGAAACGCTTTAAACCTATTGAACTCCGCCACAAAGCTTTGGCCGATCAGCCAATGTGTATTGTGGCTGAGACTGGAATGTCTTGAACTTTTCAAGATTCGGTGCATCGGCTCCTCAAGACACCCCCAAGGCCGGCCGAGGGGGAGGAGATAGGAGGTTACTAAGATGCTGGAGAGAATAGGCTCAATCTTCTTGGCCGCCGTAATTCTCCTACAATACTCCACCCTTCCTTCTTTCGCCCTGGAAAATGTCCGTGTCGCCTATCCCACCATGGGCACGGGGGTGTTTTACCAAGTCGTAGCCCAGAAGGAGGGCTATTACAAAGAAGAAGGGCTCAATGTCGAACTCCTTAACGTGCGCGGCGAGATCGCCATCAAGACGGCGCTCGCCGGAGAGGTGGATTTATTTACCAATGCCGGAAGCGCCCTGGCTGGAGCAGTCAGAGGTGTTCCCCTCAAGGTTCTCACCGTGATTCAAGACAAACCTTCTTGGGAATTGATTGTCCAACCGCAAATCAAGTCCATTGCCCAATTGAAGGGAACCACTATAGGGATCATGTCTCCCGAAGGTTCACTAGCTGTGGTCACGCGAGAGATCTTACGCAAAAACGGCATTGACCCGGCAAAGGATGTGAACTTGATCGTTATGGGGGGCGAAGATGTCCGCTTCATGGCAATGAAAGGGAAGGCGATTTCTGGGACGCTTCTCGCCCCGACGTCAAATGTCAGGGCCCAGAAAGAGGGATTCCTCAGCCTGGCTAAAGCTTCCGATTATACTGTCTTCCTTCAGGGAGGGCTCGCTACGACCGACGATAGGATTAAGAGGAGTCCGGAGAAAATAGGCAAATTTTTGCGGGCAAGCCATAAAGGACACCACTATTTCCTGACGAAACGGGAGCAATCCATAACTTACATGATGGAGATATTAAGGTTAAAGGACCGCGAGCTCGCCTCCCTCATCTATGACATCGAGAGCAAAAGCATGCTGCGCGAAGGGGTGACGTCGGAAAAGGTGTTGCAGGGATTCATTGATGACATGAAGAAGACCACCGGAGTGAAGAGGGAGATCGCGGTAACGGATATCTTCGATTTCCGCTTGATCCGCAAGGTTAACGAGGATCTCAAAGCTAGCGGCTGGAAACCATAAAGGCAGAATCCAGTAGTCAGTATTTCTCACGGACCGTTGAAAACTCTCCGTTTACCCTTCGACCGGCTCAGGACGAACGGAGGAGGTCATGAAACCATTTGGTTCGATGAACTCACCACAGGGATAATTTTCCGGTCATGCTTAGTCGAAGCATGAATTCTGTATTCTATGTTTTCGCTTTTGCTGCCAACGACTCGTAGCTCACGCCTTCGCTATTCTCCTGGCTCACCGGCAGACCCAGGCTGGACCAACCTGGGGCGATGACCCGTCCGAAAGGGTCGCGCATCCCGCCAAATCCTCCCTCCATGCTGGAAACATCCTGGTAGCCTGCCTCCTGTAGCAGCCTAGCGGCCGCATCTGAGCGGGGGCCAGCCTGGCAGCCGACAATGATCTTCTTATCTTTAGAAAAATTTGCTTCCACGACGCTGATAAAGTCCTGATTCATGACCATCCCTTGAGCCGGGTCAGGAAAGGCAACTGGAACATTAAGCGCACCCTGTGGATGGCCAGCGGCAAATTCCCGCACCGTGCGGACGTCAATATAGACACAGTTTGGCTCTTTCTGGAGCAGCTCGTGCGCCTCTTGAGGCGTAATCCCTTTAATCGCCATGACAGTCTCCTTCCACTATTTTAGGCGCTTAGATTCCGAAATGTGAGAATTTATCTCTAACATTTTATGCTGAGTCGTACGATCCATTTTTTCATCGCGCCAAGACGCCAAACAATCACCAATCAAAATCTGAAATCCGAAGCCCGAAATCCGAAACAGAGCTGTTTGAAACTTTGTATTTGGGCGTCATTTAAAATTGTTTGGGATTTCGGATTTTGGGTTGCGAATTTTTTTGTTGTCATTCCTTGGCGGCCTTCGCGTCTTCGCGCGAGTCATAGTTTTTCCGATTTCCTTAATCCAAAATCGGCAATCCAAAATCCAAAATGTCTACATTCGTCCTCTTTCGGAGACTGTGTCGCAATTCCGTTCATGGTTCGACACGCTCACCACGAACGGATGGTGACACTCCGAAATTCAAAGACTTAGCCGTTCGTCCTGAGGCTCTCGAAGGGCGGACGGCTAATTGCGACACAGTCTCCCGCCCGGGGGTGTCTTGAAGGACCGATGCACCGGACGAGAAGGTTCAAGCGTAATAATCGTCGAGCGTAAGACGAGTGTATTGCATCGGCCCGGAAAGATACTCCCGGGCGGGCTACAACTTCACATCCCCATAATATTATAGCCTGCGTCGACATGGATGATCTCTCCGGTAACGGCGCTGGACATGTCGCTCACCAAATAGAGCGCCGTGCGCGCCACCTCGTCCGCGTCGATGTTCCTCTTGAGCGGCGCCCGCTCACCACTGTAATGCAGCATCTCCTTAAAACCGGCAATACCGGCTGCCGCAAGCGTCTTTATGGGCCCTGCGGAGATCGCATTGACCCTGATCCCCTTGGGCCCGAGATCATACGCCAAATACCTAACGCTCGCCTCCAGGGCCGCCTTGGCCACACCCATAACGTTATAGTTGGGAACAACTTTCTCCGACCCCATGTAAGTCATCGTCAGGATGGAACCCTTCCGCCCCTCCATGAGCTGGGCCGCCTGACGCGCCAAGACAACCAAAGAATAGCTGCTCACGTCCAGGGCCAAGTGAAATCCCTGGCGACTGGTTTGGATGTAGGGATTAGAGAGATCCTCTTTGGCGGCAAAAGCGATGGCGTGGATCAGGATGTCCAGGGAGCCCCATTCGTGTCGGAGGGTCTCGAAGACTCGGGCGATCTCTTCATCTTTGGTCACATCACAAGGGAGAATGATTTTCGCCCCGATCCCCTCTGCCAACGGTCTCACCCGCTTCTCCAAAATCTCTCCGGCATAGGTGAAGGCGAGCTCCGCTCCTTCCTCGTGGAGCGCTTGAGAAATCGCCCAGGCGATACTCCTATCGTTCGCAACGCCGAAGACTACACCCCTCCTCCCTCTTAACAAATCCATAAACCCCTCCCTGTCTCTGTCTCTATCTCTGTCTTTTTTTCGGTTTTTCCTCCAACCCTCTCTGCCAGAGATATTCCTTTTCCCCCATATGCTTTCCCACCCAGCGCGAGAGAACAAAAAAGAGATCGCTCAAACGGTTCACATACTTGAGAGGCCATTCGCTAATCTCCTCCACCCGCGAGAGCCGCAAGATCTCCCGCTCGGCCCTCCGGCAGACCGTGCGGCACTGATGGAGATAGCCCCCGATCCTTCCCCCTCCTGGAAGGACAAAGGATTTGAGCGGTTCGAGATCCTTCTGGCACTCATCAATGATCCCCTCGATGCTTTTGACTTCCTTTTCCCCCACGCGATACATACCTTCATAGGTCAAATCTGAGGGAGTTGCGAGCTCGCTGCCCAAGTCGAAGAGCTCATCCTGGATCTTACGCAAGACCTCATCGAGGAAGCGGTGTGCCTCGCCTTCCTTAAGCCTCTCCTCATTGAAGACCCGCGCTAGCCCCACGATCGAGTTGAGCTCATCGATGGTCCCGTAGGCCTCGATCCTGGGGGAATCCTTAGGCACCCGTTTCCCCCCTACCAATGCAGTCTCTCCCTTATCCCCTGTGCGGGTATATACTCGTGTTATGCGAATTGCCACTTATCACTCCGAAGCAGACCTTCGAACGATTAACAGTAACCCTTTAACCTTTTAGCCTTCCCGCTTTCCCCAGCGCAACGACAAAGATAGCATCCTTACCCTCGGCGTGAGGGGAGAAAAATTTCACCACATCATCGTCATAAAAGGTAAGGCCGCTCGCCCCCAGCCCAAGAGAGTAAGCCGTGAGGTAGAGCTTACCCCCGATGATCCCGGCCTCGAGCTGGGCTGCCCGGTAGCCCCGATTGCCGAATCTTTCTAAAGCTCGATTGAGATCAGAGAGAAAAAAGACCACTGCGCTGGCATCGGCGGCCAAGGCTTGCTCTAAACAGAGATAACCGGCTTCGTGACGCATGGAGCCTCCCTGGAGCAGCTCAAGTCTTTTCTGAGTAGGCGAGAAATAATAGGATCCTGGATCCAGCCCTTCAACGTCATTAACAATAAGATAGAGATCCAGGAGACTTGTCTCGGCCCCTTCCAGAAAGTCCGCCGGAATCCCACGTGTAGAATGATCCAGTATAGTGGAAAGCTCCGCGAAGCTAATCGCTGTGCGCGCAAAATGGCGCGTGGAGCCGCGCTTGATGATGTCCTCGTCCAGAGGGACTGAGCGCTCCAGCGATGTCTCGAGAGGCACTGTTTTTGTCTCTGTCTCTGTCTTCGTGCACACCCCTCTCCACGGCCGGGTCTCCTCATCAGCCACCAGGCAGGAGGCGGCGTGCATTTGTCTGAGGGCTGGGTAATCG
>JBOHVJ010000523.1:0-2800 GCA_050735075.1 Binatia bacterium
GTAAAGCCCTCTAATTAGCTTTGTCTCAAGAGACGGATAGAGCTGTGTGGGCTCAAAGTAGTCATACTCAATCGCATAGCCTGGCCTCATGATCTCAGCCTGTTCCAGTCCCACGATCGCATGTACCATCTCAAGTTGGACATCTAGGGGAAGGCTCGTAGATAGTCCATTGGGGTAGACCTCAACCGTATCGTAGCCTTCGGGCTCGAGAAATATTTGGTGTCTCTCCTTGTCAGAAAAACGAACCACTTTATCTTCAATCGAGGGACAATAACGTGGGCCACGGCTCTTAATGATGCCCGAATACATAGGCGAGCGATGCAGGGCGGAGCGAATAACCTCGTGGGTGCGAGCATTCGTATAGGTAATGTAACAAGGGATCTGCTTTTGGGTAATCTTCTCGGTTGAGAAAGAGAAGGGAATTGGAGGACTGTCTCCATACTGAACCTGCAACTTAGAATAGTCGATAGTGCGGCCATCCAGACGGGGACAGGTGCCTGTCTTAAGCCGACCAACCTTAAAGCCAAACTCTTTAAGAGAATCGCTTAGACCTTGGGCAGCAAAATCGCCAGCCCTGCCTGCAGAATAGTTCTTATCTCCCACATGAATGAGTCCTTTAAGAAAAGTACCGGTTGTGAGGATTACTCTTAGGCCATAAAAAACTTCCCCTATCTGAGTCTCAACTCCTTTCACCCCTCCTCTTTCGACAAGCAGACGCTCCACGCTCCCCTGGCGCAGGGTGAGATTAGAGCAATTTTCAAGAACTCGTTTCATCCTTTGGCGGTATAATGCCTTGTCCGCCTGAGCACGGGAGGCACGGACTGCCGGTCCCTTCTTGGTATTGAGTATGCGGAACTGAATTCCTGTCTCATCAATGGCTAGCCCCATCTCACCGCCAAGGGCATCAATTTCCTTTACCAGGTGACCCTTACCAATTCCCCCTATGGCAGGGTTACACGACATCTGACCGATGTGGTCCAGGTTCAAAGTCAGCATTAGGGTCTTACGGCCCATTCGGGCGGCCGCCAAGGCAGCTTCAATGCCCGCATGGCCGGCACCTACGACGATAACATCATAGACTTTTTCTTTGCTATTCATAGTTGTTTCACGTGAAACATTTTAGCCCTCAGGTGTCAGCAAACAGCCCTTGGAAACCCCCTACTCTTATGACTAAGATCTAATTTGTTATTTTCCAAGACAAAATTGGCTAAAAATACGTTCTAAAATATTATCATTAGTAACTGCTCCTATCACCTCCTCAAGCCCCTCCTTGCCTTCCTGAAGGTCCACGGCCACGATCTCAGGGGATGAGCCCTCTCTCAACACTTTAACTGCTTGTGAGAGGTTCTCCTCTGCTCTTTCCAGTGCCGCCTTATGACGCAAGTTCGTAACTACAATGGGCGGCTCACTCTGAGCACCTAAGAGAAGTTGCCGCAAGGCATGTTTGAGATCGTCTAGTCCTATTCCCTCTTTCGCTGAGACTGAGACCACTTCTTTCTGCCCGGCTTTTGTCACTTCTTTCATCTCTAGTTTCTGGGGAAGATCGTTTTTGTTGATGACTACCAAAACTTTTTTGCCTTTCACGGCCGCAAGAATAGCACGATCTCCCGCGCTCAAGGAACATGATCCATCCAATACAACCAAGGCCGCCTCAGCTTCCTTAAGGCGCTTGAGGGAGAAGTCAACCGCTATCCTTTCCACCTGATCGTGGGTCTCCCGGATGCCTGCCGTATCCCAGAGAACCACTGGCAGACCACCCAGATTAATGCTCTCTTCAACAACGTCCCTAGTAGTTCCTGGCACCGGTGTAACGATCACCCGCTCCTCTCCAAGGAGCGCGTTAAGAAGACTGGATTTCCCAACGTTGGGCCGGCCAGCAATGCACGCCCTTGCCCCTTCACGAAAGAGCCTGCCCCACTCGTAGCTGACAATAAGTCCTGCTATTTTCTTCCTCAGGGCCTCAATTTTTGCCGCCAACTCCTCCCTCTGTAGCAACTCGATCTCCTCCTCGGGAAAATCGATCGCCGCCTCGACCTGAACCAGGATATCGAGAAGCTCTTCGCGCAGCTCTCCGACCCACTTGGAGAGTTCACCACGCACCTGCCCCAAAGCCAACCGCATCCCCTTGTCCGTTCGCGCGCGGATCAGATCAAGCACGGCTTCTGCCTGCGCCAGATCGAGACGGCCGTTGAGAAAGGCCCTCTTTGTAAACTCTCCGGGCTCGGCGTGGCGTGCACCACGAGAGAGGATAAGCGCCAATACCTCGCGTACCAGGAAGGGGCCTCCGTGGCAATGCACCTCCACGACATCCTCGCCTGTGTAGCTGCGCGGTTTTCGCATTAATGTTAGCAAGACTTCGTCCAGGAGCGCTCCGCTTTTGGGGTCGTGGATGGTCCCATAGTGAAGTGTATGAGAACGCAGGGCACCATTCCTCCCGCCGCTACGGGAGAAGATTTCCTTGGCGATCCGCTCCGCATCCGGCCCGCTCACTCGCACGATCGCCACCCCACCTTCACCTGCAGGCGTGGCCACTGCGGCTATGGTATCTTCTTTGTACACAGAGGCCGCTCCATCTTAACAATTCCTGGATTCAAGGCAACTAGAGTTTAAAAAGAATTAGGAAGCAGCAAAAATTAAGGGGGAGACTCGGACGCGGTGGGACCCTGCCCTCAGCGGGAGCCGATGGGCCACTACTTCTCTGCCCCAAGGAACTCAACCTGGTACGTCTATCCTCTTTGAGTTAGTTTAGTATCGGACGTCTCTTGGCTTCGAGCAGGACCCCACCGCTTGGGGGTTGGGG
>JBOHVJ010000524.1:0-3300 GCA_050735075.1 Binatia bacterium
TGTATGGCTATTAGGGACGGGCATATTGACATAGAGGAAGCGCTGAAGAACAAGCCTGAAGAACGTCCGTAATCCATGCTCTTTTTTGGTGCTTTCCTTCTCACGATCAAAAAGATAAGGCCACCCCTGTCGCCTGTCTGCCGCCCGCCAGGCGGATTGAAGAACTCAAGGTGGAGCAAGCGGCATGAGGCCTGAGATCCATGGCTCAATCAAAGATCCTGCCCGCTTTCCCTGGCATGAAGCCTGCCTGTCGCGACGCACGCGGCGCAGGCAGGTTAAAAAGGTGGAGCACTACTATCTTTCCGTTGATGCCCTGACACAGCCGATGCAGGTGAGTGAGAAACCTACCCCGTATGGGGGAAGAGCATAGCTATGGCACCTAGGCCTTTTCTGGTTCCAGCCGAGCGTATCGAGCGAGCCATCCTTTTCATCCGAGGTCACAAGGTCATGTTGGATCGTGACCTTTCTGGGCTCTATGGCGTTTCTACAAAGGTTTTTAACCAAGCCGTAAGACGGAACAAAGATCGGTTCCCGCCCGATTTCATGTTTCAGCTCACCGATCACGAGTTCCGCACTTTGAGGTCACAAATTGTGACCTCAAACAAGAGAGGTGGACGCCGGTATCGGCCCTACGCCTTCACCGAGCAGGGGGTGGCGATGCTTTCCAGCGTACTTCGGAGCAAGCGGGCGATTCGGGTGAACGTAGAAATCATGCGGGCCTTTGTCCGCTTGCGGCGACTGCTCGCTTCCAACGAAGAGCTGGCGCGCAAGCTTGCGACGCTGGAAAAGAAATACGACGTCCAGTTTAAAGTCGTCTTCGATACGATCCGAGAACTCATGGCGCCTCCGTCACCCAAGCGTCGGCGGATTGGTTTTCTCGTGAGCGAAACGGCAGCGAGATATGGACATTAAGGACCCTGCCCGCTTTCCATGGCACGAAGTCAAGAAGGTGGAGCACTATTACCTTTCAGTGGATGCGCTGACCCAACCGATGCAAGTGCGTGAAGAACCGGGAGCTTATGGAGAAAGAAAGTGACTAGGCCTGACCGTAGTTCCATTGTTCCAGCCGAGCGAATCGAAAACGCTATCCTCTTTGTTCGTGGGCACAAGGTTATGCTGGATGCCGACCTCGCGAGGCTTTATGGGGTCAGCGCCAAAAGATTAAACGAGGCAGTCAGGCGAAATCGAGATCGCTTTCCCGACGATTTTATTTTCCAACTCACCAGAGAAGAGTTCGGGAATCTAATGCGCCAAATCGACGCCTCAAACTTGAGGTCGCAATTTGCGACCTCAAGTTGGGGAGGCCGCCGATACCTCCCTTATGCGTTCACCGAGCAAGGGGTGGCGATGCTTTCCAGCGTCCTTCGGAGCAAGCGGGCAATTCAGGTGAACGTAGAAATCATGCGGACCTTCGTCCGGTTGCGTCGGATGCTAGCCTCCAACGAAGAGCTGGCGCGCAAGCTCGCCGCTCTGGAAAAGAAATACGACGCTCAGTTTAAGGTGGTCTTTGATGCCATCCGAGAACTCATGGCGCCTCCGTCACCCAAGCGGCGTCGGATTGGTTTTCTCGTAAGTGAAACGGCAGCGAGATATGGGCATTAAAGTATTTTCGTCAAACGAGCGCCGTGTCGCCGAAGACCGCCGCGACTGTTACTGGCTCTACATCGTCACAAACTGCAATTCAGAATCGAAGCTCCAGGAACCAATCAAAGATCCTGCCCGCTTCCCATGGCATGAAGTTAAAAAGGTGGAGCATTATTACTTGTCCGTGGACGCTTTGACTCAACCGATGCAGGTACGGGAAAAGCCAGAGCAGTACCGGAGCCCAGTCAGATGATAGGTAGTAGCTGGCTGCGTAATGAAGACGGATGCAAATGGCTAATGACGGGAGCTTTGTTAAGGAGTAAAATGGCGCTTAAAGTGTTAGGGACTTGGTCCTTGTATTCCAGAGGGAGGCGCTTCCATGAATGATTCCTTGACCGTAGAGGAACGAATCGTAGCCAAGTTTTTAGAGAAACTAAGGTCTGATGAATCCATACCTCAAGAGGTTTTCGCCCGTATTCAGTCCTTGTGGAAGGAGGGGCGTTTGGCGGATGTACAAGCAATTTTGAGCGCCCTTAGAGAGGGGATCAGAGACCATGCCAAGAATTCGACGACTTGAGATACGCGGTTTCCGGGGGATCCGACAATCAAGAGTAGTGAATAGGTGGAGTGCGGAATAGGACCAGGAAGTTTTTAGGGTCTAAGGGGGGGATTCCGGGTGAGCAGGAAGGAACCAAAAAGTCAGCGAAATCATACCCTGGATGAATTGATTTCTGTTCTAAAACGGCATCTTCCTGAGATCCGAGAGCGCTATGGGGTGAGAGCCATGGGCATCTTCGGGTCCTATATACGTGGACAGCAGCGGAAGCGTAGCGACCTTGATATATTGGTAGAGTTCGATAATGGCACGTTAACGCTGTTTCAGTTTGTAGAACTCAGAGATTTTCTAAGTGATCTCCTGAAAGTGAAGGTGGACTTGGTGGAAAAACGGGCCCTCAAGCCAGCTATCGGCAAACACATACTTGAAGAGGTCGTGTTTGTGTGAAGTCCAAACGAGTATACACCGACTATCTTCGAGATATTCTGGAAGCTTGCGAGAAAGCCTCGCAGTTTGTTGAAGGGCTGAGCTACGAGACTTTCAGGAGCGACGAGAAAACCCAATTGCCGTGGTGCGAGCCCTAACCATCATCGGGGAGGCCGTCAAAAAGGTCCCCAAGTCGGTTCAGAACCGATATCCTGAAGTACCGTGGAAGATGATGGCAGGAATGAGGGACATAGTTATCCATGAGTACTTCAGGGTAGATCTTAAGCGAGTGTTCGAGACCGTGCGCCAAGATCTTCCTCCGCTAACCTCTGCCATCGCTCGCATCCTAACCGAGATGGAGCAAAGAGAATAATAGAAGTTAGTCACTTATGAGGATTTTCCGCTGCAGATCACAGCCCAATCTCCAGCATCAGATCAAAGACCCCACCCGCTTCCCGTGGCATGAAGCCTGCCTGCCGCGCAGGGCACGGCGCAGGCAGGTAAAGAAGGTGGAACATTACTACTTGTCAGTGGACGCCCTGACCCAGCCTATGCAGATCAAATAGGGGCCGGAGCTCAACGGTCAGTGAAGGCTTCGATGACAGAAAGGAAAAGCTTTTATGGCTAACGAACAGCAGGAAGGAATTGTATCAGAGATAGAAATAGAATCTGTCCCAAGCGAGCAAGAGGATGAGGCTTCTGGCCCCGTCCAGTACGACCTGTTAACATACCCG